>JAAETV010000416.1 GCA_024227975.1 Actinomycetes bacterium
ATCCAGGTCTTCAACGAGATCAATGATCTGTGGAGCATCGACGGTGCCGTCTTTGCCTCCGGTGGTTCGATTGCGGCCACCGCTTTCGGTGACAATGGCCAGGGCCTGGTCGACGGTGACTGCCTGATGCACCGTCAGGCTTCATTCTTCTCGGCCTTCATCCCCGAGGGCACAGCCTTCGCCGACGGCACCGACGGTGCGGTCGACGTCTTCTACTTCCCACCCGTTGACGACACCCGCCCGGTCCTCGGTGCTGGCCTTCTTGCTGGCGCCTTCGACGATCGGCCCGAGGTCTGGGCCGTGATGGAGTACCTCGGCTCGCCCGAGTACGCCAACGCCCGCCAGGCCGCTCAGGCCGAGCGCAAGGGTGGCCCTGGCTCCCTCTCCGGCTTCCTGTCGGCTGTCAATGGGGCCGACCCCTCCCTCTACGCCCCACTCGAGCAGTCAATGCTCGATGTACTGGCTGACGGTGAGGTCGTACGCTTCGATGGTTCCGACCTGATGCCGGCTGACGTCGGTGCCGGTACCTTCTGGACCGAAGGCACCTCCTTCGTGAACGGTGACAAGGACGCAGCTGCGGCCGCTGAGGCCATCGACGCCTCCTGGCCATAGTCGTGATCCGGTCGGCCAACAGGGTCGACACCATGACGTAATTAGTAGCGAGGGCGCTGGTCAATGGCCAGCGCCCTCGCTAATCTCCAGGGCGATACAAACTGAGGTAGGGTCTCCGGGTAGGGGGAAGAGGGTATGGCGAAACTGATATCGACGTTGGTGGGAGTGGCGATTGCCGTCGGTGCCTTCACCGCATTGTGGGTTGGGGCCAATCTGGTCTTCAACCAGGCCAGAGCGAACTTCACCCGGTTCAGCGCCTTCATCGGGGCCATCATCGGTGGGACCTTCATCACCGTGCTGGACGGCAACCGGTTGCTGACCGGACTCGTGGCGAGACCAGGGTCATTGTTCAATGGGGATGAGCCCGGGGTGTTCACCGACGGGATCGGTAACGCCCTTGTCGGTCACCTTTTCTGGCCTCTGGTCGGAGCAGTGGTGGGAGCCGCAGTGAGCGTCGGCCTATCTCGTCTCGAGCAGCGTCCCCAACGGCTCGCACTCTCGATCGGGGCTGGAGTCGCAATCGGTCTCGTGCTCTCCTTCGCTCTCAAGACCCGCTACGAACTGGCCATGCGCAGCACCCCACTGATCATTTGGATCGTGGTCGGCATCGCCGTCGGGGCTGGCCTCGCCTACCTCCGCAAGACGGACCTGGTTCGCGGAGCATTGAGCGGGGTTGGGATCGGTTGGATCCTCGGTGCCTTCGGAGGGGCAATCCAGGGCTCCTCACTGTCCAACCAGACCGAGACAACGGTCGCCTTCGTGGTCGCCGGCCTACTCATCGGTGCCAGGCTCGGAATGAGCCAACCGGCGGACGAGAATACGAAAGCCAGGATCGACGACCGGAGCCGGGGCTGGCTCTTTCTCGGACCAGCCCTGATCTTCATCTCGGTCACCCTCGTCATCCCCGCCTTCCAGACCCTGCTGCTCTCACTACAAGAAGACGATTCGGAGAACATCGTCGACGGCTTCGTCGGTCTGGACAACTACCAGACGGTGCTCACCGATGCCGACAACTTCAACGCCGATCAGTTCCCCGACCTCCTGACCTCAGCGACCGAGGCCAGCACCTCAATCTTCCCATGGGGTGGATCATCCCTACTGCCCTGGGTTGCATTCTTCGCCATCGTAGGAGTTGTCCTAGCCTTCCTCCTGGGTCGGGAGACTGGCCAGCGGGTGAACTTCGTCGGTGCCCCTGTCCTGCCCCTCCTGATCGCGGCTGGGCTCTTTTCCTTTGCCTTGTTCACCCATCTACGGGGGACCCTGATCAACAACCTCTGGTGGGTTCTGGCCGTCACCCTGCTGTCGACCAGTCTGGGGCTGACCATCGCCAAGCTGGCTGACGGAGCTCGATTCGAGTCAGTAGCCAAATCGTTCGTCTTCATGCCCATGGCCATCTCCTTCGTCGGAGCGTCCATCATCTGGCGGCTGATGATGTACCAAGCCCGCGACATCTCGAAGAACCAGACCGGGGTGTTCAACGCCATCTGGGTCTGGCTCGGTTCACAGACCACCAGCTGGGGTGCCGGGAAGGTCATCATCGGTGGCATCTTCCTCGCCGCCGCTGCCGCTCTGATCTATGCCGGAGTCAAGGCCCTGGCCAATTCACCCGCAGCGGCCGGGCTGTATATGGCCGTCTCCCTCATACCTCTCTGGGTCGGGCTGAGGACCTTGGGTGATGGGATCGGGGGCTACTCCATCGCCGACGACGGCGCCATCCGCCCCTTGGCCGTCAATTTCGTTCAGGGTGTCCCGTTCAACAACTTCTGGCTGATGGTGATCCTGATATGGATCCAGACCGGCTTCGCCATGGTCATCCTGTCAGCCGCCATCAAGGCCGTTCCCGGCGATTTCATCGAGGCGGCCAAGATCGATGGGGCCACCGACGGCCAGATCTTCTGGCGTATCACGATCCCCCAGATCCTGCCAACGGTCGGCGTCGTCGCCACTACGATCATGGTCAATGTGATGAAGGTGTTCGACATTGTGGCGGTCACCACCAATGGGCAGTTTGGCTCTCAGGTACTGGCCAACGCCATGTTCGAACAAGCCTTCCTCTTCAGCAACCGAGGGATCGGGGCCGCCCTGGCGGTGCTCCTCTTCGTGGGCATCTTCCCCATCATGGTCTTGAACATCTACCGGCTGACCAAGGAGGCATGAGATGGCTGCATCCCTATCCGGGCCCGGAGCAAGCCCGACCGAACGGCTCTACTCGGCCCTGAGCCGAGTCCCGATGTGGGCCATGGCCATCTTGTGGCTGGTCCCGACCATCGGGTTGGCCATCAACTCCTTCCGCCCTCGTGATGCCCAACGCAATAGTGGCTGGTGGACATTCCAGGCCGACAACACGGGCACTCGGGTCACCCTCGACAACTATGAGAGCGTCCTGTCGGCCAGCGCCACCAAC
>JAAETV010000417.1 GCA_024227975.1 Actinomycetes bacterium
AGCGAATGAGAAGCGGGCATAGCCTGGGCTGCCGAAGGCCTCGCCGGGGACGAAAGCCACCTTGGCCTGTTCCAAGGCCACCTCAGCCAGCTGGAGGGTGGTGTCGATCCTGGTCCCTCCGATGGTACGACCGAGCACGCCTTCCATCGAGGGGAAGGCGTAGAACGCCCCTTGGGGGGCCAGGCACTCAACCCCATCCATGCCGGACAGGAGGCCGAACATGGCCTTGCGGCGACGATCGAAGGCGGCCCGCATCTCGTCGACGGCGCTCAGGTCACCGGACACGGCAGCCAGAGCGGCGATCTGGGCCACATTGGCCACATTCGAGGTCTGGTGAGACTGGAGGCTGGTGAGGGCCTTGGCCATGTCGGGCGGGGCCAGTAGCCAACCGACCCGCCAGCCGGTCATGGCGTAGGTCTTGGCCACCCCGTTGAGCACAACACAGGTGTCGGCCAGCTCCGGGACCAGGGTCGCAATGGAATGGAACTCATTGTCGTCATAGACCAGGTGCTCGTAGATCTCGTCGGTCAAGACCCACAGCCCGTGTTCGACGGCCCAGCGGCCGATCGCCTCGATTTCATCCCGGGGATAGACAGCACCCGATGGGTTCGATGGGCTGACGAAGATCAGGGCCTTGGTGTTGTCGGTGCGGGCTGCCTCCAGCTGATCGACGGTGACCCGAAAGCCCGAGCTGATGGTGGTCTCGACTGGCACCGGGACACCACCAGCCAAACGGACAGGCTCGGGGTAGGTCGTCCAGAACGGGGTCGGGATCAGCACCTCGTCACCCTTGTCGACCACACCGGCCAGGCCGTTGTAGACAGCATGCTTGCCCCCGTTTGTCACCACCACCTGGCTGGGGTCGACTTCATAGCCGGAGTCACGCTTGGTCTTGACAGCAATGGCCGCCTTCAGATCCGGCAGCCCACCGGCTGGGCTGTAGCGGTGGTTCTTGGGATCACGGCACGCCTCGACCGCGGCCTCGACGATGTAGTCAGGCGTCGGGAAGTCAGGTTCACCGGCCCCGAAGCCGATGACGGGCTCTCCTGCCGCTCGGAGCTGGTTGGCCTTGTTGGTGACGGCCAGCGTCGCCGACGGGGCGATGGATGCGACGCGGGCGGCGATTCGACCAGTGGACATGTTTGGTCTCTCCGGATCAGTTAGCGGGTGCGAAGGCGCTCACCCTACCGCCCTCGCAAGGCTCAATCTTGCGAGTTTGCATCCAGTGCCAGAGAGGCCGAGTTCAAGCAGTAACGCTGGCCCGTGGGGCGAGGGCCATCGGGGAAGATGTGGCCGAGGTGAGCACCGCAGGTGGCGCAGGCCGCCTCGGTCCTGACCATCCCGTAGCTGCGATCCTCGTGGGTCTCCACCTTGGCCGGATCGATGGGCTGGTAGAAGCTGGGCCAGCCGGATCCCGAGTCGTATTTGGTCTCTGACGAGAACAGTTCCTCGTCGCACACCACACAGCGGTAGACACCATCGTCCTTGGCGTCGTAGTAGATACCGCTGAAGGCAGGCTCGGTCCCCGCCCGCTGGGTCACCTCGTACTGCTGGGGTGTCAGGCGCTCTCTGAGCTCTTCTTCGGTGAAGGTCTTCCGGCTCACGACCCGATTCTAGGTCGTGAACCTCGGCTACCAGAACTCGAATTCGGGACTCGGTATCAGGACTCGGTGATGGTGACCGACTCGATGATCATGTCCTCGACGGGCTTGTCGCCGGGCCCCGTCTGGACCTTCTCCATCACATCGACGTGCTCCAGCCCTTTCACCACCTTGCCGAACAGGGAGTACTGGGGTGGCAGGCCGACCCCGCTTGGGCCGCTGATGACGAAGAACTGGCTGCCATTGGTGTTGGGGCCGGCGTTGGCCATGGCCAGCGAGCCCAGCTCGTACCGACCAGGTTTCGGCAGCTCATCCTCGAAGCGGTAGCCGGGTCCACCCCGACCGGAGCCCTCGGGGCAACCCCCCTGGAGCACGAAGCCCTGGATTACGCGGTGGAAGGTCAAACCGTCGTAGTAGTGGTAGCGGGCCAACGAGACGAAGTTGTTCACCGTCTTCGGGGCAGCAACGGGATCGAGAGCGATGGTGAGCGTCCCATGGTTGGTTACCATCTCGGCCGAATAGGTCTTGCCTGGATCGATGCACATGTCGAAGGGGCCGTCGAACGAGGTCTGGCGTTCGCTCGAGCCGTCGGGGGCTGGGCAATCGGGCACTTGGAGTCTCCTCAATCAAATCTCTGTATCGGGTAGTCGACGTTGACGAGACCCGGTAGGCCCGGAAACCAGGACAGTTTCCGGGCCCACGAGGATGACACGTCGAGCCGGCCAAATGGTGCATACATGCACATAGACCGTTACACATCCAGAGTGGCTACTGACTCTCCTTGGCCGCTCGGAAGCCGGAATCGAGGTCGGCCAGGATGTCGTCCAGCGACTCGATGCCGACCGAGAGGCGAACCAGCCCGGGGTGGACACCCGTTGACGCCTGCTCTTCTGGCGTCAACTGGCTGTGGGTGGTCGATGCCGGGTGGATGACCAGGGAACGGACGTCGCCGATGTTGGCAACATGGCTGTGCAGTTCGAGGGCGTCGACGAAACGTCGACCGGCATCGAGCCCACCCTTGATGATGAAGGCGGGAACCGACCCGGCGCCGCGACCCTGGGTGTACTTCTCGGCTGCGGCGTGCCACTTCGATGACGGCAAACCGGCATAGAACACCTCCTCGACCTCGTCTCGAGCTACCAACCACTCGGCAACGGCCTGAGCATTCTGGACGTGACGCTCCATCCTCAGCGAGAGGGTCTCCAACCCCTGGAGCACGAGGAAGGCATTGAAGGGGCTGATGGCGGCACCCAGGTCACGCAAGAGCTGGACGCGGGCCTTGGCAATATAGGAGCCGGCCCCCAGGGCGGGCCAGTATTGGAGCCCGTGGTAGCTGGGATCGGGTTCGTTGAAGTTGGGATACCGCTCTGCGTCACTGAACTCGAACGAACCACCATCGATGATGACCCCCGCGATCGAGGTGCCGTGCCCGCCGAGGAACTTGGTTGCCGAGTGGACGACGATGTCGGCTCCCCAGTCGAGGGGACGGATCAGGTAGGGGGTGGCCACCGTATTGTCGACGATGAGGGGCACGCCAGCATCATGGGCCACGCTGGCCACGCCTTCGATGTCGAGGACGTTGTTCATCGGGTTACCGATGGTCTCCCCGTAGAAGGCCTTGGTGTTTGGCCTCACGGCGGCCCGCCAGGCGTCGAGATCATCGACATCGTCAACGAATGTGGTCTCGATCCCCAGCTTGGGCAGGGTGTAGTGCAGCAGGTTGTAGGTCCCCCCGTAGAGGGCAGCGCCGGCCACGATGTGGGACCCGGCCTCGGCCAGGTTCAGGATGGCCACCGTCTCGGCTGCTTGACCGGAGGCAAGAAATAGGGCTCCGGGGACCCCGGCTGCGGTCTCCGACAGACCGTTCTCCAAGGCGGCTAGACGAACCTCGGCCACCCCTTGGGTCGGGTTCATGATCCTGGTGTAGATGTTCCCGGGCTCAGCCAGGGCGAACAGGCTGGCCGCGTGCTCAGCATCGCGGAACTGGTACGCCGTTGTCTGATAGATGGGAACCGCCCGGGCCCCGGTGGCCGGGTCAGGTTCCTGACCAGCATGAATCTGTCGGGTCTCGAAACCCCACGCGTCTCCTGCCATGGCTTCATCCTCCTCCATCGGTCCCCGACCATCGGGCCACCGATCCAATTCCCGACTTAACCTATCGGATTAACCGGGATTCAGCCTCGGAATATAGGGCCCCGCGTTCAGGCCCTCTGTTCAGGCCTGGGCATAGGAGGCGATGTAGGGCAGGTTCCGGTATCGCTGATTCACATCGAGCCCGTAGCCGATGACGAAAGCGGGCGGGAGCCGGAAGCCGACATAGTCGACGTTGAGGTCCTCCACCTGCTCCCCCTCCCGCAACACCAGCGAGCAGGTGCGCAGGGAGGCTGGGCCCTGAGACGTGAGGTGGTCTAGGAGATAGCGCAGGGTCAAGCCCGAGTCGACAATGTCCTCGACCAGAATCACATGGCGACCGCTCACCTCCTGGTCGAGATCCTTGACGATGCGGACCACTCCACTACTCTTGGTCGCCGCCCCATAGGAGGAGACGGCCAGGAAGTCGATCTCCAACGGCCCGGCGATGGTTCGCATCAGATCGGAGACGAAGATCATGCTCCCCTTCAACACGGCGACCAGAAGGGGGACCTCACCCTCATAGTCAGCCGTGATTTGCTGGCCAAGTGCCTCGATCCTGGCCGCGATCATCTCTGCACTGATGAGGATGTCACCCAGGTCCTCGGCGGGGGGATAGTGGGCCAGGGGCTCAGCGGCCTCCGACAAGGCCTTCCGAGGCTCGATCAGGTCCCAACGGTTGCCGTAGAGGTCTTCCCACACCACGACCCGGCCATAAGGCTCGTCCCGGGGGTCGCCGATGAAGACGACCCCGGCCTCGACCATCCGCTGGTACTGACGGCTGAAGTCATCGGTGTTCAAGAACATGCCGACTCGCCCCCCACTCTGGTTGCCAACAGCACCTCGTTGGGCATCGTCGGAAGCCTGACCCAGCAGAAGACCTGTGGTTGCCCCCGGAGGCCGGACCACGACCCAGCGCTTGGGTTGGCCGTCGTTGGTGAGCGAGGGGCTGTCGTCGACCAGCTCGAAGCCGATCTTGTCGACGTAGAAGGCGATGGCCTCGTCGTAGTCAGCGACGACCAAGGTGACCAAACCGATGTCCATGATGGGTGCCCTACCTACCCGTGAATGTTGCCTTGCCCGGCCCATTCTCCAAGAAGCTGGTGATGCCGATGACAGCGTCGTCAGTCTGGAACGAAGCAACGAACTCGCGCTTCTCGACGGCGATGGCCTCTTCCAGATCGAGATGGAGGCCGCCCATGATGGCCCGCTTCACGTTCGTCACCGCGGCCGCGGCCGAGGCATAGGGGGTGAGCAGGTCGATGGCGGCGTCGAGGACCTCCTCATCGGGGTGGACCGATGAAACCAGCCCGATCTCCAGGGCCTCGGCCGCCGAGACCATCCGACCGGAGTAGGAGATCTCTTTCGACTTGGTAACGCCGACCAGGCGGGTCAGGCGCTGGGTACCGCCCCCACCGGGGATGATGCCGAGCAGAATCTCGGGTTGGCCGAACTGGGCCCCTTGGCCACAGACCCGGAAGTCGGTGCTCATGGCGACCTCGCACCCACCACCGAGGGCGAACCCGTTGACAGCAGTGCAGGTGATCTGGGGCAGATTCTCGATCTTGAACAAGGCTGTGATCAGATCATCGACCATGGCCGAGGGATCACGGTGCCCCTCGTTGACGGGGAATGAGCTGATGTCGGCCCCAGCAGCAAAGATCTTGGGCCCGCCCCACAACACGACGGCCCGCAGGTCGTCACGACCTTCGAGCTCGGTGGCGATGGCCAGCATTTCCTGACTCACCTGAGGGTTCAGGGCGTTCATCTTGGGACGATCGATTCTGATGATGCCGATCTGGTCGACCCGTGACTTTTCAAGCTTGACGAACTCGCCCATGCGAGACACTCCTTTTTCGAACTGGTCCGATTCGGACGCTAGCCGAAGCGGCTCGACGATCCGCAGCCGGGGCCCGGCCTGCGCGGTCCCCCATCCGTAGCGTTAGCGTTGGCCACGATGAAGCTCCGCGCTGACAGTATGAAACGTCTCACCGGTCAGAGCTTCGACGTGTTCATCGTGGGTGGTGGCATAAACGGGGCGGTATCGGCCGCCGCCCTGGCCGGAAGGGGTGTCTCGGTGGCCATGATCGACCGGGGCGACTTCGCCAGTTTCACCAGCCAGGAGTCGTCGAACCTGGTGTGGGGAGGGTTCAAGTACCTGGAGAACTACGAGATTCCGCTCGTCGTCAACCTCTCCCGGTCCCGCAATCGGTTGATGAGGGCCTATCCGAGCGCCATAACCGAGCTGCGCTTCTGGGCCACCCTCGACTCCTCGTCACCGGTTTCGTCCTGGTTGGCTGCGCTGGGGACGGTCGGATATTGGGGGCTCGGCCAATTCGCAACCAAGCCTCCGAAATATCACCGGCCCAAGGCGATCACG
Organism: Actinomycetes bacterium; assembly: GCA_024227975.1. Next base: position 6,112 of record JAAETV010000417.1, read on the forward strand.
GCTGAGGAGCCGATCGTCAGGGTGGATACGGCTGAGGCCGCGGTCGAATACGGCGACGCCTATCTGAAAGACAATGACGCCCGTTTCGTGTGGGGGTTCGTCCGTTCTGCCATCGACCACGGGGCGGTGGCCGCCAACTATGTGGAGCTGACAGAGGCGGAACGGGTCGGTGAAGTATGGCGGGCCACCATGCAAGACACTGTCGATGGGCACTCGTTCGATGTAGAGGCCAAGGTGCTCATCAATGCCGCCGGCCCCTTCGTCGATCAGCTCAACGACCGCTGGGATATCGAGACCAAGCATCGGATCGTGTACTCGAAGGGGATCCATCTCGTGGTCCCCCAGCTCACGACTTCGGAGCGAGTCCTGGCCTTCTTCGACGACAGCCAGCGCCTGTTCTACGTGATCCCCATGGCCCACCGATCGGTCATCGGAACCACCGACACCAGGACCACGGCGACCGGTGAGGGGGCCAGTGACGACGATCGCCACTTCCTACTGAAGCAGATCAACGACCGGCTCTCGTTGCCGAGCCCCCTGACCACCGACGACATCATCGCCGAGCGAAGCGGGGTTCGCCCTCTGGTCGTGCTCAACGATGGCGACGATCGGACCGACATCGACTGGACAACCCTCTCCCGCAAACACGAGATCGAGGTCGACAAGGAAGCGGCCCTGGTCACGATCTTCGGGGGCAAGCTGACCGACTGCCTCAATGTCGGCGAGGAGATCACCGATGCCATCGCCAACTTCGGCATCGACCTGGCCCATGAGGCCGACGATTGGTACGGCGAACCCTCCGACGACGAGCGTCGTCGTTTCATCGATACCGCCGCCAGCCTCGGTGTTGGGCTCGACCGTCGGCCCGAGATCGAGCGGGAGGACTCCCTCAGCGCTGTATTGTGGCGCCGCCATGGGCTGGCCGCTCACGACATCCTCGAGGTGTTGGCCGAGGATGAGTCACTGGCCGAGCCGATCATGGCCGAGACCGATCTGTTGAGGGCAGAGCTCCCCCTCTACGCCGAACGGGAGATGATCACGACGATGGACGACTTCTGCCGCCGTCGCACCAAGCTCGCCATGCTCCACCGCCCCGAGACCTTGGCCGCCGCCCCGGGTCTAGCCGAGGCAGCGGCCATTCTCGGCGTCACCTAGCCCTGGCCGAGAACGAGAACGAGAACGAGATCCAATGGGTTCAGCCCTGGCCGCCTGAGGAGTCGCGAACCGAAGTCTTGCCTTGGGAGATCCAGGGCATCATAGCCCTCAGCTCCTGTCCGACCTTCTCGATTGGGTGGTCATGGCCCTCGGCTTCGAGGCGGAGGAAGTTGGGACGACCAGCCCGTGACTCGGCCACCCACTCATCGGCGAACTTGCCGGCCTGGATCTCGTCGAGGATGGTCTTCATCTCGGCTTTGACAGCATCATTGATGATGCGAGGACCACGGCTGAGGTCACCGTATTCGGCGGTGTCACTGACTGAGTACCGCATCCCGGCGATGCCTTCCTCGTACATGAGGTCAACGATGAGCTTCAGCTCGTGGAGGCACTCGAAGTAGGCGACCTCGGGCTGGTAGCCAGCATTGATGAGGGTCTCGAACCCAGCCTGAACCAGGGCCGTCGTCCCCCCACAGAGCACGGCTTGCTCCCCGAACAGGTCGGTCTCGGTCTCCTCGGTGAAGGTGGTCTCGATGACGCCCGCTCGGGCCCCCCCGATGGCGTCGGCATAGGCCAGCGCCAGGCCCTTGGCCGAGCCGGTTGCGTCCTGCTCGACCGCGATCAGGGCCGGAACGCCGCCACCCTCTTCGTAGGTCCGGCGAACGAGATGGCCAGGGCCCTTGGGGGCCACCATGCACACATCGACGGCGGCCGGGGGCTTCACCAGGTCGAAGCGGATGTTGAAGCCGTGGGCGAAGAACAGGGCGTCGCCATCAGACAGGCTCGGCTCGACGTGCTCGCTGTAGATCTGACCCATCTCGGTATCAGGCATCAGCATCATCACAACGTCGGCTTCGGCTGTGGCGTCGGCGATCGACATGACCTTGAGCCCGGCCTCGGAAGCCTTGGCCACCGAGGACGATCCCTCCCGCAACCCAACCCGGACATCGACCCCGGACTCCTTCAGGTTGAGGGCGTGGGCGTGGCCCTGCGACCCGTAGCCGAGGATGGCCACCTTGCGATCAGCAATCAGGGATCGATCGACGTCGGCTTCGTAGTAGATGTTGGCCATGGGGACTCTTCTTTCCTGGGTAGCGCGGGGTTTGGACGATAACGGGCCCGGATCAGGTCCGGGGGACTCAGACTGCTCGCAGCCGGGGGACCTCACGGCCGATCTTGGGTAAGGCGATGCGACCCGAGCGGTGCATCTCGACGATCTCGTAGTCGTCGAGGAGGGCCTCGAAGTCATCGATCTTGTCCGGCTTGCCGTCGAGACTTATGGTCAGGCGGTCGTTTGAGACGGCCAGGATCTTGCCTTCAAAGATGTCGATCAGCTCAACGATCTGACCGCGGCTGCCGTGGTCGGCTCGCACCGTTGCCAACAGCAGCTCACGCTCGACCGAGTCGCCCGGTGCCAATACGGCAATCTCCACCACATTGATCAGCTTGAACAGCTGCTTGACGACCTGCTCCAGCGGAGCCGACTCGACGTCGACCACGATCGTGATCCGACTGAAGGCCAGGTCGTGGGTAGGGGCAACGGCCAACGACACGATGTTGTAGCCACGGCGAGCGAACAGGTCGGCCACTCGGGCCAGCAGCCCGGCCTTGTTCTCGACCTTGACCACGATGGTCTGCTCATTTGCCGCCGGTAGGTGGTTCAGGGGGGCGGTGGTGTTCATCAGGCCTCCTGGGGTGGGGTCAGATCCCGTTGGGATGGATCGACGAGGATGTCGTCATTGGAGCCGCCGGCCGGAACCATGGGGTACACCTTCTCCATGCTCTGGCAGCGGAACTCGACTACGACCGGGCGGTCGTTGATCTGGTTGGCTTTGGCGATGGTCACGTCGACCTCATCGGGATCCTCGACCCGGAAGGCCTCGCAACCCATGGCCTCGGCCCACTTCACGTAGTCGGGCATGTCATGGGTCAGGTGGACCTCGGAGTAACGCTCGTCGTAGAACAGCTCCTGCCATTGGCGCACCATGCCAAGGTAGGCGTTGTTCAACAAGGCGACCTTGATCGGGATCTTCTCAACCGATGCCGTGACCAGTTCCTGAGCCGTCATCTGGAAACAGCCGTCTCCGTCGACGGCCCACACCAGGCGGTTTGGCATCGCAGCCTTGGCTCCGATGGCAGCGGGGATGGAGAAGCCCATCGTCCCCAGACCACCGGAG
>JAAETV010000418.1 GCA_024227975.1 Actinomycetes bacterium
ACGGTATCAGCCTGGCTGCGGTTGTCATGGGCGCCCTGCTGGCGGTCTCGTGTGGAGTCTGGGGTGCTCTCGGGGCTGACTGGCTGGCTCGGGTCCGTGGCCGCAGGCAACCAATCGGGACCCCGACGCCCTAGGGTGAAGGCCTGGGTGAGTCGGTCGGGTGACCGCGGCCTCGCTGTACGAGGAAACTCGAATAGACGATGTCGAGGAAGGTCGGGGCTCCACAGGTCAGAGTGCTGGCTAACGGCCAGTCGGGGCGACCCGCAGGAAAGTGCCACAGAGAACAAACCGCCGATGGGCCGAGCAATCGGCCACAGGTAAGGGTGAAACGGTGCGGTAAGAGCGCACCAGCACCCAGGGTGACCTGGGTGGCTCGGTAAACCCCACTCGGAGCAAGGTCAAGACGGGGAGACGGGTGAACCGCCTCCGACCCTCGGGTCGGTATCTCCGGGTAGACCGCACAGATGGATGGTCACCGAACGGGACCCTGGTAACAGACCCGGGAACAGAACCCCGCCTACAGACCGTCTCACCCAGCTGTCACCCGAAGCACCACGCCCGGAGAACGATCTACCCCTCGCTGAGATGGGCTTCGCTGTTGAAGCTGAGCAAGGAAGGACCTCGTTCCGACAGGCCGATCCTGGTAATGGAGGCTTGGGCTACGAATGATCGCCATGACACCTCGACCCCGGCTCCGAGGGCCCACGCCAGGGCAGCTTTGACGGGGGAGACATGGGTAACCAGAACGACGTCGTCGACATCAGCATCACCACCAGCACCGGCCTGTGCCCCCTGCTCGACCTCGGCCGCCACCTCATCGAGTAGCTCCCCGACCCGCTCCCCCAGCTCGACCAATGTCTCACCCCCGGGCGGCCGGAACGTGGGATCGGATCGCCAGCGAGCCCAGACATCGGCTGGAATCTCTTTCAGTGGTCGAAGGTCGAATTCACCGTAGTCGAGCTCGACCAGTCGCTCGTCGCGTTCGGGGCGGGCCGTGATGGCCTGGGCCGTTTCAACGCAACGTATGAGAGGACTCGTCACCACTCGAGACACTGGGCCTATGGCGGCGGCAATCTGATCGGCCTGGCGGCGACCAACGGCATCAAGGCCAGGATCGGCGCGACCCAACAGGAGACCACTGGCATTGGCTTCGGTGCGACCATGCCGCACCACGTAGAGGGTCATGAACAGGCCCTTTCGTCGGTCGCTATCCGAGCACTCCCCGGGCCAGATGTCCAGTCTTGATCAGGTGTTGACGGTTGACACCATCGGCCAGCTCATAGCGTCGCCAAGCCCATAGGCCGACAATGATGGCGATCGTGTCCAGAGCGATGAGGATCAGGAGGTGACGGCCGCTCTCGGGCAGGGGATCCTCGACACCGAAGCCGAAGGCCGGCCACCAGAAATACTCGGCACTCGACCAGGTCCCGTCCAGGACAAGGTGAAGGAACAGGCCGATGGGAAGGCCGAGTAGACGGCGACGTCGGAGTCGATTATCGACGGTTGCCCCCATGACAACACCGAGGGCAAGGACCGGAGCAACCAGCGTGTGGAGTACGAACGTCAACCCCGTCACCACCTCGACCAGGGGAAGCAGGGCGCCGACCACGACGGTCCGATAGTCGACCATGGGGCTGCGGAAGACCTCGGCAACCAGGACCGGAGCCATCACGGCGAACCAGAGCAACATGGGCTGAGACTCGCTAGCGGACGAGTAGGCGCCCGCACTCCTCACAGGTCACGACCGCATCATCCGGAGCCTTGGTCAGCTGATCGACGGCGACCGCTGAGAGCTGCATATGGCAGCCATCACATCGGCCGTCGGCGAAGCGAGCGACGGCTACCCCGTCGAATTGGGCCGAGAGCTCCTCGTACCGAGCCAGCAGGACGGGGTTGGCTGGTTCAGCAGCCACGCGGCGCTCGTCGATCACCTGTTCCATCTCGGCCTCGAGGTCGATGGTGGCCTTGGCCAGGGTGTCCTCGGCCACTTCTCTGGCCTCGATCGCCTTGGCGATCTTGGCTCGCTCGGCCTCCAACTCGGCCCCAACCTGCTCGAGGGTCTCCATGATCTCCAACTCATCGTCTTCGATCCTGGTCTGGCGCTCCAACAATGATCGACCTTCGTCCTGGAGAGCAATCAGATCCTTGGAGGCTGTTACCGAGCCGTCGTAGAGCTTTCCCTCCACGTCTTTGCGTTTGGCCTCGATCATCTCTACTTCGTCGTCGAGTCGCTTCCGATCACGTTCCAGCTCGTGGTGCCTACCTTCGACCTCAGCCGCCACCTCTTCGAGTCGGGTGGTCTCCGCGCTCGCCTCGGCCGCCTCGGCCCGGGCCGGGTGCGTCGCCAGACGGTGGCGTAGTTGTACGAGCCTCAGATCCAGGGCTTGTACATCGAGGATCTGCTCGTATGCCGGAGATGCCACGCTGGTCAGTCCTCGATCGGAGGGAGGGTGATGATGGGTGGGCTGGTTGGCCGCGGTACTGACGGAATCGTCGGCCCGTCGGGGCGACCTCCGTCGCCGTTTCCGTCGCCATTCCCGGGATCGGGCTCAGGCTCGGGCTCAGGCGTAGTCGTCGTAATCGGGCGGAAGCAGTCGTTCTTGCCGTCGCCGTCAGAATCGAAGAGCTGGGTGACGTCGGTCCAGTTCTCGGCATCGGATTTGTCGCAGAAGCCGATCTCGCCTGGCGCCTTCAGGTATCGACCACCCCCGTAGGAGTCTGGCTCTCGGAACGGGACTGGTTCGAGATCGGCATGGATCTCGGACATGTAGGCTCCCCACACCTCGGCCGGTAGCTCGCCCCCGAATCCGCCTCGACCGCTGCTGCTCCATCCTCGCTGTCCCCACTCGGGGAATTCGATGCGGACTTTCCCACTCGGGTCACCGAGCCAGACGGCGGTCGTGTAGTAGTCGGTGAAGCCAACGAACCAGGCATCTTCATTGTTCTGGGCCGTGCCCGTCTTGCCGGCGGCGAAATGGTCGGGAATCTTGGCTCGGCGCCCAGTCCCGATTCCGCCGAGCCGGTCGACGTTTCCCTGGAGCGTTTCGGTAATCAGACGCGCCGTCTGGGTCGTAACGGCCCGACTTCCGTCCGGCCGGTGCTGGTAGATGACATCACCGTTGGAGTTCTCGATCCGTTCTATGTACCAGGGCTCGTTGAAGATGCCGTCATTGGCGAGGGCGGCATAAGCTCCGGCCATATCCATGGGTGTCACCTCCTTGGAGCCGAGAGGCAGGGACGGGTACGGCTCCATCTCCGACGTGTCAATCCCGAGCCGGGTGGACACCTCGATAACCTTCTCATTGGTCACGGCCAGCCCCAGGCGGACAAAGGCGCAGTTGTTCGAGAGGCGGGTGGCAACGGCAATACTGCGAATACCACCACCCCGCCGAGATCCTTTGTCGACCGGATAGGGGTCTGGCACCCCGCCAGGGTTGGGGAAGGTACAGGGCCGGTCGGTTCGGACGGTGTCGGCGGGGGTGTAGCCCTCCTCGAACAGGGCAGCCAGAACGAGCGTCTTCATCGACGAGCCGGGCTGGCGCTTGCCCTGGGTGGCCAGGTTGTACTTCTTCCTCTGGAACTCGGGCCCCCCGACCAGGGCGCGGACGGCGCCACTGTGGGAGTCGATCGAGGCAATGGCAACGGTGAAGTCGGGGAGACACTCGGCGTCAGGATCACCACCTCGACGCTGACGATTGAAGCAGTTCGCCTTGATATCGGGGACGAGCTCATCTCGAGCCCGCTCGGCCGCCTGCTGCGCTTCGGGGTCGAAGGTCGTGTAGATCTTCAGGCCACCCCGGTACACGGCATTGAACCGGAGGGCAGGATCACCGCCCAGGATGTTCTCATTGTGGAGGACCTGTTCCAGCGCTTCCTGGATGAAGTAATCCGTCGGCTCCCGGTCGAAGGGTTCTTGCCGCTCGGCCGGCAGGATGGCGAACTTGTATTCCTCGGCCTCTTCCTTGGTGAGGTGGTCGGTCGCGACCAGACGATCCAGGACGATTGCGCGCCTAGAGCGGGCAGACTCGGGGAAGCGAGTCGGATCGAATCCGGTGGGGTTACGGATGACCCCGGCCAGAAGGGCGGCCTCGGCCCAACCCAGCTCGTTGGCCGACTCATAGCCCCAATAGGTTTCGGCTGCGGCTTGGACCCCATAGGCCCCCGATCCGAAATAGACGGTATTCAAATACCGCTCGAGGATCTCGTCCTTGGTCATCTGACGTTCGAGGCGGATGGCATAGAAGGCCTCCGTCGCCTTCCGCTCGAAGCTCTGCTCTGAGCCGACGATGGCGTTCTTGACCAGCTGCTGGGTGATGGTGGAACCGCCTTGGGCGATTCCACCTGCGTTCACGTTCTCGACCAGGGCTCGGAACGTGGCCCGCAGGTTCACCCCGTCGTGCTCGTAGAAGTCGGAATCTTCGACGGCCAAGATGGCATCGATGACGACCTGAGGCACCTCGTCGAGTGAGATCGGCTGGCGGTTCTCCTCCTCAGTGAGCAGGGTCAAGAATGCGCCATTGGAGGCGTACATCGATGAGCGCTCGGCCAGGGTGTTCAGCTCGAGATCGACCGAGGTGCCCTCGTTGGCCGTCACGATGGTGACCGCTTGGGGGATCACGATCAGGGTGGCGGTGGCGGCAACAGCAGCGACGGCGACCAGAACGATACCGAGCGACGCCAGCCGCTTGATCATGCGCAAAATGAAGAACACCGTCGCTCATGCTAGCCCCACCAACGATGCGGCGGAGGGCACCACGACTAGTGATTTGCCCAGAGGCCGCTACCTCTACTCCGAGGCCGACGACCTGGCTCGCCTGGACACCTCGGCTGGACGTTCGAACTTCGGTGAGCGCATGGCCCCAACCGCTGAGAAGACGGCCTGGACAGCGCCCGTCCCCTCCTCAGGATCGGTTACGGCCAGGCCGAGGAAGGGGGCATTGTGCTCGTCGGTGACCACCACAATGGTCACCGCGGTTCCGTCGACCTCGGTCCGACCAGCGAAAGAGACCTCGACCGGGATGCGACAGAGTTTGGCTGCCGCCTTGGCAATGGCAAGCTCACGACCATCGGCCTCAGCGAAGGCTCGACGCCGCTTGCCTCTGGCATCGACGACAGCCTCGGCCCGCCAACGACCATCCCGATGCTGGGTAGTGGCCGCGAGGCCTGCGTCGGTGAGGAGACTCGATCGGGTCGTGCCGATGGCAACGGCAACTGATCGGATCAGGCGGGCCAATGTCGCTTGCTCCGCCTGACTGAAGCTCTCGCTGCGAACAACGGCAGCGGCCAATTCCCCATTGGCTGTTGCCTGCCATCCGATCCAGGTCGGGAACCGGCCCAGACGGATCTCCCTATGGGACGAGGTAGCCGAAGGCGGCCGTAGCCTCCTGGACTGGCCGGCCTCGTGACCTCGACGGGGAGTACCACCGTGTTCGAGTAGGCCCCAGAGCTGGCCATAGAGCTCGAATGTCATGCTCGACGATTCCTCCCAGCTGGGAGGAAGCCGGCTGGATACGACAGGCTGGCCTGTTTCATCCAGCCTGGCGATTGCAACCGCCTCAGCCCCGAAGCCCTCAGCTATCACACCGAGGGCGGTATCGGTGACGAACTGGCGGACCCGGGGCGGGGTAACGGAGACATCGCGACCCAGGAGCTGTTGTAGCCCTGGTCTAGTGGTACGGGGGAGGTGAGTCCCTGCGTGATCGAGTATCCCGGCTAGACCCCTTCCCAGGCCTCCGGGGTGGCGAGATGACAGGGCGGAGGGGGCTGCATGGGGTGATGCGGCCAGTGTTTCGGTCCCAGTGGGTGTCGTGGGCGGTTCGGGGGAGAATAGGCGGTGGATGTATCGAACCATACACCTAATGGGCGATCTGTGTTGTGCGATATAGACACATATCTGCCACTACTATCTTGCACCTATACAGGATGTCGAAGGATCTCTATCTAGGTCGCCATAGAGCCATGATTCTAGCTCTGATACCGGAATGGCAATGGCGAGGCCCGTACTGCGATCCAAGGCTCGGAGGATCCCAACCACCCTCCCGTTGCTGTCGAGCACCGGTCCCCCGGAGTACCCGAAAGCGGCCGCTGGATCGACCAGCATCACGGTACCGACCCCACCGTATGGCTCACCGGTGGTGTAGAGGTGAACCTGGCCGGCGAGCCACCTCTGTTGGCCATCACCCCGGCCGACCATCACCACCCCAGCCCCGACTGGAGGATCGGTTTCAGCCAGGGAGAGCCCCACTGGCACCCCACCACCGGTCCCCAACCCTTGACTGTCGAGACCATCGGCCGAATCCCCCCCAACACGGCCCCCAACTGGGATAATGGCCAGATCGAGGTTGGTGGCAGCCGCCCCGGCCATCACCGTCTGGCCGGGACTGGAACCGAGACCGTCGATTCGAATCACCTCAGCACCAGCCACCAGATGACGGTTGGTCACGACCATCCCGTCGACAACGAATCCCGACCCGGCGGTCGAAACCCCACAGCCGTCGGCCCTCACGGTGACCACAGCCGGTGCGGCCCCTTCGGCGATCTCGGATGCCTGCCCGCTTTCGATGGGGCCGATGGCCGATCCCGATCCGATATTGGGAATGGCAAACACCAGAACTCCGAAGCAAATCGAGAGCATGGCTACGCCGATCGCCACCCTTGCTCCAACCCGCCTCCATACCACCCACACCAACAGTAGAAGCTTGTTGTTTATTCATGAATAGGCGACCTCCTTCTCTCTTCAGAGTCGAATTGACTACAATCCACGTGGTGGAATTCACCCAGCAGTGGTGGGCCGACCGCTCGATGGTCGTCGTCACCAGCCCCAACCGGCCTCATGGCCACCTGTGCGATTCAGACCGACGTGAGCCATGATGCAATGTTCAAGCCTCCGAGCACCTATGAGGAACCATGTCGGCGCCAATCACCCCCTTCAAGATGTCGGTCGATGACCTTGTTCTCGACGATCTTCGCCAACGACTGCGAGCCACCCGCTGGCCCGAGTCCGAGGTTGTCGACGATTGGAGCCAGGGCGCACCCCTAGCCTATGTACAGGAGGTGTGCACCTATTGGGCCGACACCTACGACTGGCGGTCGAGAGAAACTGCTCTCAACCGTTTCGATCAGTTCATGACCCCGATCGCTGAGGTCGACATCCACTTCATCCATGTCCGTTCAGCTGAGCCAGACGCCTTTCCTCTGCTCATCACCCATGGTTGGCCGGGCTCGATCGTCGAGTTCCACAAGATCATCGAACCGCTGACCAATCCGACAGCCCACGGGGGCGACCCCTCTGACGCTTTCCATGTCGTCTGCCCCTCACTCCCCGGCTATGGGTTCTCAGGCAAACCACGAGCGACCGGTTGGGGGGTACCAAAGGTGGCCGAAGCATGGGCCGAGCTGATGGCTCGCCTCGGATACGACCGCTACGGGGCCCAAGGAGGCGACTGGGGGGCCGCCGTCACCACCGCGATCGGCTCAATCGACCCCGACCACTGTGCTGGTATCCATCTGAACATGCCCCTCGGGCGTCCCGGGCCCGATGACCCCATCGAGACCGAGACCGAGAAGCGGGCCGTGACCGCTCTCCAGCATTATCAGGACTGGGACTCCGGCTATTCGAAACAGCAGTCGACGAGGCCCCAGACTCTTGGCTACGGACTCACCGATTCTCCCGCCGGCCAGGCCGCTTGGATTCTAGAGAAGTTCTGGGCCTGGACCGATTGTGACGGCCATCCCGAGAATGCGCTGAGTCGGGATGAGATGCTCGACAACATCATGTTCTACTGGGTCAATGCCGCCGCCACCTCGTCGGCCCGGATCTACTGGGAGAGCTTTGGTCGTTTCCAGCCCGATCCAGTGACCGTGCCGACCGGGATCGCGGCCTTCCCCCGGGAGATCTTGCCGGCAGCGCGCCGCTGGTGCGACCACCTCTATCGCAACATCAGACACTGGACCGACATGGATCGGGGCGGTCACTTTGCCGCCTTCGAGCAACCCGAGCTCTTCGTCGACGACGTACGAGCCTTCTTCCGGCTGGTTCAGTGATGGGTAGCAACATGCGAATGGATCATGTCGCTCTCGCCAGCCGCCAAGCCTGGGACAACATGACCCGCTACTGCTACCAGCTCGGAGGTGAGTGGTTGGGTGGACCAGACCCTGACGAAGTCGACGGAAAGAACAACGGCTTCTAC
>JAAETV010000419.1 GCA_024227975.1 Actinomycetes bacterium
AACTTGGCGTTGACACTGCGCTGGATGCGGGCCAGATCGGCATCAGCCGGAAGGTCGGTCGAGAGCACCTGCCCCCAGGCGTGAACCCCAGCATCGGTCCGCCCCGACATCACCAACTTCGGCTCGTAGCCGACAAGCGGGGTCAGGAATGCCTGCAACTCGCCAACAACGGTGCGGACGCCCTCATTCGGCGCCAATCCCCGAAACCCCGTCCCGTCATAGGCAACGAGCAACCGAACGCGTCGAGCCCCAGTAGGAGACTTCCCTACCTGTGGGACATCAGAATGACTGCTACACAAACTCGATGCGGGCCATGGGGGCATTGTCACCCTTGCGAGGGCCCAGCTTCAGCACCCGGGTATAGCCCCCGGGGCGAGTCTCATAGCGAGGACCGACCTCGTCGAAGAGCTTGGTCGTCATCTCGACATCACCCAGATACGACAGCACCTGGCGGAAATTGTGAAGCCCACCCTTCTTGGCCTTGGTCACCAAGCGTTCAGCGACAGGGCGCATGGCCTTGGCCTTGGCCTCGGTGGTGACGATGCCATCGGCAGCGACCAGGGATGCGACCAGGTTCGCCATCATCAGCTTCTGGTGTTGGGCAGAACCGCCGAAGCGGCGAGCCTTGCGGGGTCGACCGGGCATGTGTACTAGCTCCTTGCGCCGCGCAGGGTCAGCCCGCGCTCATCCAGTTTGGCGATGACCTCATCGAGCGACTTCTGACCAAAGTTGGTAATGGCCAGCAGGTCATCGTCGGTCTTCGTCAGCAGCTCACCGATCGTGTTGACCTGAGCACGCTTGAGACAGTTGCGGGGCCGCTCCGACAAATCGAGATCCTCGATCGGAAGGTCGAGATCGGGCGATCCCGAAGCCGCGGCGGGAGCCTCACCGAGGGTAAGACCCTCGGGCTCCTCGCTCATCTCCTCGACCAACTGCATCAGCGAGCGGAGGGTGGCTCCGGCCGAAGCCAGGGCGTCACGAGGGGCGATTGAACCGTCGGTCTCGATATCGAGAATGAGGCGGTCGTAGTCGGTTGACATCTCGACCCTGGTCGGCTCCACAGCCAGTGACACCCGACGAATCGGGCTGAAGATGGCATCAATGGGGATGACACCGATGGTGGAGGTCTCCGAAGGGCGGACCGAGGACAGCCAGCCCCGACCGCGACCGACAGTGAGATCAATGGCCAAACGGCCTTTGTCGTTGAGGGTGGCGACCAGAGCGTCGGGGTTGAGCACCTCGACCTCGGGTGGACACGAGATATCGCCGGCTGTCACCGAGCCCGGACCGCGGGCATCGAGGCGGAGCACAACGTCCTCGTCGCTCTCGCTGGTCACAACGACATCCTTGAGGTTCAAGATGACGTCAGTAACGTCCTCGACGACTCCGACGATGGTGTCGAACTCATGCAGAGCATCGTCGAAACGGACCGAGGTAATGGCAGCACCAGGGACCGACGACAACAGGGTACGGCGCAGGGAGTTGCCCAACGTGTAGCCGAAGCCGTGCTCCAGAGGGCCGATGGCGAACGAGCCGCGTGACGACTGGCCGTCGTCCAACTGCTCGACCGTTGGTCGCTGAATAACCAGCATGGGAGATTCCTCGTTGGTGGGGTTGGGACCGGTGATGATTTGAACGGAGACGTTCGGCCGAGCGCCGAACCTGAGCTGCCTCGCTAGCAGCCGCTACCCGCCGGGTAGCGATCTACTTGCTGTAGAGCTCCACGATGAGTTGCTCACGGATGGGAACGTCGATCTGCTCACGCAGCGGTTCCGAATAAACCTTGACCTTGAACTCGTCGTCTCGGTCGAGCCATGGTGGGGGCGTGCGATCGAGGACGTCCTTGTTCCATTGGACGATCGCGTTATCCCGGGTCTTCTCCCGGATCTCGACCACATCATCCTTGCGTACCCGATACGAGGGCACGTTGACCCGCTTGCCGTTCACGTTCACATGACCGTGAGACACGAACTGGCGAGCCTGAGGCCGGGTCGACGCCCAGCCTGTGCGGTAGATCACATTGTCGAGCCGAAGCTCGAGGGAGCGCAGCATGTTCTCGCCCGTCACGCCCTTCTTGCGAGATGCCTCGGTGTAGACCCGACGGAACTGACGCTCAGTGAGACCGTAGGTGAAGCGAGCCTTCTGCTTCTCCTGGAGTTGGGCCAGGTACTCGCTGTTGTTGTTGCCACGGCGACGGGTACGGCCATGGATCCCGGGAGGATAGGGACGCTTCTCCAAGGCATGGGTCTCGCCCCGGGTGCCGAAGATGTTGGTGCCGAGACGGCGGGAGACGCGGGCCCTGGGGCCGGTGTATCGAGACATATTCAGACCCTCCGGCGCTTCGGGGGCCGGCAACCATTGTGGGGTACCGGGGTGACGTCTTTGATGCCGGTCACTTCGATGCCGGCGTTCTGGATGGATCGAATGGCCGTCTCACGCCCGGAACCCGGGCCCTTGACCTGCACATCGACCTTGCGCACCCCGTGTTCCATGGCCCGTCGGGCCGCAACTTCGGCCGCCTGCTGGGCGGCGTAGGGGGTGGACTTGCGTGAGCCTTTGAAGCCGACATTGCCGGCTGAGGCCCAGGACAACACATTGCCCTCCTGATCGGAGATGGCGATGATCGTGTTGTTGAAGCTCGACTTGATGTGAGCGACACCGTGGGTGACGTTCTTGCGCTCTCGCTTGCGGGGCCGACGCCCTCCGCTGGTTGGCTTGGCCATGGTTACTTGGTGACCTTCTTCTTGCCGGCGACAGTCTTCTTGGGGCCCTTGCGGGTGCGGGCGTTGGTCTGGGTCCGTTGACCCCTGACCGGTAGGCCCTTGCGGTGGCGGATGCCCTGGTGGCAGCCGATCTCCATTTTGCGCTTGATGTCCTGGGAGACCTCACGACGGAGATCACCTTCAGTCTTCAAGTTGGAATCGATCCAAGCCCGGATTCGCATGACCTCATCGTCGGTCAGATCCTTGACCCGGGTGTTGCCATCGACCCCGGTGGCTTCGGCAACGGTCTTGGCGGTGGTCGACCCGACGCCGAAGACATAGGTCAGTGCGATTTCGAGTCGCTTGTCTCGGGGGATATCGATCCCTGCGATACGAGCCATGCTTCAGCCCTGCCTTTGCTTGTGACGAGGGTTCTCGCAAATCACCTGAACCCGCCGATGGCGACGGATCACTTTGCACTTCTCACACATCGGTTTGACGCTTGGTCGGACCTTCATCGGTGTTCTTTCGTTCACACGTTCGACGCCGGGAATACGCAGCAATCCTGCGTCCGGCCTGAGCGGGAGGGACTTTTGGGAGGCGGCCCGGCGGGTGCCTCGGGAACTGGTTGCTTGGGTTGCCTACTTGTAGCGGTAGGTGATGCGCCCGCGAGTGAGGTCGTACGGGGTGAGCTCAACTTGGACACGGTCACCGGGCAGGATGCGAATGTAGTGACGTCGCATCTTTCCCGAGATGTGACCCAGTACCGAATGACCGTTCTCGAGTTCGACCCGAAACATGGCGTTCGGGAGCGACTCGACTACGGTGCCTTCGAGCACGATCGCATCTTCTTTATGCTTTGGCAGGACAATCCTCCATAACCGGCGGTGCGGGCACAACGGCCCAATCGTTTAGTCTAGAGCGACCAAGGTGTGGCGCCAACCCGGCTGAATACCCTCTAGCCCAGTGATTCAGCGCCTCAGAGCCCAGGTGTACCCAATTCACCGTCGAGGATGGCGTCGATGGCCCCGAACAGGCGAGACGACACCTCCTCCTCGGATCCGAGCCCATCGACGGTGACCAGCAGACCATGCTTCTCGAACCAGTCGAGGACCGGACGGGTCTCCTGCTCGTAGAGGCCCAAGCGCTGGGCAATGGCCTCATCGGTGTCGTCGGCCCGGGCCCGGGCCTTCATCCTGGTCGTCACCTCGTCGAGGGGGACGTCCAGGTTGATGACGGCGTGAAGGCCGTCATGGCCGAGAGCCGAAAAAAGGCCCTCAGCCTGGTCGATCGTGCGGGGAAAGCCGTCGAGAACGAATCCGCTGGCTGCCACATCGGATTCTGCGATCCTGTTCTGGGCCACCGGGATCATGATGTCGTCGCCGACGAGGCCGCCTCGGTCCATGATCTCGCCTGCCTTGCGGCCGAGCTCTGATTCAGCGGCCCGCTCAGCGCGGAGCATGTCACCGGTGCTGATGTGGACGACGCCGTAGCGTTCCACCAGTCGCGTGCACTGTGTGCCTTTTCCTGCCCCTTGGCGACCGAAGATGACCAGTCGAGTTGGCTGTCCCATGAGTACCTCCGAAGCGTGCTACTTCAAGAATCCGTCGTAGTTCCTGGCCATCAGCTGGGCGTTGATCTGCTTCATGGTCTCGAGAGAGACACCGACAGCAATCAACACCGACACGCCGGAGAAGCCGACCAGGCTGGCCGCGTTGTTGCTACCCGAACCCAGGAGCCGAGCGAGGGCGGCCGAAGGGATGAGGGCCACCAGAGCCAGGAACAGGGCACCGGGGAGGGTGATGCGGTTCAAGATCTTGGCCAGGTATCGCTCAGTTTGCGGTCCGGGCCGGATGCCGGGGATGAACCCGCCCGACTTGCGGAGCTCATCGGCTCGACGAACCGGGTCGAAGGCAATCGCATTGTAGAAATAGGCAAACCCCACGATCAGAGCACCGAAGACGAGGATGTAGCCAAGATTGTCCGGCTGGAAAAGGTTGTTCGAGATGAAGGTGCGGACAGTGTCACCCCAGTTCGGCTGGGCGGGATCACCACTCGTTGGCAAGACATTGGCCAACAACGACGGCAACTGAAGTAGGGAGCTGGCGAAGATCACGGGGATGACACCAGCCTGGTTCACCTTGAGTGGGATGTAGGTGTTATTGCCGCCGTATTGCCGACGTCCGACAACCCGCTTGGCGAAGTTGACCGGGATACGGCGCTGGCCCTGTTCGACAAAAACGATCCCAGCGCACAACACTGCCAGGAGGAGGAGGGCAACAACGAGCCACGCCCACCCTGAGATGGCCTTGATACGGATCCCAAGTGCGGGGAGGCCGCTGACGACCGAAGCGAAGATGAGCATCGACATCCCGTTGCCGATGCCTTTCTGGGTCACCAGCTCGCCCATCCACATGACCAGGGCCGTTCCAACCGTCATACAAGTGATGGCCATTACCATCAGACCGGCCGAGGAATCGGGGAAGAGGCCAACATCGATGCCGAAGAAGGCGGTCGGGTTGCGCCCGACGATGAACACGATGCCCGTGCTTTGCACCATGGCCAAGACGATGGCGATGTAGCGGGTCCACTGGGTGATCTTGCGCTGCCCGACCGATCCCTGCGACTGCCACTCCTCCAACTTGGGGACGGCCACGGTCAGGATCTGGATGATGATCGAGGCCGTGATGTAGGGCAGGATCCCGAGAGAGAACAGAGACAGTGAGGAAAGTCCTCCACCCGTGAACAGGTTCAGGTAGCCGAAGATCCCGCCCTCGGTCTGCTCGGCCTCGGCCCGCAGCTGCTCGATGGCATCGAGGCTGACCCCTGGGGCCGGGATCTGAACCCCGAGCCGGTAGACGGCCAGGATGAAGATCGTGAACAGGATCTTGTTCCGCAGTTCGGTGGTTCGCAGAACGTTTCGCAGCGTTGACATATGCTGATTCTCCTGGGACGTTTCGGCCTAGCCGAGACTCCAAGCAACCCATAGGAACCCCGCCGGGTTCCCGGTTGCCAGCTACCGGTTGGTTAGTGCATTTCCTTGAGCCGCTGGCCTCACCTTGAACGGCAGGGGCAGCTTCTCAACTTTGCCACCTGCTGCGATGATGGCGGCTTCAGCACTCTTGGAAAAAGCGTGAGCCTTGACCATGACGGGTTCGGAGACCGTCCCCCGGCCAAGCACCTTGACCAGGGAACCCTTGCCGACAAGACCCTTGGCTAGCAGGGCCTCGGGAGTGACCTCGAGCAGGCCAGATTCGACGATCGTGTCAAGGTTGATGGCCTGATACTCGACCCGGAATGGGTTGTTGAAGCCACGCAGCTTGGGTAGACGCTGCTGGATCGGCAGCTGGCCGCCTTCAAAACCGACCCGGACCGTGTTGCGGGCCTTCTGACCCTTGGTGCCTCGGCCGGCGGTCTTGCCACCCTTGCCTCCGATACCACGACCGACGCGCTTGCGACGCCTACGTGAACCCTCGGCTGGCTTGAGATCGTGAATCTTCATTGTCAGGAATCCTCTTGCGCTTCGACGCTGACCAGGTGAGGAACACGGGCGATGATGCCTCGTATCTCAGGGCGGTCAGGCAGCACGTTCGACTTGCCGATGCGGCCCAGTCCAAGGGCTCGGAGGCAGCCTCGCTGCTTTGGCTTGGACCCGATAGCGGACCGGGTCTGGGTTACCTTGATCGCACCATCGTTTGCACTTGCGCCGGCCATCAGCCGACCTCCGCCCCGGCCTTGGCCGCTTTCTTGCGCTCGTTGTACGCATCGAGCATGCCCTTGGGGGTGAACTCGCTGGCGTCGAGGCCGCGCAGACGAGCAACCTCGTCGGGCCGCTTCAAGCTCTGGAGAGCATTGATGGTGGCGCGAGCCACGTTGATCTGGTTGGCTGAGCCGAGCGACTTGCAGAGCACGTCGCTGATGCCGGCCTCTTCTAGAATGGCGCGGGCCGCGCCCCCGGCGATGACTCCGGTACCGGGAGCCGCAGGCTTGAGCAGGACTCGTCCTGCACCCTGGGTACCGATGATGGGGTGGGTGATGGTGCCACCGGCCATCGGCACGTCGAACATGAGGCGACGGGCCTCTTCGGTGCCCTTCTGGATGGCCAAAGGCACCTCCTTGGCCTTGCCGTAGCCGAGACCGACCCGGCCGTTGGCATCGCCCAGAACGACAAGGGCGGTGAAGGCAAAGCGACGCCCACCCTTGACCACCTTGGCTACCCGGTTGATGGTGATGACTCTGGACTCTCGCCCGTCACCGCGATCATTTCGATCGTTGTTGGCCATGAGATCTCCTAGAACTCGAGTCCGGCTTCGCGGGCGGCAGCAGCCAGAGCGGCCACGCGTCCGTGATAGCGGTTGCCACCGCGGTCGAAGACCACGGTGCTGACGCCCGCAGAGCGGGCCCGTTCGCCGATGAGACGACCAATCGAGGTCGCAGTGTCGACGTTGCCGGTGGAGCCGGCGGAGCGAACGCCTGCCTCATAGGAGGAGGCAGCAGCCAACGTACGACCCTGCGAGTCGTCGATGACTTGCACACTGATATGACGGTTGGACCGGAACACGGCCAAGCGAGGCCGCTCTGTTGTGCCAACCACCTTCTTGCGAACACGACGCTGCCGACGTTTGTGAGCAGCGTGCTTCACATTGGTTCTGGAGCTCATTTGCCAGCCTTTCCAGCCTTGCGCAGCACCCGCTCGCCCGCATACCGGACACCCTTGCCCTTGTAGGGCTCGGGCTTTCGGTAGGCACGAATCTCAGCTGCTACCTGACCAACGACCTGCTTGTCGATGCCAACGACACCGATCTTGGTCGGCTCAGGGACATCGAAGGTGACCCCCTCGGGGGCCTCCACCGTGATCGAGTGGCTGAAGCCGAGAGCCAGTTCCAACTTGGATGGCCCTTTGGCATTGGCCCTGTAGCCGACGCCGATGATTTCCAGGTCTTTGCGGAACCCTTCACTGACACCGACGACCATATTGTTGACCAGGGATCGGTTCAGGCCGTGAAGCGCCCTCGACTGACGCTCCTCGTTGAGCCGATCGAGGGTGATGGTGCCATCGTCGATCTCGATCGAGATCGGATCCGGCAGGGTGTGGGTCAAGGAACCCTTCGGGCCCTTGATCGTGAGATCCTGGCCACTGACGTCGATCTCGACGCCGGAGGGAACCGTGATGGGGGACTTGCCAATACGAGACACGGTGGCTCCTACCAGACGTAGCAGAGAACCTCGCCGCCGACCTTGGCCTTGCGGGCCGCTCGGTCGGTTACGAGTCCGGTGCTGGTCGAGAGCACGGCGACGCCAAGGCCACCAAGTACTCGGGGAATCTGATCGCTCTTGGTGTAGACCCGCAAGCCGGGCTTCGATACCCGCTTGATACCACTGATGACGCGCTCCCGCTCGGGGGAGTACTTCATATTGATGGTCAGGGTCGAACCAGGACGGTTGCTGTTCTCAGTTGCCTGGAACTCACCGATATAGCCCTCACGATGGAGGACATCGGCCAGAGCAACCTTGAGCTTGGACGAGGGCATGGAGACTTCGTCGTGCATCGCCGTGTTGGCGTTGCGGATCCGAGTCAACATGTCGGCGATGGGATCAGTCATTGACATTGTTCATGCACCGCCTTTCACCAGCTGGCCTTGGTAACACCCGGGATCTCGCCGGCGTGAGCCATCTCCCGGAAGCAAACCCGACATAGGTCGAAGCGGCGATACACGGAACGGGGCCGGCCACAACGGCGGCACCGGGTGTAGGCCCTGACCTTGAACTTGGGTTTGCGCTGTTGCTTGTTGATGAGTGCTTTCTTGGCCATTATTGGGCCTGCCCTTCACGCCGGAACGGGAAACCGAATGCATCGAGGAGGGCTCGGCCCTCTGCATCGCTGGTTGCGGATGTGACGATCGTGATGTCCATACCCCGTGGTTGATCGACGGCGTCGTAGTCGATCTCGGGGAACACCAACTGCTCGGAGAGTCCGAAGGTGTAATTGCCCCGACCGTCGAACGACCGAGGGCTGAGACCCCGGAAATCACGGATTCGGGGGATAGCCAGGGTGACAAGGCGGTCGAAGAACTCCCACATCCTGTCTCCTCGGAGGGTCACCTTGCAGCCAATGGGATTGCCCTGGCGCAGCTTGAAGCTGGCCAGTGACTTCTTGGCCTTGGTGATAACCGGCTTCTGGCCGGCGATGAGAGCCAGATCGGCAACAGCCGCGTCCAGCGCTTTGGATTGGACGACGGCTTCACCGACGCCCATGTTGATCACGATCTTCTCGAGCTGGGGAACTTGCATGACATTGCCAAGCTCCAGGCTCTCCTTCAGCTGATCGCGGATCGATTCCTGATAGATGGACTTGAACCGGGGCGAGGTTGTGGTGGCGGTCACTCGGACACCTCCGGAATCTCGGCTCCCGTCCGCTTGCAGACCCGAATCTTGCGATCTCCATCGATCTTGTAGCCGACGCGAGTCGGCTTGCCGTCTTTGGGGCTGATGACAGCGACATTGGAGACGTCCATCGGCATGTCCTTGTCGACGATGCCACCAGGATCTTCCTGTGATCGGGCCTTGGTGTGACGACGAGCCGTGTTGTGGCCCTCGACGATCACCTTGCCCGTTGCCGGGAAAGCGACCAGTACCTGGCCTTCCTTACCCCGGTCCTTGCCGGACAAGATCCGTACTTGATCACCCTTGCGAATTCTCATGGCTAGATCACCTCCGGGGCGAGAGAGACGATGCGCATGAAGCGCTTGTCGCGAAGCTCGCGGCCAACGGGGCCGAAGATGCGGGTCCCTCGCGGCTGCTGCTGCTCATTGATCAGGACGGCGGCGTTCTCGTCGAAGCGGATGTAGGAACCGTCAGGACGACGGCGCTCCTTCTTGGTCCGCACGACGACGCAGCGGACGACCTCGCCCTTCTTGACCTGAGCGCCAGGGATAGCATCCTTGACGGTTGCGACGAAGATGTCGCCGATACCGGCATAGCGTCGGCGGGAACCGCCGAGCACCTTGATGCACAAGACCTCGCGAGCACCTGAGTTGTCGGCGATGCGGAGTCGTGATTCCTGCTGGATCATCGAGCACGCTCCAGGACTTCGAGGAGGCGCCACCGCTTCTTGGCCGACAACGGGCGGGTCTCGACAATACGAACCCGGTCACCCTCGTTCAGGGTGTTCTCCTCATCGTGGGTGTAGTACTTGGTGCGCCGCTGAACGGTCTTGTTGTACTGGGGGTGACGAGAACGATCGGTCACCTCGATGACAGCCGTCTTGTCCATCTTGGCCGAGACGACCATCCCGTCACGAGTCTTGCGCCGAATAGACCGGGGCGCTTGTTCATTGGCCATCAGGCTTCTCCTTCACCACTGCTGGCCTGGCCTTCGCCAACCTCCAGCTGTTCGGCCGCTGCGATCTCCCGAGCTCGGATCTCGGTGTTGAGGCGGGCAATGTCTTTCTTGACCTGCTTGATCCGAGCCGTATTCTCCAATTGGCCGGTAGCCAGCTGGAAGCGCAGATTGAACAGCTCTCGCTTGGCATCAGCCAAGCCGTTTACGAGCGAGGCGTGTGAGGACTCGAGCAATATGTTGTCAGCCATCGAAACCGTCCACTCGTGTGATGATGCGGGCCTTGACCGGCAGCTTCTGGATAGCCCGGTTCAGAGCCTCGCGAGCGACCGTGTCATCGGGATATGAGAGCTCGAAAGCCACTCGACCGGGACGAACCACGGCCACCCAATGCTCAGGGTTGCCCTTGCCGGAACCCATTCGGGTCTCGGCCGGCTTGGCCGTCACCGGCTTGTCAGGGAAGACATTGATCCAGACCTTGCCGCCGCGGCGGACATGGCGGGTCATGGCGATACGGGCGGCCTCGATCTGGCGGGCTGTCAACCAGCCCGGTTCCAGAACCTGGATGCCGTAGTCGCCGTAGGCGACGGTGGTCGCTCCCTTGGCATTGCCCTTGCGGCGACCTCGGTGTGTCTTTCGGTGCTTCACCTTGCGCGGCATGAGCACGATCAATCACCATCCCCAGGGCGGAAGTGAGGGGTCTCGCTACCCGACTTGTCCTTGAGGCTGGCCTCGATGGCCTCTTCCTCAGCCAGGAGGCGCTCGAACTCAGGGTCGGCTTCTTTGACCAGGGGGGCTG
Source organism: Actinomycetes bacterium (assembly GCA_024227975.1). Next base: position 10,840 of record JAAETV010000419.1, read on the forward strand.
GCTCTTCGGCTGCCTCGGGGGCCTCCGCTTCAGGCGCGGGCCGAGGCCGACGAGAGGAGGAGACAACAGTCCGGGGCGTATCGGCGGCGCCGGCAGTTTCACCGACAGCCATCGCCGCCTCGCGGCTGGCCTTGTCGGTGCTGGCCTTGTAGGGCAGGATGTCGCCCTTGTAGAGCCATACCTTGACACCAATGCGGCCATAGGTCGTGTGGGCCTCGCGCAGGCCGTAGTCGATGTCGGCTCGCAGGGTGTGGAGAGGAACCCGGCCCTCGCGGTACCACTCGGTGCGGCCCATTTCGGCTCCACCGAGACGACCCGACGATTGGATCCTGATCCCCTTGGCTCCCGCCTTCATGGCGTTCTGCATGGCCCGTTTCATGGCCCGCCGGAAGGCCATGCGGCCGGCCAGCTGATCGGCGACACCCTGAGCGATCAGGGCGGCGTCGAGCTCGGGTTGCTTGATCTCGACGATGTTCAGCTTGACCTTGGGGTTGCCGGTCAGCTTGGTCAGACCCTGGCGGAGGCGGTCGGCCTCAGAACCCTTGCGTCCGATGACAATGCCAGGGCGAGCCGTGTGCACGTCGATCTGGAGCTTGTCACGGGTCCGCTCGACCTCAACCCGGCTGATGGCCGCATTTGGCAGCTCGTTCAGCAGGTAGTGACGGATGTTGTGATCCTCGAGCAGGTAGTCGCGGTACTCCTGGCGATCTGCAATCCAGCGTGACTTCCAGTCGGTCGTGACACCGAGGCGGAAGCCGTAGGGGTGAACCTTCTGGCCCATCAGGCATCACCCCCATCGTCGTCGCTACGCTCCTCGTCGCTCGAGGCTGCGTCATCGGTGACCTCGTCCACGGTGTCTTCAACGACTTCTGCTGTCACAGTGTCCTCCGCAACCTCGGTGGCCGCGAGGTCTGTGTCCTCGGCGTCCGTGGTTTGCTCGGTGTCTTCGGGGTCTTCGTTGCGGCTCTTGGCTACTCGGCGGGCTCGGGCGGCGCTGGCGTCGGCGTTGCGGCCACTGCTCTCGCCTCGGAGCTCAGCCTGGTGGCGCCGGGCGTCGAGCTCTTCCTCGTCATAGCGGCTGACCACGATCGTTATGTGGCAGGTCTGCTTGTGGATCCGACCGGCGCGTCCACGAGCCCGGGGGCGGAAACGCTTGAGCGTCGGGCCCTCATCGGCGTAGCAGGCGGAGATGTAGAGCTCCTCGGTCGGGATCTCGTCATTGTTCAGCGCATTGGCCACCGCTGAGCGGAGGCACTTGCCGATGACCTGGGCCGCCAGGCGTTCGCTGAAGGCCAGGATCTGGTCGGCTTCGACAACATGCTTGCCCCGGATGAGGTTGAGTATCACTCGAACCTTGGAGGCTGACATCCGTACATAGCGGACCTGGGCCCGTGTCCCCGGACGCTCGTTGGTCTTGACCTTGGTTCCGAAGCTACTTGCGGCCGCCATCAGCGCCGCCCTGATCGTTCTTGGCCGGCGTGGAACTTGAAAGTCCTCGTCGGGGAGAATTCGCCGAGCTTGTGACCGACCATCGATTCGGTGATGTACACCGGCACGTGCTTGCGGCCGTCGTGGACGGCAATGGTGTGGCCGACCATGTCAGGAATGATCGTCGAGCGACGAGACCAGGTCTTGACGACTCGCTTCTCGTTCCTCTCGTTGAGCTCGTCGACCTTCTTCAACAGGTGGTCGTCGACAAATGGGCCTTTTTTGAGACTTCGCGGCATGACTACCTCCGACCGCCACGCTTCCGCCGACGGCGGATGATGAGATCATCTGACTTCTTGCCCCGCTTGCGAGTACGGCCTTCGACCTTGCCCCAGGGCGAAACGGGATGACGCCCTCCGGAGGTCTTACCTTCACCACCACCATGAGGGTGGTCGACGGGGTTCATGGCGACGCCACGAGTCTGGGGGCGCTTGCCCTTCCAGCGACTGCGGCCAGCCTTGCCGACCTTGATCAGCTCCGCTTCAGAGTTGCCGACCTCGCCAACCGTTGCTCGACAGTCGATCGATACTCGGCGCATCTCGGTGCTGGGAAGACGCAGCGTTGCCGTTGTGCCTTCCTTGGCCACCAACTGGACGCTCGTCCCGGCAGACCGAGCCAGCTTGGCTCCTGCTTCAGGCTGGAGCTCGACAGCGTGGACGACAGTACCGACCGGGATGTAGCGCAGGGGAAGTGCATTCCCGGGGCGGATATCGGCGGAAGGTCCAGACTGGATCTTGTCGCCAACGCTCAAATCACGAGGGGCCAGGATGTAGCGCTTCTCCCCATCGTGGTAGTGGAGCAGGGCGATGCGACAATTCCGGTTGGGGTCGTACTCGACGGAGGCGACCGTTGCCAAGACATCGTCCTTGTTACGACGGAAGTCGACGACGCGATAGCGGCGTTTGTGGCCACCACCCCGGTGCCGCGAGGTCTTGCGTCCGTGGTTGTTGCGGCCGCCGGTCGAAGACTGCTTGGCCAGCAGTGACTTCTCCGGGCGCTCTGTTGTCAGCTCTGAGAAGTCAGACGTGGTCTGGAACCGTCGACCCGGGCTGGTTGGCTTGCGTTTGCGAATGGCCATGATCCAGGTCCTCAGCTGGTGTAGAGCTCGATTTCACCCTCGGCCAGGGTGACAATCGCTCGTTTGGTCGTCGGTCGGGTACTAACGGTGTTGTTTCGCCGATTGCGAACACGCTTGCCCTTGCGGTTCAAGGTGTTGACTTTGGCTACCTTGACCCCGTCGAAGATGGTCTCTACGGCATCGCTGATCTCGGGCTTGGAGGCGCTAGCGGCAACGATGAAGGTATAGGCGTTGTTGGCCTCGCTCTGAACGAACGACTTCTCCGAAACCACCGGCCGGATGATTACGTCGTGTGGGTCTTTCACGACTCCTCACTTTCACTGGTATCACTGCCACTGGTATCGCTGCTGCTGGCATCGGGCGCCATCCCGGGGAGGCTCGTCGTGGTGAAGACGATGTAGTCGTTCACCAACACGTCGTAGGCGTTGAGCTGATCACCAACCAACACCGAGACCAGCGGGAGGTTACGAAAGCTCTTCTTGGCGTTGTCGTCGCTGCGGTCGACAACGACGAGGGTCTTGCCTTCGATCCCGAGAGCATCGAGAGCGGCTTTGGCCGTCTTGGTACTTGGCTGGTCGAATCCCCACTGGTCGACGACGACGATCTTGTCGTCGCGGTAGCGATCAGTGAGAGCCGAACGCAAGGCCAACCTGATCATCTTCTTGTTGGTGCGCTGGGCGTAGTTGCGGGGCTTGGGGCCATGGGCGATACCGCCACCAACCCAGATCGGCGACCGGATCGATCCGGCCCGGGCTCGACCGGTGCCCTTCTGCTTCCACGGCTTGGCTCCACCACCGCGGACCTCGGCCCGGGTCTTGGTGCTGTGGGTACCGGCTCGGCGAGCAGCCAATTGGGCCGTCACTACCTGATGGAGGACTGCCATGTTGGGTTCGGTACCGAACGTGGCCTCGTCAAGATCGACCGTGCCCGCACTCGCACCCGATGAGGACTTGACGTCAACGGAGGTCGGGGTTGCGCTAGGCATCGGAGTTGCTCGCCTTCTTGATCGCATTGCGGATGATGACCGTCCCGCCCTTGGGCCCCGGGACCGAGCCCTTGACCAGGACGACATTGCGCTCGGCATCGGAGCGGACGACGGTGAGGCTCTGGGTCGTGACCCGATCCGAACCCATACGGCCCGCCATCTTCACCCCTTTGAAGACCCGGGACGGAGTGGCGCACTGGCCAATCGAGCCGGGCATACGGTGGACGAGGTGGGCGCCGTGAGTGGCTCGCTGGCCGCTGAAGTTGTGACGCTTCATGACGCCGGCGAAGCCCTTGCCTTTGCTGGTGCCGATGGCATCGACGGCCTCACCGGCCTCGAAGACGTCGGCCCCTAGTTCCTGGCCTGGTTCATAGTCCGAGACATCGTCGAGGCGGAGCTCGACGAGCTCGCGGCCGGGGGCAACTCCTGCCTTGGCGAAGTGACCCGCTTCGGGCTTCGTGAGCTTGTTGGCATCCTTCTCGCCAATGGTCACCTGGATGGCCGAATAGCCGTCGGTGGCTGGCGTCTTGATCTGCACGACGCGGCAAGGCGTGACCTTCACCACCGTGACAGGGATGACGCGGTTCTCGTCATCCCACACCTGGGTCATGCCGACCTTCTCGCCGACGATCGCCTTTTGAGCCATACGAATGTCACTTTCCCGTCAGAGGGAACTCCACTCATTGCCGGGTGGGAGCGCCGTTCACGTGAACGCTCCGCAACCAGGTTTGGATCCTGCGAGCGGAGCAACTGTTATAGGGCCGGGCGGTTCCTCGACTGGCAAGAAGAGGCCTACGCGGACGTCTCGAGCGTCCGTTTCCCCGCCATGGTCTATACCGGCGGTTCGAGCAACTGGGCACGCTCGACGAGCGGACCGGTTCCTGCGGACCGAACTAGCCTACCGGCCCCCCTCAGGGGTTCCACCGAGGCCGATTGGGCGCTGTTTCAAGGGTCTGCGCTGACTAGTCGCAGCCCCGCCAACGGTGGACCCTGACGAAGTCAATCTCGAGCACGGCTGCCTCGCCCAGGGTGCTGGCGGTCGTGTCGAAGCTGATACCGAGGGCACTGGCCCCATCGGGGATGGGGTGCTCGTTGGGGTCGAGGGAGCGAATGACGACATCATTACGCAGCAAGGTCGAACTCTCCGGCGTCCACTCCAGCACCAGGGTCTCCCACTCCGAAGCATCGCCGGAGTGTTCGATCACGGTGGTCGCGCCATCGCTGAGGGTCGGATGGAAGATCGAGCTGAAAGGACGCACGTCGTCGGTGCCGTCGTCATCGGCGTCGGCACTGGTCGATCGGTAGAGCTCGTAGCCACCGTCGGTTGGGAGGTCTCCATCGCTGGGCCAGATGCCGATCGAGGCGACGACTTCGGTCGCCGAGGAGGCATCAGTCCTGACCCTGATCTCATAGCGACCATATGGCTCATCGTTGCGCAGCCGAAGGGCCCCGCCCCAGGGCTGGCCGCCGACCATGGAGGCCCGGATGCTGAGCACCCCTTCCCCAACCACGAGTGTCGAGGGTCGCCTGATACCGACCCCGTCATCCCCGTCCGCGGTGAGGGACTCCCAGCGGTCGGACTCGAGGGTGCCACCGTCGAAGTGCTCGTCGATGGCCAGGGTCCACGGACGGCAGGCCGCAATCACTGGCCCATCGTTGGTCTGGGGCTCCGTGGTTGACGGGGCCGAGGTCGATGGCGGCTCAGATGTGGTCGAGGTGGTGGTGGCCAACGTCGTCGATGGGCTGGCCGTGGTGGTCGGGGCAGCCGTGGTCGTTGGACGGCGGGTGGTTGCGGTCGTTGGCTGGCGGGTGGTTGGGGTCGTTGGCTGGCGGGTGGTTGGGGTCGTTGGCTGGCGGGTGGTTGGGGTCGTTGGAGCGACCGTGGTCGAAAGAGCCGTCGTCGACGAGGTCGAGTCGGCAACTGCCCGTGTGACCTGGGTGGTCAGGGTCGGGGCCACGCTCTCGATCCGGTTCAGGCCATCGACGAGGCCGTCGGAGGGCACGAAGACACCCAGTTGGTCACCATCGGGAGGGGTAGCAGACGAAGCCGGCGACGCCAGGTACTCGGTGGATAGGGACAATACCTTCGCTCGGTCACCGGTGCCCCCGATCACACCGACGGCCAGAGCGGTGAAGACCACAGCCGCAGCCGGACGAGCCATACGTCGGATCGACCGGGGAACCCGCGCCGTTGACATCTTGGCTTCACGGGCCCGCTCGATCAGGCTCGGCAACTCCCGAAGGTCGTATTCGGCCGTCGGCCCATTCCAGAGCAGATCGTCGAAGGAATCACCAGAAGCATCAGGCCCAAAGAAAACCTCAGCAGCCGAGGGGCTATCGTCCGCGCTTTTGGCCCATCCTTCTTGGCCCGATTCATGATCTTGCGAAAGCTGCCAAACCCGTTTCCGCCACACTTCGAGGCCACCCCTTACGTAATTGCTTCTCCTGGTCAATAGCTCCGGTGTGAGGAAGTGTCCGCCTCCACACACCTTGGACGGGTTGCAAGCAGACAGTACCGCGCTTCTTCGGGTGCTGTCCTACCGGGCGTATGAGTCTTGGGTTGCCAGGGAGGCAATACCTCGGGGGGAAAGGCGCCAAACAGAGTTGAGAATCGGTGATCAGCGGGGTCCTGATGGGGTAGCAGCGATACCAGGCCAAAAGGGCTTGGTGAACCGCATCCTTGGCTTCCTCAGCGAACGAGCTCGATCTCGCGGCGTGTCCCGATGCGAGTCCCGTCCTGTCGGGTCACGATCAGGGTGATCTCCCACGAGCCCTCACCCCTGGGGGTGATCTTGTAGGTATCACCCACCAGGAGCTGGCCGGTGGGATCGATCCACTCGACGCTGGCCACGTCGTCATGGGGAGCGGAGAAGGTGAACTGGGCGGTATTGCCCACTGTCACCTCGGCCGGGCCCACGATCTCAGGACCGTTGTCCGCCTCGACAATCGTCACGGTGTGATTAGCCGACCGGGATTCGCTGCCGTCGTTGATGGCGACGACACTGAAACTGAGCTGGCCGGGGGCGATGGCCCGAACCTCCAGCTCCTCGCTATCGATGGAGTCACCGTTCCAGTCGGTCCACCGATATGAGTCGGCACCGTCGAAGCTGGCGGTATATGTCTGAATCTGGCCGGCAGCCACCTCGGGCGGACCGCTGATCGTTGGGGTCGGGCCTTGGAGAGTGAAGAAGCCGCCTACTCCGGCCAAGGCCAAGACTACGACTCCGAGAAGCCAGGGCCACAGGGTTCGCTTCTTGACCTGTTGCGACTGCTTGAATGACGGAGCCTGGAAGTAGGGCGCCTGACCGCCGATAGTCGGCTGCTCAGCCGGAAGCTGAGAAGGGGGACCCGATTCCGCAACCGACGGTGGCGAGTAGTGAGCCTGTGCGGGAGGCTGATACGACGGCTGGCCCGTCTGGGGGTAGTCCGAATGGAGAGGCAGGCCCGACTGCCCGTGACCGTGCTGCTGACCATGTTGTTGGCCGAGTTGTTGATCGTGTTGCAGGCCAGATTGCTGTTGGCCCGTCTGCGAGTAGCCACTATCAGGCAAACCGCCGTGCTGACCTGATTGGGGATGGCCGCCCGGTTGTCCCGTCTGGGGGTAGCCCGACTGTGGCTGCTCGACCTGGGTTTTGGCGCTAGCGGGGTCTCCGATTGGGGGGAAGTGGGCGGGTCCGGGAGTAACTGGGGGTGCGCTGTAGCCGGGGTCGCTGGCTCCGGTTGAAGGCTGGGATGGTGATGCCCATTGGGTGGTCGCTGACCCCAACTGCTGGCCTCCCGCCTGTTGGGTCCCACCAAAGGCATCCCGGAACTCGCTGGACCAGTCCTCGATGGAGTGGTGGCGGTCATCTTGGCGGAAAGCCATCCCGTGGCGGAAGAACTGACCGAGGGGGCCGCCCATCCACCATTCATGGTCGGGGAAGGGGACCGCCTCGTGCAGGATCTCGAAGCTGGGCGGGATCACGCCGCTGATGACCCGGTACATGACAGCGGTGGTTGCGTACAGGTCAGTGCGACGATCGGGGGCACCTTGGGGGTTCATCTGCTCGGGGGCCGCGTACCCACCGGTACCGGCAGCAATAGTCAGGTTTGTGGCTTGGAGGGCAACATCTTTGGCCAGGCCGAAGTCACCCAACACAAGGCGCTCGGCCGGGAGCATGAGAGACGACACCTGCTGATCGACTATCGACCGGCTGCCCGTGACGAGCAGGTTGCTCGGCTTGATGTCACGGTGGATCAGGTCGTGATCATGAACGGCGCGGACACAGGCGGCAACCTCGACGGCGACCCCCAGAATCCCCTCTTGGGACGGTGATGTCACTCGGCTCAAACGGTCCTCGAGGGTGCCGCGATTAGCCAGCGACATCACGAAGTAGGGCTGGCCCGATGGGAGCTCGCCGATGTCGTGGACGGTGACCACCCGATGGGAATCGATGCGACGAAGGAGCTGAGCCTCCCTCATGAACCGATCTCGCAGATCTACGTTGTCGGTCCAGTTCTCGGCCAGAACCTTGGCCGCGACCTCGCTGTCGAGCACCGAATCGCGGACACGATAGACGGTGGCGAAGCCACCCGAGCCGATGCGCTCGACGACCTCGTAGCGACCGATCCTGTCCAACGCTGCTACTCCCGTACCTGCTCGTCGAATGGCCCCAGCTTGGCAACCTCAAATAGAGCCCCCGAGTACCTGCCGTCGATCATACCGGCCACAGCCCCTAGCCTGCCCCAAACCAGTGCTGAGGGTCCCCACACTCCCCAGACGCGACTGAGCGGCCGACCAGTTCTCCAGCCGACCACCCAGTCCAAACTCGTCTCAGTTATCCCTCAAGCCAACGTTCAGCAGGTCCATAACCCACACGAGCGCTAGAGCGGAGGACGTTTCGGCCAACCCGAAACTCCCGAAGGCCGTCCTCCGGACGGCCGACTCAGACCTCTTGGATCTTGAGCTCGATGTCGACGCCGGCTGGCAGCTCTAGCCGCTGGAGGGAGTCGACCGTCTTCGGGTTCGGTTCCAGGATGTCGATGAGGCGCTTGTGGATGCGCATCTCGAAGTGCTCGCGACTGTCCTTGTCCTTGTGAGGTGACCGGATCACGCAGAACCGGTGCTTCTCGGTCGGCAAGGGGATAGGACCACGGAACTCAGCATTGGTCCTGGCTACGGTCTCGACGATCTTCTTGGTCGACTGATCAACGATCTCATGATCGTACGCCTTCAACCGGATTCGGATCTTCTGCTTTCCTGCCATGGTCTCTCAGCCTCTACTTGATGATCTTGGTGACACGACCGGCACCAACCGTCCGGCCACCCTCACGAATAGCGAACCGCAAACCCTCATCCATCGCAATCGGATTAATCAACTCAACCGTCATCTCCGTATTATCACCCGGCATACACATCTCCGTA
>JAAETV010000420.1 GCA_024227975.1 Actinomycetes bacterium
AGCGTTCGTATCCCCACGGTTCTCCGCCCGGCAGCCAACGGCCAATCAGAAGTCGAGGTCGGTGGCGCGACTGTAGGCGAAGTCGTCAAGGGGCTCGTGGCCGAGTATCCAGGTCTCGAAGCAACCCTGATCGATGATGGTGGTGCCATCCGCAAGTTCGTGAACGTCTATGTCAACGACGAAGACATCCGTTTCCTCGACAAGCTGGAGACCGAAGTGAATGGGGGCGATGAGGTCACCATTCTCCCGGCCGTGGCTGGAGGCTGAGACCGAAACGATGGCCGTGTTCGCTTCGATTCTGGACCTGATCGGGAACACCCCGACGGTTGACGTGAGCCAACTGAGCTCGAAGCCCGGGGTCAAGATCCTGGCCAAACTCGAGAGTTGGAATCCAGCCGGTTCGGTCAAAGACCGCATTGCCATGGCCATGGTGAGGGCGGCCGATGAAGCCGGGGACCTCCAGCCTGGCTGTGTTCTGCTCGAGCCTTCGTCTGGCAACACGGGTATTGCCTTGGCCATGATCTGTCGGCTACGCGGTTATCAGCTGAAGATCGTATTACCCGAGAGCGTGACCATTGAGCGACGCCACGCCCTTGAAGCATTCGGGGCCGAGATCATCTCATCTCCCGGACCAGAGGGCTCGAACGGCGCAGTCCGTAGAGCTCGACAACTGGCTGTCGAGAACCCGGATTGGGTCTTCCTCTATCAATACGCGAACGAGGCGAACCCCATGGTCCACTACACGACGACGGGGCCCGAGATCTTGTGTGACGTCCCCGATATCACCCACTTCGTCGCTGGTCTGGGAACGAGCGGGACCCTCATGGGAGTCGGGACCTATCTGAAGGAGCACCGGCCGGACGTGAAGGTCTACGCCGTCGAGCCTCCAAGCGGTGAGCACGTCGAGGGTCTGCGTAGCCTCGACGACGGCTTCGTGCCCCCGATCTTCGCCAAGTGGGGCGGCATCGACCTGCTCGACGGGAAGCGGATCGTGCGTCCTGTCGACTCCCTCATCTGGACTCGACGGCTCGCAGCCGAAGCTGGGATCTTCGTCGGCCCGAGCACGGGGGCGGCGTTGGCCGGGGCGGCCAAAGTCGCCGATCGGTTGGAGGAGGGAACGGTCGTCTTCGTCGTCAGCGACGGAGGCTGGAAGTACCTCTCGACCGGCCTCTACTCGGGAGATCTCGACGAAGCTGCCGCGACCCTCGAAGACGTCATCTACTTCTAGCCGCTCGTCTTCCCAGCGCACCCTTGTCGCTGGGCCGATCCAGGATCCAATCAGACTTCGCCGAGCCGGCTGTAGTGGCCAGTCTCCTGTGCCCGTTGACTCCAGGCTGGCTTGGCCGCTCCCTTCGAGCGGTTGCGGCTGCGATCATAACGACGGCGGGACCACCAGCCCAACGACGCGATGGCCTCCTCCCGATCGGCTTCGAGGGTCCCGATTCGCGACGCCAGCAGGGAACGTTCGACCCGTTCTTGCTCGATCTGGCTGCGCAGCTCATCCGCCCGTCCATCAGCAACAGCCCGATCCCGCTCCAACACTGCCTGAGCCTTCTCGGCTGTCGACAGAGCCTCGGCAGCTTGTCGTCGAGCCTCGGTTTCTGTTTCGAGCTCGCTGGTCAGGTGGGTCAGTTGCCGGGCAAGGTCGCGAGCTTCGGCTCTGGCTGCGGTGGCTTGAGTCTTGGCCAAGACTACGGCGGCGTGGGCGGCCATCGACTCGTTCACATAGTGATCGAGCTTCTCGGGGCGAGCGGCCAGCTTGCGGGGTGGGCTGCTGCTCGTGAGGTCGAGAGCCCAGCCTTCGCGTTCGGCGATGGCGTTCAAGGCTTCCGTTGGTACGGTCCAGCCGCCATCCTGTTTCACTGCTTCAGGAAGGCCGCCACCGTCGAGACGCTGCAACAGCGTCTCCCTGGATACGCCAAACGCCTCGGCAGCGTGGTCGATTTCAAGTAGGTCGGCTGAGGTCACTGCGATGCAGGATAGGGAATCGTCGTGACTTCATCAAAGTCATTGACCCCAGCCTTCTCTGAATTGTCACTAGTTTGCTGGCGGTTCATATGCGGTGTTGCTTCGACATTCATCTTCCAATTTGACCAAATAGAGTAGATTCACTAGGATGTGAATACCCATATTGGGTAGTGCTTCCCAGAGGAATTGCCGGCTCTTGCGGCTACCGGTGACCGTCGGTCGGGCCACACGCCCAACCGACGGTCGATCACCACCCAGATCTGCATCGCCCGGGTTCGGGAGGCGAGGGGCGGGGTCGTTCGTCAGAGAGGCCAAGAATAGATCAGGCCTCGGTCGGCGCCCAGGGGGTCGGGGTCATTCGCTCACCCTCGTAGGCCGCGTAATCTATGGGCAATGGATGATCGGCCCATCGGGATGTTCGATAGCGGCTTCGGGGGCCTGACCGTGGCCCGAGCTGTCATCGACCTCCTGCCAACCGAGCACGTCGTCTACCTGGGTGACACAGCCCGCTACCCCTACGGCAGTCGTACTCAAGAGGAAGTCAGACAGTTCTCTCTCCAGATCGCAACCCATCTCATCGAGAGCTATGACATCAAGCTCCTGGTCGTTGCCTGTAATACGGCAACCGCGGCCGCTCTCGAGTCGCTGCGTCAGGAGCTGGCTGTACCCGTCATCGGCGTCATCGAGCCAGGGGTCCGAGCACTGGCTCTGGCCACCGAGACGGGGCGAGTGGGTGTCATTGGGACTGTTGGCACCATCGAGTCAGGGGCCTACCAACAGGCGGTGGTCGAGTGGGCCCCCGAGGTTGAGCTGGCGAGTTCTGCTTGTCCGGGCTTCGTCGAGTTCGTCGAGCGAGGGGCCATGTCTGGCCATGAGGTCACGCTCCTGGCTTCGCGCTTGCTGGCCCCGATCTCCGCTTGTGGTATCGACGCCCTCCTCCTTGGTTGTACCCACTACCCCTATCTGGCTCGGGTGATCTCCGACGTGATCGGCCGGGGTGTCGTCCTTGTCTCCTCGGCCGATGAGACGGCGTTCGCTCTCGCTCGTATGTTGGCTGTGGCTGGCATCGGCAATGGGAGCAACGAACCCGGAAGCCACCGCTTCATTTCGTCGGGCAATGTCGACGCCTTCGTAGCCCTCGGAAACCGCCTCCTCGGCCCAGAGCTGGTCGACGCCGAGACGTGGAACCCAGCCAGGCTGTCCGCGTAGCCCCAGCCGCGGCCCAGCCGTTGACCAGGCACCGTTGGCCGCTATAACCGGAGGTGTTCGCCGCGGCGAACCCACCTGCGCCACGGGGGCGCGCCATGACCGACCAAGGAGCCAATGCAAATGCGACCAGACGGACGAGCCAACGACGAGCTGCGACCGGTTTCATTCGTTCGCGACTTCACCGATATGGCTGACGGCTCGGTGCTGGTGAGCTTCGGCCGGACACGAGTGCTGTGTACGGCCTCGATCGACGATGACGTTCCTCGCTGGATGCGTGATACCGGCAAGGGCTGGGTCACCGCCGAGTACTCCATGCTGCCCGGCTCCAGTGCTGAGCGGATCAGGCGTCGGACTTCTGGCCGTGACCAGGAGATACAGCGGCTCATTGGTCGCAGCTTGCGGGGGGTGTGCGACATGGAGGCACTGGGGGAGCGCAGCATCACGGTCGATTGTGATGTGCTCCAGGCCGACGGAGGCACCAGAACAGCCTCGATCTGTGGTGGCTATGTCGCCCTCCACGACGCTTTGACCCGGTTGGTCGCGGCCGGCAAGCTGGCCTCACATCCTCTGATCGATGAGTGCGCAGCCGTGAGTGTCGGGATCATCGACGGTGAGTGTCGCCTCGACCTTCCCTATGTCGAAGATGCCGGAGCCGAGGTCGACATGAACGTCGTCATGACAGGTTCGGGTAGCTTCGTCGAGGTTCAGGGAACGGCCGAGGGTGCGGTCTTTGCCCGAGATCAGCTGAACACATTGCTCGATCTGGCCGCCGACGGGATCAGGGAGATCGTCAAGGCCCAGCGGGATGCAGTCGCCGACCCTCCCCAGGCCAGAAACGACCGATGAGCACCGATCCGGCGGACGGAGCACAAGTGGTTTGCCGCCTGGTGTTGGCCACAGCCAACCAAGGCAAGGTGAGCGAGATCCGTCAGCTGCTTGGTGATCGCTATGAGGTAGTGGCCCGCCCCGCAGACCTAGCCGAAACGATCGAGGACGGGGAGACGCTCGAAGCCAATGCCCTCAAGAAGGCCCGTGAGGTGGCGGCCAGCGCCAATGCACTTGCTGTCGCCGACGACACCGGACTGTTCGTCGATGCTCTCGACGGTCGTCCCGGCGTCCACTCGGCCCGCTATGCCAGCCCCGAGGCCGACGACGAGGCCAATATCGACAAGCTGCTCAGTGAGTTGGCCGAGATCAGCGAGGATGGTGGCCGGAGGGCGGCCTTCCGTACCGTTATGGCGGCTGTGTGGCCCGAAGGCAACGAGCTGTTGGTCGAGGGCATGGTCACCGGCCACATCAGCCAAGCCCGCCGGGGATCGGCCGGGTTTGGCTACGACCCGGTCTTCGTGCCCGCTGAGGGCGATGGTCGAACCTTCGCCCAGATGACGGGGGAGGAGAAGAACCGGATCAGCCATCGGGGACGGGCCGTTGCCGGCTTGGTTGCCGCTCTGGTCGAGGGGTCGTAGCCCTCGACCAGAGGGCGATCCGGTGCGGACGGGGGGATTCGAACCCCCACACCCGTTAGGGCGCCAGGACCTAAACCTGGTGCGTCTGCCAGTTCCGCCACGTCCGCATGGATGACGGCCACGAGCTCGAAATCGGGGCTGAAGCGTCTGGCGGTGTCCACGGTAGCTCGGTTGGCGGCGGTAAACTAGATGATTATGACTAGTCCTGGACTCCCGCAAGCTGAGATCGCTGGCAGCGGTTTCGGTTTCGACATCTACCAAGAGCTGCTCAAGAGCCGGATCGTGTTCCTTGGCCAAACGGTTGACGACAAAATCGCCAATTCACTCTGTGCTCAGATGTTGTACTTGGCGAGTCAGGATCCCGATGAGGACATTTGGCTGTACATCAACTCGCCCGGTGGTTCGGTAACAGCCGGTATGGCCCTCTATGACACCATGCATTTCGTCAAGCCGGAGATCGCAACGGTCTGCCTTGGCTTGGGGGCCTCGATGGGTCAGTTCCTGCTCACCGCAGGCTCGGCCGGCAAGCGCTACGCCCTGCCACACTCCCGTGTACTGATGCACCAGCCAAGTGCCGGGGTCCAGGGTCAGGCCGCTGACATCGCCATCCAGGCCGAGAACTTGGTGAAGATCAAGAAGGAGATGGCGGAGCTGATCGCCGAGCACTCTGGCCAGCCGGTCGAACAGATCGTGGCCGATTCCGATCGCGATCGCTGGTTCAGCGCCGAGGAGGCCCGTGAGTACGGGCTCCTCGATCATGTGATCTCTCGGGCCGGCGACCTCACCGACCTTGCCGACCCCGCCGACGCCACCGACTCCTGATCTGGCCTACCGGCGTGGTTCCTGAGCGGACGCTTTGTCCGCCAGCTCCCTCAACTCCCGCACCCCGGCGGCCAAGCCGTCGGGGTTGCGGTAGAGGGCAGAGCCAGAGATGAACACATTGGCCCCCGCCGTTGCCGCTCCGCCGATGGTCTCGGCGCTGATACCACCATCGACCTCGAGATCGATCCAGTGGTCGACCGTGTCGAGTAAGGCCCGGGTTGCCACCACCTTGGGCTCCATCGACGCCAGGTACGTCTGACCCCCGAAACCGGGGTTGACCGTCATCACCAACACCATCTCGATCAGGTCCAGTACATGGGCCACGGCGTCGATGGGGGTGTGGGGATTGAGAGCAACAGCCGGTGATGCTCCAAGCTGGCCAATGGTGGCCAGGGTTCGATGGAGATGAAGACAGGCCTCAGCGTGGACGATGATCGTCTCACAGCCAGCATCGATGAACCGCGACAGCAGATGATCCGGTGCCTCGATCATCAGGTGAGCCTCAAAGGGTGTCTCGACCCTGGGCCTGACCGCGGCGATCACGTCGGGGCCGAAGGTCAGGTTTGGAACGAAGCGCCCGTCCATGACATCGAACTGGATCCGGTCGACGCCGGCCGCGGCCAGCGCCTCGCACTCGTCACCCAGGCGGGAGAAATCAGCGGGTAGGACCGAGGGAACGATCATGGTCGAGGGCACGGGAGCATCAGCGGTGGCCATAGCCTCATCATGATGCCAGAGTTCGAGCTCGAACTGGATCGGGTCGCCACCGGGGGTGCCGGCCTCGGTACCGGCCCCGATGGACGGGTGGTCTTTGCCGTCGGCGGCCTTCCTGGTGAACGGGTCAGGGTCGAGGTGATCAAGGAGCATCGCCGGCGCATCGAAGGCGCGGTGGTTGACGTTGTTACCCCAGCCCCCGGCCGATGCCTTGTTGCCTGTCGCCATGTCGACGACGGCTGTGGGGGTTGTGATTGGCAACATGTCGAGCTCGACACTCAGCGTGAGCTGCGTCGAGCCATCGTCGTCGACTGCCTTCGCCGGCTGGCCAAGATCGACGAACCCGATGTCCGCCTCGGCCCGCCGTTGACCGGCATCGACTATCGGACGACGGTTCGGGCCGCTGTTAGCGAAGGACGGGCCGGGTACCGCGCCGGCCGGTCTCATCGGGTGGTGACCGTCGACGAGTGCGGGGTCGCCCATCCCGTGGTCGAGGAGGTGCTGGTCGAGGGTCGCTTCGGATCCGCCTCCGAAGTCACAGTCCGGGCCGGAGCCAGGACAGGTGAACGGCTGGTGCTGGTCGCTCCGACGGCCGAGGGGGTCATGGTTCCTGATGACGTGATCGTGGTCGGCTACGACGAGATCAAGGCCGGCCGGCTCGCTGCATACCACGAGCGGATCCGGTCTAGGTCGCTGCGGATCTCGGCCTCGTCGTTCTTCCAATGCCGCCCCGACGGGGCCGAGGCGTTGGTCGATCTTGTCGAGACCGCACTGGGCGATGCCGATGGTCCCCTCCTCGATGCCTACGGTGGTGTTGGCCTGTTCGGGGTCTGCCTCGCCGGGACCAGGTCGGTCATCGGGGTCGAGTCGAATCGTTGGTCGGCGGCCGATGCGGAGATCAACTATGGGGTTGCTGGTGGTGGGGGAGAGCGCTCGTTTGTCGTCGAGCGGACGAAGGTGGAACGTTGGCGTGCTCAACCCGTCGGGGCCATCGTCGCCGATCCGGCTCGAACCGGACTAGGTAAGGCGGCGGCTGAGCGCTTGGCCGTGACCCAAGCCCCTGTCATTGCTCTTGTCAGCTGTGATCCGGCCTCCCTGGCCCGCGACTCCTCCCTGCTGGCCGGTCATGGCTACGACCTGGACTGGGTGACAACGCTCGATCTGTTCGCCAAGACCTCACACGTCGAGACCGTCAGCCGGTTCGTGCGACGATGACGGCATCGATCGGCCCGACACCCGCCGATGGGGTTGCTGCGTTGTTCACCGATGCGACCGCCTATGAGTTGTGGGGCCCCGGCGACCCCGAATCGCTCTACCCGATCGAGAAGGCCTTGGTGGAACGGGCCGTCAACGGTCGTTTACGTCAGTTCGCCGCCGGCCGCCAGTGCGCCAGAGCCGCCCTCCGCGAGCTCGGCCTCGAACCACGCCCATTGGCCAGGACTGTCGGGCGCTCCCCGGCCTGGCCTGCGGGCATCTATGGCTCGATCTCACACACCGACGGCTACGCCATAGCCGCCGTCAGCGACGGTGCCGACACTGGCAACGGGGGTCGTGCCGGTGGAGGGTTCTCGGTTGGGGTCGATGCCGAGGATGTTGGTCGGGTGACGCCCGAGCTGTATTCCCGACTGTTCTGCGAAGCCGAACAGTCCCAGCTGGTATCCATGGCTCCAGATGACGCACGGATCGAAGCCACGGTGCTGTTCGGGTTGAAGGAGTCCTTCTACAAGGCCCAGTTCCCGCTGACCGAGGCCTGGGTCGGGTTCCACGATGTCGAGATCGAGGCCGAGGACGATGTCGACAGCTCGGGGTGGGTACTGCATCCACGCACTGATCTCGAAGCCTTGGCCCGCGTCACCTGGCCGGTGCGGGGACGAGCCTTGATTCGTGACCAGCTGGTCGTGACCGGGGTCGAGGTCACTCCTGCTCGGTCGTGATGTTGATTGTGGGCGCTCTCCCTTCGGCGATGGTCACAAAGGCTCGTGAGGTGTCGCCGAGGAAGCCGACGGCCTCCCCTTGTTCTTCGGGTCTGGTCGGTGCTTCGCATGGCTGGCCAGCGAGGGCATCGGCCACGCTCTGGCCTGGTGATCGCTCGAACAACCACACCGTGTCATAGGTTCTGACCGCAATCAGCTCCCCGTCGGCCCGAACATCGGCCCCGGTGGCCAGCCCCCCAACGCCGAGCTGGCCGGCCAGGCTGGTGGCAGCCGGAGCTGAGGTCAATGTGGCCAGCTGGTCAAGGGCGATCGTTCCCGCCTGCTCTAGTGTCACCTCGGACCCGAACGGTGGTGAGGCGACCCAAACCGTGGCCGGGTTTGGAGCCAAGAGACCACCGCCGCCAGCACCCGCGCTGATGGCGAATGTCTTGTCGATGATGATCATCTGTCCCGACAAGGGATCGATGAGGAAGGCCTCGGCATCGTGGGCACCGTCGGGATAGCGCGCTCGGATTGTCTCGACCTCGCTGATGGGGCTGGGCGAGGAAGGGTCGGGCTCGGCGAAACGATAGATGGCGATCTCACTCCTGATCTGGTCGTTGTCGCCGATGTCGGCCAGGTAGAGCATCCCGTCGACCAGGGCGATGTCCTCGATGTCGACGCTCGAGTCGAGCGGGAGGGCGAAGGCGCCGAGATTGGCCCCATCAACACCGACGGCGACAACCGCAGCCCGGGATCCGGAGTCATTGTGGGCCCACAACACCCCAGGGTGAGTGGCGGAGGAGACGACGCCCGAGGTCTCTGACAGGAAGGGGCTCTGGGCCGTCGTCTCTTCGGCCAGCTCCAGTCCTGCGCATTGCTTCGCCCTCAACTGGAGGCTAGCGGTGGGCCCTGAGCTCGAGGGTGAGCTTGTCGGCATCGAGGTCGTGGTCGCCCCGGTCGAGGTAGTGACTGCCACCACCTCAGCTGGGGTTGTGCTTGTCGTTGTGAGGTCGCGGCGCCAACCAGGCGTTTCGGAGTCGGCAACATCGTCGCCTCCGAAGAAGATGCCGCACCCACTCAGGAATGAGCTGACAACAATGAGCAGGGCCAGGCTGGGCCGCGCCGGCGGGCGTGACTGGGCGCGGTGGCGATGACGACTATCGAGAACCGGGCGAGAACACATCGTCCAAGGATGCTATGCCGGCAGCCAGTTGCCGCCGTGGACGTCGGCAAAGCTCAATGGCGTGTACCGTTGGTGCAGGCCAGCGTCCAGGGACGGATTGATGTTGCTGGCTCGATACCAATTACCTACCCTGGAAGGGCTGAATAACCGTAGTTGAGCGTGATCGGCCGCAACTGGATGGAGGGGGAGTGGACCTAGATGTCTCTTGCTCTTGGGTCGGCGCCCGATTGCGGGTAAAAAGGAAGTTGGCGCAGGCAGGGCCGAACCAGCAGGCGGAGCTGGAAGAGGGGATATCCCGTTGAAGCGACAGAACAGGCCACCAGCCGAGGGTCGGCCCATCGAGACTGCGCGTCAAAAGCGCGGCCGGGTCAATGATGGTAATCCAGCTCGGGCACGCTCCCGACAACCAGAGGATCCGACCGGGCCCCCTGCTCGGTCCAACAGAGAATCGTCGGTACCTTCTGAGCGCCGAAAAAGCGAGGCGGCCAAGCGATCCTCCCAGCAGCAGAAGAGCCGCGGCAACCCTGAGCGGGGACGCCCACCCAAGCGGGGGGCGACTGGCGGTGCAGCCGCTGGAGGGGCTGGGCGTAGCAGGCGGGGAGCGTCGGGCGAACCGACTGATCCCAATGCCCTGAACAGGAAACGGAGCGCCCCGGCCGACGCTCCTCCGGCAACGGCCCGACGTCGTCGGACAGCCGAGGGGGCGCAGAAGCCGGCGCAGGCTCCGCCTGGGTCCGACAAGGCGCGGCGTCCCGCTCGTTCCCGGGGTCGCAATGAAGGGCTTTCCCCTGCTATGTCAGCGGCGGCCCGCGCTCGGGCCGAGGGTGGTCAGGATACGACCCTGATGCCATCTCGTGAAGATGGTCGCTCCAAGGCCAAGATGCCCCCGGCTCCACCGGCCGAGGGCATCGATCTTCGGGCTGAGAGCGATGGCCAGACAACCTCCTACGACATGCCGAGCGCCTTTGAGCCAGTCGATGACCGCGCCTACGAGCCGACCCCGGCGCTGCTGGCGGCCAAAGCCGAGCCACTGGGTGAGGCCAAGACAGGTCGCGCTCCGGCCCGATCCAAAGCCAACCGGTCTTCCAAGCCGGGGCGAGCTCCGAAAGCAGGTGCGCCGCGCCCCGGCAAGCCGCCGGCCGGACCATCCAAGGCCCGTAGCCGAAGGTCCGGGGGCCGGTCATCGATGTCATCGAAGACGGTGGCCGGCATCGTGGGCGGTGTCGCCCTGCTGGCTGTTGGGCTTGTCGCCTTCTTGTTGACGAGGGGGAGTGATGAATCCGATCCCGGCTTCACCCTGAATGAAGATGGGGTCAGCAATACCTCTATCTCGGCCGAGACCGTCGCCCCAGCCGTCGATGAAGCCACGACGACCACCGCGGTCGTGGCCGCCCCCGCCTCCTTGCCTGCAGTCGTCAGCTTCGACGAAGCCGCTATCGGCCCCATCCAATCCGAAACCGAGTACCAGGTTGGCATCCAGGACGGCCCAGGTAGTGCCCTTTACCGGCTCCTGATCGATGGTGAACCCCAGGCCGAGCCGGCGCCTCAGCTCCCCCTGACCGTATTCACTCCTGGTCGCCACCTGCTGGTCGTTGAGATAACAAGTCCCGAGGGCGACGTCGCCACCGATCCCGTCGTTGTCTATGCCCTGGGTTCCATCCCGGCGGCCAGCTTCCGGGCCAATCTGTCGTCGGTCCACATCGAGACCGAAGGGTGGAGAGAAGCGGTCCGCCAGTTCGACGAGTTCGTGGCTGCGGGCCACACCGAGATGGAGCTGATGCCGAGTGACTGGTTCCCGAGCCTGGTTCCCGGGTACTGGAACCTGTTCGTAGACGGGTTCGCCACTGGAGACGAGGCACTGGCCTACTGCGCTCAGTTCGAGCTGGCAGTACCAGATGACTGCTTCGCCGTGCATTTTGATCCCGACGCCCCGGCCGGTGGTTGAGGGCCACACCGTTGATCTGGGAATTGCGGGCCTCGGGCCAGCAGTCCGAATCGGTAGTGGTGGCTTCGCCGACGTCTACCGGGCTGAACAAACCAATCTTCGTCGTGAGGTAGCGGTCAAGGTCCTGCGAGCCGCCGCCGGCGACGATGATGCCAGAATGCGCTTCCAACGCGAGTGCTATGCCGTCGGGGCCGTGTCCAGCCATCCGAACATCGTTGCTGTCCACGAAGGTGGTTTCACCAGTGACGGTCGTGCCTACCTGGTGATGGAGTACTGCCCCGGTGGCTCCCTACTCGATCGGATCGAACAGTACGGCCCCCTGCCTGCTGACGAGGTGATTGAGATCGGCACCAAGATCGGGTGGGCCCTCGGCCTAGCCCACGATTCCGGGGTCCTCCATCGAGATGTGAAGCCGGCCAACATCCTGGTCACGGCCCATGGAGAACCAGCCCTGGCTGATTTCGGTATCGCCAGGGTCGAAGGGGGTCAGCAGACGGCGACCGGTTTGGTGACGGCCAGTTTCACTCACGCTGCCCCCGAAGTGCTGCAGGGAGGGCCTCCGAGCCCGGCCTCGGACCTCTACTCACTCGGTTCGACGATGTTTGCCCTCTTCACCGGTCTGGCCCCCCACTCCAGGCCGGGCGACGATTCGGCGTGGGCCCTGATGCATCGAGTAGTTTCCGAACCGATCCCAGACCCGGCCTCGGTAGGGATGGTCGACCCACTGGCCTCGGTGGTCCGCATCGTGACCGCCCCCCACCCCGAGCAACGCTTTCAGACCGCGGGGGATCTCGTCTCCGCCTTGTCGGCTCCCGGACCCGTTGCCGTCACTGGATCCGCTGCACCCCCGCGACCTGTTGCGGCCCCTGGATCTGCCTACACCACAGCCCAGATCCCGGTGGTGCCAACCCTCACCCCCAGCCCGTCCGTGGCCACGGCCCCAGTCGAAACGGTCAGGCAGCCATCGTCGAGGAAGGGTCTGGTCCGTGGCCTGGTTCTGGTCCTCATACTCGGCGCAATCGGGGCCGGTGCGGTTGGGTGGTTGACCCTCCAGGACGACGAGCCGCTCCCCGATTTGGTATTCAGCTTCCCCGCTGGGGCCACCGGGCCTCTCGACGAGGGTGAAAGCTATGAGCTGTCGGTCCAGGGCGGTCACGATGCCACCCTGTACCGGCTCTTTGTCGATGGTGAGCCCGCCGGCCAGCCTTCGAGCCCGTTGGAGCCGTTCATCGCTCGGGCCGGGCGTCATTCGGTGGCCGTCGAAGTCACCCGAGGCGACATGATCGAATTGACTGATGTTGTCGAGACCTACACCATCGGCGCTCTCCCACCGGCCGGTCTACGAGTCAACCTCGCATCGGTGACAGCCGATCCGAGCAGGTGGTCGACCGCTATCCGCCAATTCGATCGCCTGGTCGACGACGGCCATGTCGAGCTCGAATTGCTCCCCTCAGATCGGTTCGCCTCGCTGACCCCTGGCTACTGGAATATCTACGTCCCAGGTTTCGGTGAGAATCGAGCCGAGGCCAACGACTACTGTGCGAGCTTTTCGCTGGTGAGCGCCAACGATTGCTTCGTCAGCTACTTCGATCCCAACGCCTGAGTCCGTGTGAGGAAGATCTTCCACGGTTGGAAGGTGGTAGGAGCCGGCGCCGCCATCCAGGCCCTACACAGCGGGCTCATGACCCAGGCCTTTGGCAACTATGCCGTCCTCCTCCAGCGAGAGTTCGGCTGGACTCGCACCCTTTTCTCGGCCGCCTATTCCCTGACCAGGGCCGAGAGCGGGCTCCTGGGCCCAGCCCAGGGTTGGGCCCTCGATCGTTTCGGGACCAAGGCCGTGATGCGAGTGGGGGTGGTCGTGATGGCTGCCGGCTTCATCGCCCTCAGCCAGATCCAGAACGCCACCCAATTCATCATCGCCTACCTCATCATGGCCGTCGGGATGAGCCTGTCGGGGTTCCTCAGTATCACGACGGCAACGGTGAGATGGTTCGAGCGTCGACGGGCCAGGGCCCTTGCCCTGTCGGGAACCGGATTCGCCATCGGTGGCATCGTCACCCCCGTTGTCGTCTATTGCCTGCGAACCTTCGGCTGGCGCTGGACCGCAGCCGTGAGCGGCCTCCTGCTCTTCGCCATCGCTATGCCCCTGACCTTCTGGTTCGGAGACTCACCCCAAAGCAAGGGGGAGCATGTCGACGGGATCGATCCCGACACCGTTCAGATCGCTAGGGCCAGGGCGGAAGGGGTGTCCGATGTCCACTTCACGGCCCGTGAAGCCATGCGCACCCGCGCCTTTTGGATGATCTCGCTGGGTCATGCTTCGGCCTTGCTCGTTGTGGGCGCCGTCATTGCCCACCTGTCCCTCTATCTAACCGAGGAGCAGGGTTTCACCCTCCAGCAGGCCAGCTTCGTTGGCGGGGCCCTACCCCTTCTCCAGTTCGTCGGCCAGTTGGCCGGTGGGATACTGGGTGACCGGGTCAACAAGCGGCTCCTGGCATCATTGGCCATGCTCGGCCATATGGGCGGCCTGCTACTGCTCACCTACGCCACCACCCGCTGGATGATCTGGCTGTTCATTCCCTTTCACGGCTTCGCCTGGGGACTCCGAGGACCCCTCATGCAGGCCCTTCGAGCCGACTACTTCGGGTCGACGTCGTTCGGCCAGATCATGGGGGCATCGTCGATGGTGGTCATGTTCGGCATGGTCGGTGGCCCTCTCATAGCCGGTTCGCTGGCTGACGCCACCGGCACCTACCGTCTCGGGTTCACGGTCCTGGCTCTCATGGCGGGGGCTGGGCTGATCTTCTTCGTGTTGGCCACCCCGCCGTCGCCACCCCTGCGATCGGTCGCCGATCCCGACCCGAGCATCTCGCCGCCGGCTTCCTAGCAGCCGTGGTCGGTGCCACCCTGGTAGCCATGACAATACGAGTAGATGGGGAACGGCTGTGGAGTCGATTGATGACGATGGCCGAGGTCGGGGCCACCCCAAACGGGGGGAGTAACCGCCAAGCGCTCAGCAACGACGACGCCGCCGGTCGAGCCCTCCTCCTCGGTTGGGCCGAGACCGCAGGCTGCAGGGCCGAGATCGACGAGATCGGCAACCTCTTCCTCCGCCGGGCGGGTTCCAATGAAAAGGCCGATCCGGTCATGATCGGTAGCCATCTCGACACCCAGCCCACCGGTGGACGCTTCGACGGCGTCTATGGGGTACTCGGCGGATTCGAGGTCATCGAGCGGCTCAATGATCTGGACCGCGTGACCGAGCGCCCGATCGAACTGGTGGTGTGGACGAACGAGGAGGGCTCACGGTTCCAGTACTCGATGATGGGGTCGGCCGTCTGGGCCGGGAAGCTGGCTCTCAGCACCGCATGCGAGTTGGAGGACGTCGACGGGATCACGGTCGGGGCTGAGCTTGATCGCCTTGGTTGGCGGGGTTCGAGACCAGCTCGATTCCGGCCATACCACGCGGCCTTCGAGCTCCATATCGAGCAGGGGCCGATCCTGGAGCGCGATGGGCTGGAGGTTGGTGTCGTGACCGGAGTCCAGGGGCTCAGATGGTTCACGATCGAACTGGCCGGTTTCCCCGCCCATGCCGGACCGACACCGATGACGGGCCGCCGAGATCCGGCCCGGGCCATCGCTGCCATCGTGGATGGGGTCTACGCCGCAGCCGAGGCGCTGGCCCCGTGGGGGAGGGCGACGTTTGCCCAGTTCGCGTCGACCCCAGTTTCGCCAAACACGATTCCCGAGACCCTCACCTGTACCCTCGACCTTCGCCACCCCGAGATTGGATACCTCGATCAGCTCGAAGCCGAGATGAGGGCCGTTGTTGCTTCCGTGGCCGAGCAGACCGGGGTCGGAGCCCAAGTGACCATCCAGAACGACTCACCCCCGGTCCACTTTGACCCCGACTGCATCAAGGCTGTCCAAGGAGCCGTCGACGGGCTCGGCTTCACCAACACCTCGATGGTGTCGGGGGCGGGCCACGACGCTTGCTATGTGGCTACCAGGAGCCCAACGTCGATGATCTTCGTACCCTGCGACGACGGCCTGAGCCACAACGAGGCTGAGTCGATCAGTCTCGATCAGGCCGAGCGGGGGGCCAGCGTCCTACTCGGAGCGGTCGAGACGATGTCAGGACCTCGATGCTGATCTCGGACCCACCATGGTCCGTTCCTCTCGGACACCCCATCATGGCATCCGCGCTGACAACTCGGAATGATCCGCCGCTACGGTGACCGCATCGATGGCGAGGTGACACGGTTGACGTTGACAGCAAGGAGGCCACTCGGGCTTCGAGCCATGGCTCTGATCTTGTTGTTGTTGTTGGTCGGCGCCTGCTCATCCTCTGATCCCGAGACAGAGCAGATATCGTCGACCACCCTCGTCGGTGAGTTCGAATCGAAGCCGTCGATCTCGTTGGCGGTCAATGATTGGACGGCCTCGGCCATCAATGTTGCCATCGCCGAGCGAATCATCGAGCGCTATCTCGGCTACCCGGTGTTGCCGGTCCGCCTCGATGATACGTCTGAGATGTATGAGGGACTGGCCGAAGGTTCCCTGGATGCTGTGCTCGAGGTCTGGCCGTCGACCGTGAGCGAGCGGGATGATCGCTATTTCGAGAGGGGAGAGGTCGTCGATCTCGGGCCCTTGGGTGTCGTCGGCAAGGTCGGCTGGTTCGTACCGCGCTATGTCATCGACCAGAATCCAGGCCTGGGGTCGTGGGAGGGATATGCCACCCCCGAGGCGGCCAGCCTCTTCGCCACCCCCGAGACTGCGCCCGAGGGCCGCTTCCTTGGGACCAATCCCGACTACCAGCAATACGACCAGCAGATCATCGACAACCTGCGCTTGCCCTTCGAGGTCGAGTTCTCCGGTTCGGAGATGGCGACCATGGTCGAGTTGGCGGCTCGCTATGAGGCCGGTGAACCGATCCTGTTGTATTGGTGGACCCCAACCGCCGCCGTTGGCATCTATGACCTCGTCAACGTGAGCTTGCCGACCCCGACCGAGACCTGCATGGCGTCGGCCCGAGCCGACGATGGAACCGTCAACTGCGACTACCCCGAAGATGAGCTGTTCAAAGTGTCCTCGCCCCAGCTCGAGGCCAAGGCCCCTGAGGTCGCCCGCTTCCTCAGCCGCTTCGTGATGACGACGAGCGATCAGCTGGCCCTACTGGCAGCAGTGGAGGGAGAGGGCGTCACCATAGACGCCGCTGCGCTCTCTTGGGTCGAGGCCAACGAAGCCACCTGGCGGACCTGGCTCGAAGGCTGAGGGCCCTCTACATCGTCCGGAGGTGGCGTTCCAGAACGTCAGCGTACTTGGCTTCGGCCGCGGCCTGACGTCTCGGTAGGTGGGAGCTCGGGAACAGGTCATCGGTTGGTTTGTAGTCCCGCAGGACCTGGCGGGCGACCTGGACCTTGTGGACCTCGGTTGGTCCATCGGCCAAGCCCATGTGGAACGACTCGATGACCTCCCTGGCGAAGGGCATCTCCCACGAAGCTCCTAGCGAACCATGGATCTGGAGGGCACGGGAGGCGACATTGCGGTAGACGGTTGGCATGGCTGCCTTGACCGCTGAGATGTCCTTGCGGACCTTGCGATAGTCCTGGTACTTGTCGATTCGCCATGCTGTTCGCAGGACGAGGAGCCGGAACATCTCCATCTCGGTCCAGCTGTCGGCGATCATCTCCTGGACCATCTGCTTCTGGCTGAGCAGCTCACCCTTGGTGGTGCGGGACAGGGCCCGCTCACACATCATGTCGAACAGGCGACGGACCCGGCCCGAGGTTCGCATGGCGTGGTGGATTCGCCCACCTCCGAGACGGGTCTGGGCGACGGCGAAGCCTCCACCACGTGTACCGAGCAGGTTCTCCTTCGGTACCCGAACATCGTTGTAGCGGACATAGCCGTGCGAACCGTGGGATTCGTCTTGGGGCTCGTAGCCGAGGCCGACATTGCGCACGATCTCCAGGCCGGGGGTGTCGGCGGGTACGAGGAACATCGATTGGCTCTTGACCAGCTCGTTCTCGGGGTCCGTGACGACCATGGCGATGAGGAAGCTGGCATATCGGGCATTCGACGAGAACCACTTCTCACCATTGATGACCCA
>JAAETV010000421.1 GCA_024227975.1 Actinomycetes bacterium
GCGAGTGAACAGGCGGCGAGCGTCGAGCAGACCAGCGCGTCGGTGGAGCAGATGGGCGCGTCGATCAACCAGAACAGCGAAAACGCGCGAGTCACCGACGGCATCGCGACCGAGTCGTCGAATGCGGCGAAAGATGGCGGCGAATCGGTCGTCAAGACCGTGCAGGCGATGAAGGATATCGCCGAGCGGATCACGATAATCGAGGATATCGCCTACCAGACCAATATGCTGGCCTTGAATGCCGCGATCGAAGCGGCGCGTGCGGGTGAGCACGGCAAGGGATTTGCGGTGGTTGCGGCCGAGGTCAGGAAGCTGGCCGAGCGCAGCCAGGTGGCGGCTTCGGAGATTGGCGAGTTGACCGGCGATAGCGTCAAGGTGGCGGAGCAGGCCGGTGGCTTGCTGGAGAAGATGGTCCCGGATATCGCCAAGACGGCGGAACTGGTGCAGGAGATTACCGCGGCCTCGGAAGAGCAGGCGGGCGGTGTAGGCCAGATTACCGGCGCGATGCA
>JAAETV010000422.1 GCA_024227975.1 Actinomycetes bacterium
AGTTCGCGGCCCTGGATCCAGCGGAGCAACATCTGGTCAGGGTCCTGGCCGGGATGCTGCGCCTGGCCATCGGCCTCGATCGCCGTCAAATGGGCCAGGTCACCGCGGTCACTGTCCGGGCCGAGTCCGACACTGGCGCCGGCACCAACGAGGCCTCCCAAGGCGAGGGCCTTGGGAGTCGGCTCGTCGTCGAGCCAGTTGTCTCCGATGGAGGCGATGTCAGCGTCGAGATTGCCGCTGCTACCAGCCGCTCGGAACTGTTGGCGGGGGCCCTCGGAGTCGCCATCATCGTCAGAGAACGTCCCTGCTCAGACCGGCCTGGAGCGACCTAGAAACAGGGGCCTAGGCTGCGGCTCGGGCCTCATGGTCGAGGAGCCAACGTTTGACTTCGAGGCCGTAGTAGTACCCGCCGAGGGAGCCGTCCTGGCGCAAGGCACGGTGGCAGGGCACCATCGGGGCGATCAGGTTGCGCCCGCAAGCCGTGCCGGCGGCCCGGATGGCCCGTGGCCTGGTCGTCACGGCTGCCAGCTCGGTGTAGGTCCTGGTCTCACCGGCCGGGATGGTCCGCAGCCCGGCCCAGACCTCCTGTTGAAGATCGGTCCCCGGTTGGGCCACCGGTATCCGGGCCAGGGCATCGAGCTGGCCATCGAGATAGTCCTCGACCAACCTGGTGATCTTCCCCAGCTCAGACCGCTCGACGAGTTCCCGCTCTCCCCGTTCGGGTGGGGTGAGGCGGTCCCACAGCTCCGGGATCGAGGTGAAGCCGGCCGCGATCACGATCTGGTCGCGGGCCACGATGGTGAGTGGCTTCACGGGGGTCTCGATGGTGCAGGCCTCGATGGTTCGGGCATCGCTCATGATTGGGTTCCGTTCTTCGTCGGTTGGCTGGTTGGATTGCTTCGCCACAACAGCAGGGCGGCATAGGCTCGCCACGGTTTCCAGCTTCTCGCTCGCTCCTCCAGCTCGGCCGTCGAGCAATCCAGGGAGCGGCGCAAGACGAGATCACCTCGGGGCCAGCCGTCAGGGTCGCCGAGGGCTCGCATTGTGATGTAGCCGGCCGTCCAGGGGCCGATCCCTTTGATCGCTTCGAGGTCTGCCCGCGTCCGGTCGGGATCGACATGGGGTCCGAGGTCGAGCTGCTCTTTGGCCATGGCGGTGGCCACGGCCAAGATCGTGGCTCGCCGACTGTTCGGCATGCCGAGCTGGTCCAGGGGGGCGGCCGCAACCTGGTCGGGGGTCGGGAAGCGTTGGACAGGCTCGTCGGGATCGTTCGTCAACTTGATGAGGCGACCGAGCAAGGTCCTGGCCGCGGCCACACTCACCTGCTGGCCGACGACGGCCCGGATCGCAATCTCGAACGGATCGAAGGCCCCCGGTAGGCGACTCAGGGGGAAGGCGGCCAATCGCTCTGCCAGCACTGGGTCGCGGGCCAGGTGGTGTTCGATCGGGACGAGATCGGTTTCCAAATCAGCCACTCGACGGATCAGGGGTAGCAGCTCGGCGAGGTCTGAGAGCCGATCGAGGGAGCATTCGAGCCGCAACCCATCGCCCTGCCCCCGGTTCTCGGTTGGCCCGGAGCGGGGAGCGCTGAGCTCGATCCAACCACCGGGGACCTGGCGCCGGAATGTCCCGTCAGGTGATGATGACTCCAGTCCAGGTATGGCCCGCATGGCGAAGAACTGGTGAAGGGAATCCCACCCCAGCTCTCCCCGGCAGGGGAGCTCGAGCACGATAGAGGTAGCCGTCGGCTCGATACCGACCCGCCGTCGCAGGGCCGACGGGGGAGCGTCGAAGGCTCGACGGATCGAGTCGTTGAACTGGCGGATGCTGGAGAACCCGGAGGCGAAGGCGACCTCGGTAACCGTCAGGCTCGTCTGGTCGAGGAGGAGACGAGCCAGCCACAGGCGGCGGGCCCGGGCCAGTTGGAGTGGCCCGGTGCCGACCGTGCGCTGCAGCTCCCGTCGCAGATGCCGCTCGCTGACCCCGAGCTGGGAGGCCAGACCGGCCACCCCGACCTGGTCAACTGTGCCCCCTTCGATCAGCTTCAGAGCCCGCCCGGTGAGGTCGGCCCGACGGTTCCACTCAGGGTGACCAGGGGCCAACTCGGGCCTGCATCGGCGGCAGGGGCGAAAGCCTGCTTCCGATGCGGTTGCAGCATGGGGGAAGAAGCGTACGTTGGCCGATTTTGGTGTCCTGGCCGGGCACGAGGGCCGGCAGAAGATACCGGTCGTGGTGACTGCGGTGTAGAAACGGCCGTCGAATCGGGCGTCGCGTCGGCTGATGGCTTGGTAGCACGTCTCATGGTCGAGTTGATCCATTAGAGACAGTTTTAGTCCTGGTCAGAGGACTCCGCTAGCGGTAATCGGACAGAGCAGTGCCAGCCTCCTACTGACCCCTGACCAAGGGAGCACCCACTGTCAGGTCCTGCCGACTAGCCTGAGCGAACCCTCTTTGCGTTCGGGATACGGGTCACGCGTGCGAGTAGCAACCATCATCATCGCTTTCACCGGAGCCCTCCTCCTCACTGGCTGCTCGTCGTCAGAGCCCGAGGTGAGCACAGACGATCAGCCCGGCTCACTGGCCGAGGAGATGATCACGGGTGAGCTGGCAACCACGGTTGGGCTAGGTCCACTGACCTCGACCTGCAACACA
This sequence comes from Actinomycetes bacterium, assembly GCA_024227975.1. Next base: position 2,653 of record JAAETV010000422.1, read on the forward strand.
CCGCCCGTATTGGCCATCGATACCACGTTCGAGTGCACGGCAATGACCGAGGCCGGTGAGGTCATTCAGATCCACGGTTCGGTCAACCCCGAAGGCAAGCTGGCTCTCGTCACCACGAACCTGGTCAGCGCCCCCGCTCTGCCCAGCTTCGAGCGAGAGGTAGCAGCCATCCTGAACGACTCGGTCGGCTCGAACTTCACCGCCGCCTCCGTCGACTGTGGCTCGACGGCGGTGGTCTTGCCCGCAGATTTTGTCATGGGGTGCGCCCTGGTCATGCCGGCCAGTCGCGAGATCTTCGACGTGACGCTCACGATCTCTGACCTCGACCAGCGAACGTTCAGCCTGCTCGTCTCCGACCAGCCTCGGGTTGCCGTCGATGAAGGTGAAGACGAGGAGCCGGTGGAAGGCTAGGTCAGCTAGGTCAACTCGACGATCACTGTTGCGCCACCCCAGCCGCTGGTCTGATCCCGACCCTCGATCGTCACCTCGGTGACGTCGTCGGGGATCACAACCCCACTCAGGCTCCGAGTGAACGGCTGCTCGGCCCGATGGTCGTGGGCCAGCTCTCTGGTCCCGTAGACCTCACCGTCGGAGCCGACCACCCGCCAGGCGTCGGCGTAGCGGGCCGCCGTGTCGTAGGGCGACGACAGGGTGGCAGTGAAGTCCCAACTTCCATCGTCACGTCGTTCGGCCGTTGCCCCAATCACATCGGGGAACAGATCCCCTTCGGCGATGGAGGTGGTGGAGGAGTTGGAATCGGTAGTGGGGGCGGGAGCGGAGCTGGTCGTGGTGGCGGCGATATCGGCCGTTGGTTCGGGATCAGCCGAATCGGTCGAGGTGCCGCAGGCCGCGATCGTCATTGCTGCCGTTGCCCCTACTAGCCACAACTTCCCCCTTGTGGTCGAGGGTCTCTCAGTCAACGACATCGAAGGTCACCGTCCTCTTGGCCAGGTCAACCCCTTTAAGGCGAAGGGCGACCTCTTCAGCCAGCTGGCGCCCGTCGGCCTCGACCGGGGCCACGACGGCAGGCTCAGCGATCTGGACGCTGGCCCGGCCCCGTTTGGCGTCGACGTCGACGACATGGCCAGTGAAGATCTCGCCGATATGGGGCTCCAAGACGATCGCCTCGGCGAAATCGACCATGGACCGCTCCAGAGCAGACTCCCGCTGGCGGGCCCGCCCCATCAACGACGGCAGCTCGTCTAGCGCCTCGACGGCCCACGACGGTGGCTCATCTCCGGCCAGCAAGGCCAGCAGGATCTCGTTGCCGAACCGGTCGACGAGGCGGCGCAGGGGGGCGGTCACATGGGCATAGACCGAGGCGATGGCCCCATGCTCGGGGTGCTCAGGGCACTCCCCGTTGAAACCCAGATAGCCAGCCCCCCGCAGGGTCCGGGTCGACTGCAACAAGAAGGCGTTTGCGGACGGCGAGTTGGGGGCCAGCTGGCGGATGAAGTCGGCGTACGGCATGTCCTGGGGCCAGTCCAAGCCCAGGGCCTGGGCCGTGTGGCGCAACTGACGAACCGCCCGCTCGTAGGGAGGGGGGAGGGTACGCAAGATCCCCACTCCTGCCTCGACCATCGTCCGGGCGGCCACAATCCCGGTCAAGAGCGAGATCTGGGCGTTCCACCCTTCGACCGGGATCGACAGGTCGTAGTCGAGGGCGTAGCTGCCGCCCCGCTCCACGATCTCTTGGGCCGGCAGGTTGATGCTGATACCACCCCGCTTGCGCTCCTGCTGCTGGCGGAGGCGCCCGATCTCGGCCAGTAGGGTCAGATTGTGGTTGGGGGTCGTCCCGGCAGGCTCGCTGCCTCGGTCGATATGGGCCTGGGCCGCGACATATGAGATGGCGGCCCTGGTCCTGACCAAAGCTCGCTGCAAGTGCCAGCTCGTTGGGGCGCCGTCGCCGTCGAGATCAATCGTCCACAACAGGCATGGTTTGTCGGTATCGGCCAACAGGCTGGCCCGATCCTCGCTGAGGACGGGAGGGTGGAGGGGGGCTCGACCATCGGGGCTGTAGAGGGTGGTGCCTCGCTTGCGGGCCTCGGTGTCGACGGCACCGCCGGGTCGGAGGAAGGCCCCGACGTCGGCGATGGCGTACCACACCCGGTAGCCGTTGTCCCTACGTTCGGCGGCGAAAGCCTGATCAAGATCGGTGGCGCCAGGAGGGTCAATGGCGACGAGGGGGAGATGGCGGGCGTCGGTCCTCGCCCCATCGTCAACGGCGTCGACGGCACTGGCTGCCTCATCCAACACTGCCGGCGAGAAGTGGTCTGGCACATCGAGCTCTTTGCGGATGCTGGCGAACCCCTGCTCGAAGGTTCGTGGGGCTCGGAGGATGATGGCTGGCACGGTCCGACCCTAATGGGTTCCCCCACTGCCATAGAGGCCGAGGGCGTCGGTCAGCTCGTCGCTGGCCTGGTAGGACTCGTCGGCGGTCGGGAATCCACCCCTGCGAACGTCGTTGGCGAACGCTGACAGGGCGGAGACTTGATCGTCGAATGCTGTGCCGTAGCGGCGGACAAATCGAGGTTTGAACCGGTTCTCCAGCCCGATGAGGTCGTGATAGACGAGCACCTGGCCATCGGTATCGGGACCAGCCCCGATGCCGATGGTTGGAATGGACAGGGCGTCGGTCGCCATCTTGCCGACGACGTCGGGTACTCCTTCGATCACCACCGCGAAACAACCCGCCTCTTCCAGACATTTTGCCTCGGCCAGCAATTGCTCAGCCGCAGCCTCTTGGCGGCCCTGAACCTTGAAGCCGCCCATGACGTGAGCCGACTGGGGAGTGAGTCCGATGTGGCCCATCACCGGGATCTCAGCGGCCAGGATCGCCTCGATCATGGGTACCCGTTTGGACCCACCCTCGAGTTTCACACAGCTGGCCCCCGCTCTGATCAGGGTGGCCGCATTGGTAGCCGTTTCGGACTTGGAGACGTGGAACGCCATCCACGGTAGGTCGCCGACCACGACCGCCGTTGGCTTCGCTCGGGCTACGGCTCCGACATGGTAGGCCATGTCGTCGACCGTGACCGCCAGGGTGTTGTCGTAGCCAAGAACGACCATGGCCAGCGAGTCGCCGACGAGGATCAGGTCGACGTCGGCCTCGGTCGCCACCCGGCTCGACGGGGCATCGTAGGCCGTCACCATGACCAGGGGATCAGCCCCGTCCCGGCGTTTTGTCTCCCGGATTGCGGGGATCGTTCGGTTCACGGTCATGCCTGTCCTGTCGGCGTCACTGCGCTGTTGTCGATGAGGCGGGTCGAACCGACTCTGGCCGCGATCAGGAGTCGGATGGTGCTGGGGTCATCGAGGGTCGAGGATTGGGTCAGGGTCCTGGCATCCACCGCGGCGGCGTAGTCGAGCTCGGCCAGTGCTTCGGTGGCGACTACGGAGGCCATGATCTCATCGACGACGACCGTTTCGCGCTCCCCGTTGACGATTGTTTCCACCCCTTGATCGAGGGCTCGACGTAGAACTCTGGCCGCAACTCGTTCATCCGACGAGAGGTACATATTCCGACTGGAAAGAGCCAGTCCATCGGATTCCCGGACAATTGGACAGCCGATCAATTGGACCGGGATAGACAAGTCATGGACCATTCGCTCCAGAACGGCGACTTGCTGGAAGTCCTTCTCACCGAAATAGGCGCGACAAGGACCGACAATGTTGAACAGTTTGGTGACAACGGTCGCCACTCCACGGAAGTGCGTCGATCGGCTTGCCCCTTCCCAAAGGGATGACACCTCCTCGACCGAGACAGATGTCAGGACCCGCCCGAATGGATACATCTCTTCAACCGAAGGGGTGAATAGCACCGACACCCCGTTTGCCTCAGCCAGCTCGGTGTCTCGTTCCAGGTCGCGGGGGTAGGAAGCCAGGTCTTCTTCGGGGGCGAACTGGAGTGGGTTGACGAATATGCTGGCGACGACCACATCGTTGGCCTCGGCCGCCGCCCGAATCAGTGAGCCGTGGCCCTCATGGAGGTAGCCCATCGTCGGAACGAACCCGATCGTGGATCCCCGAGATCGTTGGTCATCGAGAAGGGCCCTGAGCTCGTCGATCGATGCGACAACGGTGGCCCTGTCAGCCCTGCTCATGAGGCCCAGGGATGGCAGGGGCGGGTGGCCAGCGAGGCGAGCCGCTTCGGTGGCCAGTTTACGGTACAGGGGTCGTTCGGTTGGTGGTAGTACATCGAGATGAAGGCTCACCGTGGAGTCGTCGCCCCGAGCGGCTGGGCCCGTCAACGACGATAACGGGCCAGAGCGGCGAACATTGTCGAGCGTTGTGCTCATCAGATCCCAGTAGGCATCAATGGGAACGCCGACCTCGACCCCCAGGCGCTCTACCTGGGCGCACAGAGCCACGAGGTGATTGGCGGCAACAGCAGCTGTTGCATGGTAAAGGCCACGTCGCTCGTCAGGCACCGTCACCGCACGACCCCCAAGGGTGGCTACGAGGTCGAGGGCTGACTCGTGGCCGGCTACGGCGAACACCCCTCCCTCAGTGAGACGACGGGCCCCGGTCTCGGCGTCGGGCAGTGACAGCAAGGGATGGACTGAGCCCCTCCGTTCATGGGAGCTCAGTACATCGAGGCCTTTGGCTCCAGACAGGTGGAGTACAGCGGCTCGTCCCGGGTTGATCATTGCCGCCACCGAGGCAATGGAGCTGTCCGGGACGGCCAGCAAGATCACATCGAGCGTGGCGGCCAGGTCCTCCAGGTCGGCGCCCCGTCCGATCGGGACGCCTCCAGGGCTACCGTCGATCCAGCCCTGCTCCCTCAGCGCTAGCCAAAAAGACCCACCAGCTCGACCAGGACCAACCACGGCGAACGTCACCATGGATGGAGTCTGTCAGCTGCTGGAGAGTTTTTCGTCGGCTCGGGCCATGACTCTGCCGATGACCTCGAGCTCATCGGGATTGATCACGTCGAAGAACCAGGTCCTGACGTCGTTGGCGTGGCCGGGAGTAGCGGCCGACAGGGCCTCGGTGCCGGTCTCGGTGAGAATGGCGAACAGCCCCCGGCGATCGTCTTCGCACTCCTCGCGGGCAAGGTAGTTCACCCGGACCAGACGATCGACCCGGTAGGTGAGGCGACTGCGGGAGACGAGCACCCGTTCGGCCAGATCACTCATGCGGAGGCGTTGGTCGGGGGCACTCGCTAACACTGACAAGATCTCGAAGTCGGTCAACGAGAGCTGCGACCGCTGCTGCAACTCATGGTCGAGGCGTTCCAGTAGGCGCACGTTCGCAGATAAGAACCTTTGCCAAACCTGCTTCTCGAATTCTGAAAGACCGTCTCCCATTGTTTGGATTCTACGCCTTGTAAGCAGTTCTGTACGGTACCAGGGAAAAGAATGCTATTTCGATCTGTAGTAGTAGTTATGACCGGTTGTCGACAACTGAATCCGGTATCAGCTTCAGAATCGATTTCGGCTCTAATAGCGTTGACACTCGGGACACCAGGTCGTCGATCTTCCATCGAGGACACCTGACCTGAGGGTCGTGGTGCAGCGCAAGCAGTCGAGACCTCCCCGACCGTAGGCCTTGAGTCGAGTCTGATTCGTTCCGATGTTGCCCTCGACCGTGCGATAGTCGCGAAGTGTCGTACCGCCGTATTCGATGCCCTCACCAAGCACGAGTCGTAGCGCAGCAAGCAGGCGGGTAGCTCGAACCTGGCTGATTCGGGTGACATTCGGGTTGATCTCGGCTAGCCACAGAGCTTCGTCGGCGTAGATGTTGCCAACGCCGGCAATTGGGCGCTGGGAAAGCAGCTTCGTCTTCAGCTTTCGCCGGCTGGCTTGCAGCAGTTTCCAGAAGCGAAGGCCATTGAAATCCGGATCAAATGGTTCTGGTCCAGCGGCAGCCAGGGTGGGGATCATGGAGTAGTCGTTGGCCGTCACCACCCTGAGCCGACCGAATCGACGAGTGTCGCTGAATAACAGAGTTTCCGGGGGCCTGTTTGGACTGGCCGTGAGCCGCCACCAGGCCCGTAGGTGCGGGCTCTGTGGGTCGGACGGGTTGTCGTCGAGCCGGAAGGAGCCCGTCATGCCAAGGTGGGCCACCAGTTCGCGTTCATCGTCGAGTCCGATGAGGAGATACTTGCCCCGACGACCGACACCGGTGATGGTGGCCCCGTCGATCTGACGGCCGGGGGTGAACTTCGATGAGGGGTGCGAGTCACTCTCGATGACGCGACGGCCGATCAGAAGGGGGTCCAGTTGGCGCCGTATCGTCTCGACCTCGGGTAGCTCGGGCAAGACGCGCGACCCTAGCCGTTGGGCCGATATGGCAGACTCACGGGTCGGAAGGAGGGGGAGACCGTGAGACGACTATTGGCTGCCGGTGTCGGTGCTGTCGTGATCCTCATAGGGGGGGTGGTGGTGTGGGCCACCCTCCTGCGGGAAGATGCTCCAGCTGCCTTTGAGCTGACCGAGACCGATGACGACAGGACAGCCAGCGGTACTGCCGGAGGGGTAGCGCCGACCGAGGAGCGGGTCGGCCTCGACGGGACCTGGATCGTGACCGAGGGGTCGGAGGCCGGCTACCGGGTGATCGAGGACATCGGTGAGCTCCTTGACCTCGAAGCCGTGGGACGGACCACTGAGGTCACGGGTTCGATCGAAATCACCGGCTCGACGATCACCAACGCCACCTTCGAGGTCGACGTGGCCTCCATCCGCAGCGACGATGGTCGGCGTGACACCCGGTTCCGCGATCGGGTCATGAACGTCTCAGAGTTCCCAACCGCCAAGCTGACCATGACCGCACCCGTCGAACTGGGCTCGGTCCCGGCTGAGGGGGAGCCGGTTTCAGCCATCGTTTCGGCCCAGCTGACCCTGCGAGGGACCACCAACCCGATCACCTTCCCCGTCGACGCCCAATTGTCGGGTGGTCAGATCGAAATCGTTGGCATCATCGACGTGTTGTTCTCCGACTATGGCATTGCCAACCCGTCGAATCCGCTTGTCGAGGTGCGAGATGAAGGCCAAGTGGAAGTCCAGCTCTTCCTGAGTGCAGGCTGATTCGGTGAGCGACCCCACCCCCAGCACCATCGACGAGATCCCTACCCCGGCACTGATAGTCGAAGAGCCGGTATTCACCTCCAATCTGGCCCTGATGTCACAGGCCCGCCCCGGCCCTGGCCTGCGCCCCCACGTCAAGGCGTTCAAGTCGACCCCTATTGCCAGGCGCCTGGCCGCCGCTGGCCATGACCGCTTCTGTGGGGCCACCATCCGTGAGTTGGAGGGGATGGCGGCGGCCGGACTTGGGGCAGACCTGCTCCTGGCCAACGAGGTTCTTGACTGCCGCCGGCTCGGGCGTCTGGTCGACGAGGGGGCCAATATCACTGTCGCCGTCGACTCGGTCGAGACCCTGGCTGCCGCCCACGAAGGGGGTGTCCGCCAGGTCCTGATCGACGTGGAGGTCGGTCTGCCCCGTTGTGGGTGCAGCGTCGATGAGGCGGGCCCCCTGGCCGACCGGGCCCGGCGTCTTGGCCTCGAGGTACGTGGGGTGATGGGCTACGAAGGCCATCTGATGATGGTGGAAGATCGGGCCGAGCGAGAGAGCAAGGTCGAGCACTCGATGGGCAAGCTGCTGGCCGCCCACGAAGCCGTTGGAGGTGACATCATCTCTGCCGGCGGGACGGGGACCTATGCCGTGAACCGCTGGGCCACCGAGATCCAGGCGGGGTCGTATCTGTTGATGGACACCCAGTACTGCACGCTGGAGATCCCGTTCCAACTGGCCTTGACCGTCCTGGCCACCGTGGTCTCAGTCTCGGCCAAGGGCTGGTTCGTCGCCGATGCCGGACTCAAGGCCCTGGGTATGGATCATGGCAACCCCTCCTCACCCGACGGCGCCCTCCAATTCTGTTCAGATGAGCACACCACTCTCGTCCCCTTCGACGGGGCTGTTGCTCCCGTCGTTGGTGATCTCATCAGGTTGCATCCAGCTCACGTCGATCCGACGGTGGCCCGCCACGAACAAATGTGGGTGGTCGATGGGGCAGCCGTAGTCGATGTGTGGCCTATCGACCTCCGTCACTGGTGATCAGGGCGGTGACGCTCCATCCACTCCTCAGGCCGGCGTCCAAGCTCATCCAGTCGTTGCACGGCCCAGGTCGGGGGCTCCATCTCTTCGCCCGCCAGTAGCCGCTTCACCGTTTCGCCTTCACGGTCCCAGATATGGCAGGTATCGAAGTTGAACGACATCCGCTGAAGGCGTTGTTCGGCCATCTCTTCTGGACCCAGGGTCACCGGGGTCTCGTCGATGGACTGCATCGACCACATTGACTGGATGGCGACGGGAGCCATTGCAATCAGCAAGGCACCGACATGGGTGCAGCCTCGTGGTCCACCGAACAGCTCACGGACTACGCGGGAGAAACCTCGACCGATCGAAACCCCGACCAACTGCTGGTACACGGGCTCGATCGAGATGCAGCCATCGTGGGGGGTGACCTCCATCTGGACGACAGCGTCAGCGATTTCCAGCGATGGGAATCCGAGGGTCAGGTCGACGACCATCTGGTGGATCGACATCGGGTCGCGATCGTCCTCGATGTAGACGCCAGGCGGCTTCTGATCGTGGATCATGCCCCGGATCAGGAGCCGCTCGGGGCTGAGTCGGTAGGCCTTGACGTGATAGTCCCGCTGGTGGACGATCTCGCCTTCTGGTTCTGGCAACAAGATGGACATCAGCTGATCAACGCTAGAGGTCTGGCTCTAGTGTCCCAAATCAGCGCCTATCGCCCCTGGTGGAGCCCATCGGCGGTGAAAGAGAGCTTGGGCCCATATTTGGGTGCCCCTTTGGCTTTGGCCAGTCGGATCACCCGCCACCGATGACCCCTGTAGGGCTCCAACAACTCCAGCATCCGCTGGTCGGTGGAACGGGGCTCGCCGGCCAAGACCCAGCCAATCGAGTTCGGGATGTGATAGTCACCGACAGGGACGGCGTCGGGATCGCCAAAGGTCACTGCTGTCACCATGGCCGTCGTCCATGGGCCGATGCCCCGGATCCGCTGGAGACGGGCCTGTACCTGTTCCGGGGTCTTGTCGGCCAAGCCCTGCAAGCGGGGCATTTCTCGGGCGGCGCGAATGATTGCGTCGGCCCGCTTCTTCTCCACCTTCAGGGGGTGGAAGTCGTAGTAGCCCATCTCGGCCACCCGTTCCGGCGACGGCAGGATCCAGGCTCGATGGGGGCCGGGGGCCTCCTGGCCGAAGCGTCGGGCCAGGGCTCGGCGCGATGAGGCGGCGTTGGCCGTCTGAACCCGCTGACCGAGGATGGCCCCGATCAGGGAGTCCCACAACCGGTCGGTACGAGCCAGCAGGAAGGGGTTGCGGCGCCACAGTTCTCGGATCGGGCTGACGGGGGCAAAGCTCGATGGGTCGTCGTCGGCTCCCAAGAGGCGGGGAGCCTGGTTCAACATCCAGTCTCGTCCCGGTCCCCAAGCCTTGGCCTCGACGGTGGTGTCCCCCGACCGGTTGAGGACGAGGGACCCTGGCCCATCGGGAGTCCTGGTGGCCCACAGGGCTTCGGTGGGGCCGACCAGTACCGGGTTCTTGGCTCCCCGGACTGTCGACTTCAGATCCAACGATGCCGGTACCCCGATCTGTCTTGTCGCCTCACCAGTCATGCGTCGACGCTAGCTCGGTGAAAGGAGCAGTTGTCGATCGTGGGCCAGTGTGCCACCGTGACCTGATGCAGACCGAACCCGATCTCGATCTCGATTTCGTCAGGAGTCAGTTTCCAGCCTTCGGCGAGCCATCGCTGAAAGGCTGGGCCTTCTTCGAGAATGCCGGCGGGTCCTATGCCTGTGGCCAGACGATCGAGGCCCTGACCCGCTACTACCGGGAGACCAAGGTCCAGCCCTACGCCCCATACCCTGCATCGATGGGAGCGGGCGAGGCCATGGACCGGTCTCGGGTCAGGTGGGCCGAGGCCTTGGGAGTGGCCACCGATGAGGTCCAGTTCGGCCCATCGACCTCGATGAATACCTATGTGTTGGCCAATGCCTTCGGTGCCCTGCTTGGTCCCTCGGATCGGGTCATCGTCACCAACCAGGACCACGAGGCCAATACTGGCGCCATCCGCCGGGCCGCCAAGCGTGCCGGGGCCGAACTGGTCGAGTGGCAGGTCGACCCGCAGACCGGTCTGCTCGACATCGAGCACCTGGCCGATCTGCTCAGCGCCAACACCAAGCTGGTGACGGTGCCCCATTGCTCGAACCTCGTCGGCATGGAAAACGACGTCGCCACCATCACATCCCTGGCCCACGACCAGGGAGCCAGGGTGATCGTTGACGGGGTCTCCTTTGCCCCCCACGGGCTTCGTGACATAGCCGCCCTCGATGCCGACATCTACCTCTTCAGCCTCTACAAGACGTACTCAGTCCATCAAGGGCTGATGGTGACCCGCAACGGCATCCTCGATGAGCTGGGCAACCAGGGCCATGACTTCAACCGGCATCTCTCTTCGAAACGGCTGACTCCCGCCGGTCCCGACCATGCCCAGGAGGCCGCGGCCGGCGCGGTGCTCGACTATATGGAAAGCCTGGCCCACCATCATGGGGTTCCGGCTCAGGCCGGGCTACGAGAAGTGGTGGCCGACTGTACGGTCCGTTGGCAGCAACATGAAGCGGCCGGAGTTGGCGCCATAGCCGGCTGGCTGGCGTCGTCGCCGGCGGTACGGCTCGTCGGGGTAGTCGACGGGGGTGACAGCGGCCTGCACCGATGTCCAACCGTTGCCTTTCAGCCCCTGGGCAAGCAGCCAGCTGAGGTTGTCGATGCTCTCGTTGCCAACAGGATCATGTGTGGGGCCGGTGATTTCTATGCCCCCCGTTTGCTCCAGGGAATAGGTATCGATCCCGACCCTGGTGTGGTCAGGGTCTCGTGGGTGCACTACACCTCGGGAGATGAAGTGAGCCACCTTCTCGATGCCCTCACCCGCGTCTTGTCTTGAAAGCAGCTACTCCAAAAGGCCGGTGATGACGAACTCGGCCCGTCGACTCAAGGCCTTGGTCTCCTCGTCGTCGTCTTCCGAAGTTCCCTCTTCACCCCGGGCATCGATGATCAGCCGCGAGGGGTCGATGCCCTTGCCCAGCCAGTAGTTGATGACGGCCTGGGCCCGCTGCTCGGAGATCCTGAGGTTCGAGGCTTCGGAGCCAACAGCGTCGGTTCGGGTTACCACCGTGACGGTCACATTGGGATTCTGGACCAAGAGCATGGTGCCTAGATCGAGAATGGGCAGGAACGCCGTCTCGACACGGATGCTGTTGAAGCCGAACAGGACCACGTCTTCCACATAGAGCGGGGCTGAGATCGAGGCGGGAGCACTGGGGTCGATCTCGTACTCGTTGAAGACATTGTCGGGGCCGACGACGGCACCGGCCCGTGTCTCGATCACGGCCCCCACTTCCTCGCTGGGTACCCGCCCTCGGAGAAAGACCTGACCACCCTTGAACACAGCGTAACGGGCGCTTCCGTCGGCATTTTCGCCGCCATCGCTGGCTGGGGTGGTGTCCTCGGTAGCCGCCTGCGTGGTGGGGGAGGCCGCCGTTGTCGAGGTGGTGGTAGCCGTTGTCGGTGCCGCCACCGTTGTGGTCGCGGTTGAGTCGTCGCTAGAAGTAGCTTCGTCAGCCACCGCTTCGGTGGAGTCGACCGTGGTCACTGGAGCATCGGTTGCGACATCGTCGTCGGCACCGCGAAGGAAGGCAAAGGCGGCGGCCGCGATGATGGCCAACAGGATCACCCCGAGGAGGGCCAATATGGCTGGCTTGAGTCGTTCGGTTACCCCGCTGGGTGGCGGTGACGGGGCCTCCATGGCCGCACCAGGGTCCTGTAGAGCCCTCCCGGCCCAGCTTGGCAGCTCGTCGATCTCGCTCATGCCACGTCCTTCCGGGCGGTGACGGCCCGTAGAGCGGCTAGCTCGGCACTAGCCATCGGGTCATGGTACTCGTCCATAGTGACTGCATGTCTACGGTTGGTGAACGAATCGAACGGCCCTGATCCAAGCTGATGCCTGGGTCATCACACCCAGTGGGGCTCAACCAACGAGTATTGCCTCATCGAACACGACTCCGGTCGCCGGTGTTTGTTCGCGGGATCGTGGAGCACACGATCCTCGGTGGTCGCTCCCGCTCCTGTTGGGTCGGCTCGCTCCGGGGGACTCGACCTAGTCGGCCACGACCCGGTTCGCCTTCAGGGTGGCGATGATGTCATCGAGGACGAAGTGAAACTTGCGTGAACCGGGGAGCCGGCTGGCCGGCAAGCGACCGTCGCCGGCCATGTTGAGCACGGTTCGACTGTTCAAATCGAGTAGTTCAGCGACCTGCGCGGTGTTCAATATGGGAGGGTAGGCGGCTCGAACTGCATCGTAGCCATCATCGACATCAGCCATGAGGCTATGTTAGCACTCAACTACTCTTGTTTCTGCCTTGCTCGGACAATGTTGGTGAAGTCACCCAGGGGGGAGTCTCGTCTGGACCCCTTGCAGATCCTTGGTCCAGATGGCGGTCGGGAACCGGGTTTTGACAGAGTGTCGCCATGCTGATTCCTTCCGACTCGCTCCGAGAGCTGGTCACCGAGATCTTCGCCGCCGCCGGGTGCTCACTGGTCGAAGCATCGACGGTGGCCCGCCACCTCATCGAAAGCGATCTGGCCGGCCATCCGAGCCATGGGGTGGTGAGGGTTCCTGGCTACGTCGAGTCGGTCGCAGATGGGCGGCTGGTTCCCGGCCAGTCGATCTCGATCGTCACCGAAGGTGAGTCGTTGGCCGTTGTCGACGGGGGCTACGGCTTCGGGCAGACGGTTGGAGGCGAGGCTGTCGCCCTCGGTATCGCCAAGGCCAGAGAGCAGGGGGTAGCCGCAGTTGGTCTTCGCCACTCGGGACACCTCGGTCGGATATCGGACTGGGCCGACCTGGCGGCCAGGGCCGACCTCGTCTCGATCCACTTCGTCAACGTGGCCGGGAGCCGCCTGGTTGCTCCCTTCGGGTCGAAGGAACGTCGGTTCGGCACCAACCCGATCGCCATTGGGGTTCCCCAACCTGGCGATCGACCGTTGCTCATCGACTTCGCAACGTCGGTGGTGGCCGAGGGGAAGGCCAGGGTTGCCCTCAATGGTGGCGCTCCGGTACCCGATGATGCCCTCGTCGGCCCCGATGGGGTGTCCACTGGTGATCCTCTGGTGCTCTACGGCGAGACAGAGGAAGGGGTGCTACCGAACTCCCAGGCCGGGCCCGGTGCCTTGCGGGCCATGGGAGAGCAGAAAGGCTCGGCTCTGGCTCTTGCCTGCGAGCTGTTGGCTGGTGTGCTGACCGGTTCAGGAACGGCCAATGCCGATCGTTTCTGCAACGGGATGCTGTCGATCTATTTGTCGCCAAACCATTTCGCCGCCCAGGGCTTCAGCGATGAGGTCGAGGACTTCGTCAATCACGTCCGTCGGGCCACCCCCTTGGACGAGGGTGGGACCGTGGTCGTGCCCGGGGATCTCGAACGGCAGCGTCGAGCCCGTCAGCTGGCCCAGGGGATCGATCTGGCCGACGGGACCTGGGTCCAGCTCGGAGCAACGGCATCCCGTCTCGAGGTCGCCCTACCCTGACGTCTCCTGGTCCTCGTCCTGGTGCTGGTCCTCGCCCTCTTCGACGTCTGAGTCGGGGGGGATGAGGGGTGGGGTGTGATCGATGGAATGGAAGACAGAGCGCTTGCCGGCTGGGGTGAAGTAGATCGTGTAGACATCGCCGGCGATCAGCGCCTCGGCCTGCTCGGGAGCCATGGCGAAGCGGGGGCCCTTCAGACGCGAGCCCATCTTGAGATGGACATCGTCGCCGCGGGGGATCAGCTTGATCGGCCCTGTCTCGGAGGTGACGTTGCCCTTGCGGATCGGCTTGATGAAGTTGGTGTAGAGGCCGATTCCGGCCAGTGGGGCTATGACGAGGAGGCTGACGACGTAGAGAAGGGCCAGGGCAGGCAGGAATGTGCCACCAGCCGTTTCCTCACTACGAGCCGAGGCGATCGCCGCGATCCACGCCAAGGGCAAGGGACCGAGTATGAGCAGGGGGACGATGATCCTGGTTCGGCGTTGCAGCTCCGTTCGGATCCGCTCGACCTGCTGGTCCGTCAACCGCCCCGCCCGGTTGGCGTCCAGGTCTTCTTGTCGGAAGCTGAACCCTTCGATCACGCTGGGAGACACTATCGCCTTGCGGCCGGCGAGCATCGCCAGCCCAGCTTGTTGGTGGGCTGCTGCCCCCGCGGCTCAGAGCCTGAGGTTGTTGACCACATCATCCCAACCCGGTCGCTCGGCGCTGTGGGGATGGTCATAGAACACAACCGACCAGTAGAGCCCGGTATTCATTGGCTCCGCCGACAACCTGGTGAGGTAGAGCTCGAGGGCATTGGCCGGCACGGGGAGGTTGGTGAGGTAGCTGAAGGTGCTCGGCGGTAGAGACACAGTGGCAAATATGGGTGTGATTGCATTGAAGCTGGCGTCGATGACCTCGTCGGTGTCGCTGGCGTTGATCACGAGGATGTCGACGTAGAGGGTGTCGGTCCCGGTCGGGATAGGGGTGATGTTGTACTTGCTGTCGGTGAAGTACGGACCGCAGTCATACTGAAAGGCCCGGTCGTACCACATCAGGTATCCGGCCTGGGGTGTCGTCGTCCCGGTCTTGAGCACATACTCCTCGGATTCCGAGAAAGCGATCATCATCGAGCCTCGGAGATAGCCGTTGTTCAGTGCCGTGACCCAGTGGTCGAATCCCACCGGATCAGGATCTCGGTCGAGGACGTTGTTGTAGACGAGGGTGACGAACCCCTCATTGGTCAGCGAGCCGTAGCGTTGGGTGAACTCGGCTGACTGGACGAAGGAATCCGACACTACTTCGAGGTTGGTGTTGGGACCGGAGCCGTAGATGCCGAGCCAGTAGGCCCAGCCGGAGGGGTCCGGATCCCGCAGGAAGTAGGCGGTGTAGAGCCGGTAGACGGAGTCGGTGAGCTGGGTACAAGGAGTCAGGAAGGTGCCGGGGGTGATGTCGGCCAGGATCCCGTCGTGGACTTGGATGTCCATCGATTCGACGTCGGCGTCGCTCTCGTCGACGGACTCGGCCTCGACTGGTGTCGCGAGGCTGAGCAGGAGGATGAGTACGAACAATGAGGTCGACACACGGCGCATGAGCCGGAGAGTACGAATCCACCCTCAGCGCCGAAAGGGAGGTCCTGCCTGGGCCCATAGGCCGTCCGGAGCAATAACGATATGACCAGCTTGGATGTCACACCCCGTCTCTAGGTTGCACTCATGGCCTACCCAACGAACATGGTGATCAGCGACGAGCGGCTGGCTGAGATGCAGCGAGCGATTGAGCTTCAGGTAGATGTCGATGACTTCGAGGTCCGCTCACTGGCTGAACGCCACCTGTGGAATGAGCTGGAGGTCGAGTTCGAGCTGCGCTGCCAGCGGGAAGGACCGTCGTGGGTAGCCGAGGCCGCTTGACAGCCTCCCTACTTGGGCAGATCGGTGAACGGGGTATCTCGGGATGGGCCCGGTTCCTTGGGTAGACCGAGGCCCCGTTCCCCGATCACGTTTCGCTGTATCTCGTCGGTACCTCCGTAGATGGGGGGTGCCGGGGAAAATAGGATGAGCTCCTGGAGCAGTCCTTCGGTCGCCGCATCGTGGCCGAGGACGGTGGCGTCGAGGCCCATGATCTGGCCGGTCAGATCGCGAGCCAGATGGAGGGTCTCGGTGTTCAACAGCTTGGCCAGGTTGCCTTCGACCCCGGCACCGAGCCCCGAGGGCTTGCGACCGCTTCGCCGCTCGGCGGCCTGACGTTTCACCGTCATCGACGACAGCCGGTAGAGGATGTGGAGCTTGGCCAGCCCGTCGCGAATGACCGGGTCATCGGCCTTGCCCCTGGTTTCAGCTTCGGAGCTGAGAAGGCTCAAGACCCGCCGGCCGACGGCCCCTACGGAGATGGCACCTCGCCTCCCCAGGAATTCACCTACAGTACGATCGAGGTGCCCAACCGTCTTGCCTGGCGAGGCGCTACCGAAGCCGCCTCCACCGCCGCCCCCGATCCCTGACCGCTCGAATGTCAGGGTGGTGTTTGCCACCCGCCAGCCGTTGCCGACGCCACCGAGGACATGGTCAGCCGAGACCCGAGCCTCTTCGATGAACACCTCGTTGAACAAGGCTCGCCCTGTCATCTCGGTCAGGGGGCGTACGTCGACCCCCTCCTGGTGCATGGGGAACCCGAAGTAGGTGATCCCCTGATGCTTGGGCAGGTTGGGGTCGGTGCGGGCGATCAGCATGCCCCAATCGGCCTCACGGCCGTTCGAGGTCCACACCTTCTGGCCTGTGATGATCCACTCGTCGCCGTCCTTGACGGCCTTGCACTGGAGGCCGGCCAGATCGGATCCGGCTCCCGGTTCGGAGAACAGCTGACACCACGACTCGGAACCGTCGAGAATCGAGGGGAGCCACTGCTCGATCTGTTCCGGTGTGCCGTGGCTGGCAATGGTCGGAGCGGCCAGCAGCATGCCAAGCCCTCCCGGGCCTCCGACTACTCGCCGGTCGGCAAGTACCCGGTTGGACGCTGCGGCCTGAGCCCCCGTCCAGCTTCGACCCCCGGCTTCGATGGGCAGGGTGGTATTGATCAGGCGTTCCGCTGACATCCGCCGCCACCACTCCCGGACCGTGATCTCCGGATCCCAATGCTGATCAACGAAGGCGTTGGTCAGAGCTTCGACTTCCTCCACCGATTCGGTTGACACGGGGACCTACCAATCTCGTTCGATCTCGACAGCCATCAAGTGTGGCGGCCAGGTCTGGACTTTGTCACGCCAGCTTCGCAATGGGTCCGATTCGTTACTGCCGCCCCATGGTCTCAGCCTCGGGCTCACTCTCAGACCAGGGGCCAAGGGTAGCGATGGCCGCCAGAGTCATCGTCGGGGAAGATCCGGGCTTCGAGCAGATCCCGGGCCCGGCTCACCATGGCATCACCCTCGAACGAGTCGAGCAGGTACAACAAGTCCGATGGTGGTCCTTCAGCCAAGAAGTGGTCAATGGCCGCCAGCGCCTCGGCCGGGATTGGTTGGCCGACGAAATCCCACATGACGGTCCGCAGTTTGAACTGGGCGTGGAAGCTGAGCCCGTGATCGATCCCATAGATCCGGCCGTCGCGTCCGAGGAGGCAGTGGCCAGACTTGCGATCGGTGTTGTTGGCGATGAGATCGAGGAGACAAAGGCGACGCAGGTCATCGAGCCCGACGTCATTCTCCAGCATGGTGAAGTAGTGCTCGGAGAAATCGGCATCGACGAAAGCCTGGACCGAGCCTTCACCCATTGGGCCGGAGCCGATCACGGTCGGCGGCACCACCTCCCAACCGAGGGCCTCGGCCAGACGGTAGGTGGCAACCTCGCGTTTGAATAGGTCGGGGGGAAAGTCCCACAGAGGACGCTCGCCCCGACTTGGCTTGTAGATGGCTCGATGGGATCGGGGCGCGGCTCGACCGTCAGAGTCGGAAACCACCACCAGGAAGGTTGCATTCGAGCTGTATGGCATCCGTCCCTCGACGTCCATAGTCCCTTCCTCGAACAGCTCGATCAGTTCGTCGGTGGGAAGATCGAACGCCGAGTCGCTTGTGGCCTCATCACTATCGGGCGCAGGGGAGGGGGGTGCCACCGTACGACGATGACAGCCCTAGTTGAGCCGCGGGCAGGTGTGGCCCGTCGGGTCCAGGGGTTGCCCGCAAAGGCGGCACGGTGGTCGACCCTTGCTCATCAGTTCCTCACTGGTCACCACGAACTGGGCCGCCTGGGTCACATTGATATGGGCCCTGATCCTTGCTCCCTCGGCTGGGCTGTCGTAGAGATCGACCTCCACGTCGTCGTCATCGATGTCGTCATCGATGTCGTCATCGTCGTTGTCGGGGACCAGTTCGTCGACCACGAGGACTACCTCGGCCTCGGCCTCGGCCACGCCGACGGCGATCTGGCCGACGACCCACTCGGCAATGGCCGGTTCACGCAGGGGGATGGGGTTCGAGGCGGATGGGGGTGGGGCTGGCAGATCATCGAGGACGCTGCGGAGGAACTGGGCCAGGGCTCGGACCTGTTGCTTCTCCAACCGAACGCTGATGTGGCCAGTCTCGTCGCCCACCTGGAGATAGAAGACCCGTTGGCCGGGCTCTCCTTCAGCCCCGGCGGTGAAATGGGTGACGTTGCGGTATTCGTAGGAATCGCTCATGGCACTAGCTGGAAACGAGCTGGGTCAGGTCGTCGCCCATGGAGTTGACGGCGAGTACGACAGGGCCGCCTGGGGTGTACACGATGGCTGAGATCGAGCACGGGCCGACCACGATCCGCTGGAAGAGGTCGAGGTGGGTGCCCATGGCCTGGGCGATGATGGCCTTGATGGGGTCGGCGTGGGAGACAATCACGATGGTCTGACCAGCGTGCGCGGCCACCAGCTTCTGGAGGGTGCCGCAGATCCTCTGCTGCATCTCCGAGAACGACTCACCATCGGGGAAGCGGAACCCGCTGGGATAGCGTTGTACCTGCTCCCAATCGGCCAACTTCATCAGGTCACTGAGTTTACGGCCGGTCCAGGCCCCGAAGTCAGCTTCGAGCAGTCCACGGTTGGACCGGACCCGAAGCCCGAGTGTCTTGGCGATGGGGGCCGCAGTCTGTTTGGTCCGCTCCAGGGGTGAGGCGTACACAGCCTTGATCCGACGCAGCTTGGCGATTCGCTCGGCCGCTCGTTCGGCCTGGGCCATGCCCTCTTCAGACAAGTCGAGACCCTTGGCTCGGCCCGGCAGGACCTGACCGGTTGTAGGGGTCTTGCCATGGCGGACCAACAGGACCGTCGTCGGTTTTCGCGCGCTGGAACGTGCCATCCGACCCCACGGTATCTACCGTCCCGGGTGTGCCCTCAACTCCGGCATCTGCCGATTCCTTGATGACCATCTCGTCTGAGGTGGCGGCGTGTCGGGCCTGCCCACGCCTGGTTGGGTGGTGCCAGCAGGTGGCGGTTGAGAAGAGGGCCGCCTTTGTCGACTGGGACTACTGGGGGCGAGGTGTTCCCCCTTTCGGCGATGAGGCGGCCCGGGTGGCCGTGATCGGCTTGGCCCCCGCCGCCCACGGAGCGAACCGAACCGGCCGGATGTTCACCGGCGACCGTTCCGGGGACTGGTTGTACCGAGCCCTCCATCGGGCTGGATTCGCCAACCAACCCACCAGTACCGATATCGACGATGGCCTGGAGCTGGCTGACGCCATCGTCACCTCTCCGGTGAAGTGCGCCCCCCCGGCCAACAAGCCGACGCCAGCCGAACGAGACCAGTGCCACCCCTTCCTCGATCGGGAGCTGGCCTTGGTCGATCCTGTCGTTTTCGTTGCTCTCGGGGGGTTCGCCTACCAGGCCATGGCCCGCTATCTCGGCATCAGTCCCCGACCCAAGTTCGGCCATGGGGTGGAAGCGGAAGACGACAGAGGTCGTCTGGTCATCTGCAGCTACCACGTGAGCCAGCAGAACACATTCACCGGTCGTCTCACCGAGCCCATGCTCGACACCGTGTTCAGGCGGGCCCGAGCTGCTGCTGATGAGCGACGTCCTCGAGCTCCAAGCCAACGAGCTAGGTTCGAACGATGAGGTCGACGAGGCGGGCCAGGCTGGTGGTCGGATTGGGGATGTCGGTGGCCGTCGCCATCTCCGGATGCACCGGCGATATCGAAGAGGGGGAGTACGGCCAGGGTAACCGAGAGGCCTTTCTCGCCGCCTGCACCGAGACGTCTGAGGATCCGCGACTGATCCGTGATGTGTGTGAGTGCACTTACGAAGAGATTCGAGCCACCTTCACCCTTTCGGAGCTGGCCGCTCTGGAGGAGTCACTGAAGCTCAATTCGCTCGCATCCCTGCCCGAAGCCGTAGCTGCAGTGATGGCGGACTGCTTCGTCGCCGAAGCTGACTTGTAGTTGTGTCCAGCAGCAGAGGATTTCGACCCATGGGATCTCAGGGATAGATTTCAACCATGACCGACACGGCTGCTCCTTCGGCAGCGTCCAAGCAGGCGAGCAAGCGCTGGACCTTCCAGTGGAAGGAACTGTACGACGAAGTGATCACCTCCGGTCTGTGCACCGGTTGCGCCGGCTGTGTGATCGCTTGCCCCCACGATGTCATCGGCTACGAGCACGAGCCGGGGGCGTACAAGCCGTTTCACCTCGAAGAGGAGCTCGGGGCTTCGAACTGCCTCCACGGCGAGAAGGGCTGTACCTCCTGTACCCGAGCCTGCCCCCGATTCCGGGCTTGGGAGACAGAGGCCGACGAGCACCTTCACGGTCGCATCCGCAACGAAGAGGAAGTGGCAGGGATCTACAAGGACATCCTGCTGGTCCGGGCAGCCGATGACGCCGTCCATGAGTCTGGCCAAGATGGAGGTCTCGTATCGGCCATCCTCATCTGGTGTCTGGACAATGGGATCATCGATGGGGCCCTCCTTTCCATGCTGGAGGGTGGGGCCAACGGCTGGAAGGCCGTCCCCGGGGTAGCAACCAACGCTGAGGAGGTCCTGGCCGGTGCCGGTAGTCGTTATACCTATTCGGCCAACACGATTGCCTTCGACGAAGCTCGCGAACGGGGGCTGGAGAATCTGGCCCTCGTCGGGATGAGTTGCCAGACCTCGGTCGCCCCCGTCATGTGGCACCGCAAGGTGGGCAAGGTTTCACGCCCCATCAAGTTGAACATCGGCCTGCTCTGCTCCAAGAGCTTCGACGACGCCCTGTTCGACGAGCTGTTCTGGCTGAAGTACGGCCTGGCCAAAGACGACATCGTCAAGATGAACATCAAGGGCGTCTTTCAGGTCTGGATGCACAATGGCGACTACCACGAGATCAATCTCAAGGAGTGTCACGCCTGGACCCGTGAGGGCTGTAATCACTGTCCCGACTTCGCGGCTGAGCACGCTGACATATCGACCGGTGGCATCGGTGATGAGACCGACTGGACCCTGACCATCATCCGCACTGACCTCGGGCGCGCCGTCATCGACGCCATGATCTCCGACGGGGTGATCGAGACCAGGCCGGGCGATGACGACCCCGGAGCCATCGCTCTCATGCGTCGCTTGGCCACTCGTAGCAGGGAGCGTTGGCCGGATTGGGCCAATCCCGAGGCGCGGGTCAGTATCGCGACCAAGCCCTAGGTGTGCCCGCCGGGCACCTCGAGATTCTCGGGGCGGCAAGACTTGTCACCAAATCATGAGTTGCAGGCCCCAAGAATCTAGGGGGCTGCAACTGCTTCACTCGGAACGGCGGGGCGTCAACACGTGGAGCAGGTCACTGGCGATGCTGGCAGCGGTGGCGGTGCTGATCCCGATCGGGGTCCCCTTGATCACATTGCCGAGATGATTGGTCAGCAGCGCCGTCCCCGCCGGATCGATCTGGAGCACGGTGCCGCAGTACGAGGGTAGGTCTTCGACGCTGTCGACCAGGATTACGACACCGACCTCGTGGTTGAGAGCTTCCTGATGACTGAATCCTCCAACACCGAAGTTCTCCATCCCATCAACGATGACGACGGGGAAGCCATCGTCGGTATCGACTGGCTGATCGGAGCTGATTGTCCGAGCCCACTGCCAGGCATCGGCTCGAACCTCACTGGAGGCGATATGGAGGTGGAGATCCTGGGTTGACAGGCCGAAGAGGGAGACCATGATGTGGCGGGCCGCGGCCATGGCGGCCGCCCTTGTTCCCACGATGCCGAGCGGCCCGACCAGCAGGTCGGCTACCACCGGGACCGAGGGCAACGACAGCAGGGGTTGGATCTGGGTCCCGATCGATTCCGGTATGTCCTGGATGTTGTCGAAGTTCGGCAGCCAATGCTGATCGGCGACCATGACCCCGATCTTGGCGAACAGGGGATGACCAGGAGGGCGGACCCCGAGGTTGGGGGCCTCGTGGGCGGCCCGAATCACCAGGTCTGCCGGGTCGGGATAGTGGTATCTCTCCCGGTCGGCCATCTCGGCTCGGGTCTGGCGGATGGACTCGATGAACTCCCAGGTGGCGACGTCAGAGGCTTGATCTGTTGGGGGCTGCTTGCGGCGGCGAAGTCCTCGTCGGCGACCCGGGGCCGGAGCCGGTTCGGTCATGTTGGAGGGAACAACAATGACGGGCTCTGGCTGATCGATCCTGGTGGTCTCGTCCAGCCAATCGGTGGCCCTGCGGCGTTCCTTTTTGGGACGGATGATGAAGCGAGCGGTGCCGACATCGAGGACGCCTGATCCGATGGGGGTTGGCTCGTTGACGGCGATGGAATCAAGCCTGGCTGGAGCCGCTCCTGGCACGACTACGGCCCGGTCATGGTCGTCAACGCGGATCGAGAAGCCGACGACATCGGTGCCTTCGGCGAAGTCATAGCTGGATTGGACCAGGTCCATGACAACACCAGCTGTCAGGCCCGCGATCTGCCGCAGCTCCAGGACCCCGACCTTCTCTTCATCGGCATTGGGTTCATCCCGACCATTCTCGTCGGACGCAGGCTGTGGCTCGACCTTGGCGTCAACCTCGTCCTCGTCC
>JAAETV010000423.1 GCA_024227975.1 Actinomycetes bacterium
CCCGACCCTTGACCGGCTGATGGGGTCGGCCATGGCCACCGAGCTGCGCGCTCATGGGATAGCCGTCGGTCTCCCGTCCGATGATGACATGGGCAATAGCGAGGTGGGCCACAATGCCCTCGGTGCTGGGCGCGTGTTCGCCCAAGGAGCCAAGCTGGTCAACCAGGCCATCGCCGAACGGACCCTGTACCAGTCGCCCGTGTGGATCGGCCTCATCGAGCGAGCCAAGGCCAATACCCTTCACCTGCTCGGTCTTCACAGTGACGGCAACGTTCACGCCAACACCGAACACGTCTACCAACTCCTACGAGAGGCAGCGGCCGAAGGGGTGCAACGGGCCCGGCTCCACATCCTGCTCGACGGCCGCGATGTACCCGCTCGGTCCGCGCTCACCTATCTGGAGACCACTGAGGCCGTTTTGGCTGAGCTCAACCAGACCCACGGCGTCGACTACCGCATTGCTTCCGGCGGCGGTCGGATGACTATCACCATGGACCGCTACGAAGCAGACTGGGACATGGTCGAGCGGGGCTACATGTGCCACACCCACGGCGTCGGCCCCCGCTTCGGCTCAGCTCGAGAAGCGATCGAGACGATGTATGCCGCCTCCGACGACGGTGACCAATACCTCGATCGGTTCGTGATCGTCGACGATGACGAGTCGCCCATCGGCATCATGGCCGATGGTGATGCCGTGATCATGTTCAACTTCAGAGGTGATCGGGCCATAGAGATCTCCCGGGCCTACGAAGAGCCTGACTTCGCCCCCTTCGACCGCCACTCTCCCCAAGGTCAAGACCACCCCGACGTCTACTACGCCGGCATGCTCCAATACGACGGTGATGCCCTCATTCCCAAGCAGTACCTCGTCGATCCCCCGGCCATCGACCGGACAATGGGCCACTATCTGTGTGCCGAGGGGGTTGCCAGCTTCGCCGTCAGCGAGACCCAGAAGTTCGGTCACGTCACCTACTTCTGGAATGGGAACCGGTCGGGCTATCTCGACGAGTCGTTGGAGACCTATGTCGAGATCCCGTCCGACAATGTCGAGTTCGACAAGACCCCGGGGATGAAGGCCCGAGAGATCACTGAGGCCACCATCGAGTTGCTCCGCAGCGGCCGTTATCGCTTCGGCCGGATCAACTTCGCCAACGGGGACATGGTCGGCCACACCGGCGTTCTCGATGCCACCATCGAGGCCATCGAGGTCGTCGACGAGTGCGTGGCCCGCCTGGAGAAGGTGATCGACGAGGTCGGCGGGATCCTGATCTACACCGCCGACCACGGCAATGCTGACGTGATGTTCACCGAGCGGGACGGTGTCCGATCCCCGGTCACATCCCACACCCTGAACCCGGTGCCCTTTGTCATCTGCGATCCTGCTCGCAGCGCCGCGGCTGAAGCACTGGGGACCGACCCATCAGCGGCCTATCGGCTCGACCCTCCAGACGGCACCGGCCTGGCCAATGTGGCCGCCACCGTGTTCAATCTCCTCGGCTACGAAGCCCCCAACGACTACGAGCCGAGCCTCCTCCGTTTCGGAGAAGGCCCGGCCCGCTGAAGCAACCCGAAGGGGTGCCGCACGCCTAGTGGCTGATGGCGTCGAGCACGTTGAGCCGGCCGGCTCGATGGGCTGGGAGCCAGGCGGCGACCAGGGTGGCGGCCCCGGCCAGCACCACCATCACCACGATGTCACCAACGGGGACGGTGAAGCTGCCGCCGAAGGTGTCGGACGG
>JAAETV010000424.1 GCA_024227975.1 Actinomycetes bacterium
AGCCGCCACAATCACCGGCCCGCAAATGAAGGTCAGGGGCCAACGCCACGCCCACAACAACCGAAGGGCGGTCTTGATCCAGGGCCACGTCTTGCGGAGCAGGGAGAACCGTTTCGGTGATCCATCAACGGCTTGGGGAAGACTAGGCCACGCCTCCATCACCCCGTCAACACCCGCAGCGCCGACCCTCATGACCAACCCCCGGTAAATGAACGACCGACCGGCGAGGGCTGATAGACCAGATCGTTGGGCCTTCTGTCGGTTTCGTGGGCTATTGGGTGGTCCAGGGGAGGTCTGGGGCGAGGCCGCCTCGGCCGAGCATGATCATGGTGATAAAGCTTTGGGGGTTGTGGAAGCCGTTGGCGTTGCGGCGGATGCGGCCGATGACGGAGTTGTTGGCTTCGGCTATCCCGTTGGTGAAGCCCCATTCGATGGTGGCTTCGATCGAGTCCCGGTAGCGGCGGATCGTTTTGGCTAGTTTGACGAAGGGCTCCAGCCGGGACCGTGAGGCGTAGTGGAGCCAGTCGTCGATCGCTCGGCGAGCTTGGATGATCGGCATGGAGAAGATGTCGACGAGCTCCTCTTTGAGCTGCCATGCCCGGAACAAGCGCCGATTAGAGGTTTCGAGATCCCGGATCGTTCGTTTCTGGTCGCGTGACAGGTTGGCCCAGTTCCGGATCAGCAACCACCGCATCCCCTTCACAGCCTTGCCCTCAGCGCCTGACCCGAGGTGGCGCCAGAGTTGACGACGGACCTCGTCGACAGCCTTGGTCGCCCAGGACACCACATGATAGGTGTCAAGGCAGGTCTCAGCGTTGGGGGCCTCATCGGCGACGACGGTTCGGATCCACTCAGCTCCGTCAGTGGTGACTATCTCCAGTTCAGCGGCCCGCTCTGCACCGAGAGCGTCGAAGAAGGTCTTGACCACGGCCTTGGAGCGGCCCTCAGCGACCCATACCACCCGACCCCCGAAATGGTCAGAGACCACGGTCAGGTACCGCTGGCCCTTCTTCGATTTGACCTCGTCGATGGCGATAGCGATCAACCCGTCGAGGAGGTCAACCCGATCCATGGCCTCAGCCAGAACCCGCTCGCAGATCCCGTCGGTGGCCCGCCACGACACCTGATGCCGCTCGGCGGCGGTGTTCTTGTTCGACCGGACCGCGTCCCACACCACAACATCTTCGAACGCTTCGGTGAAGGTGGTGTCGTGACGGGCCCACGGCACCTCAGCCACCGTCGGGCCGCACTGACCACACGCAACCCGCGGTGCTGGGCCCTCCAGCACACAACGAGCGAACCCGAGATCAACATGACGCCACCGGCGCAGTCCACCGCCCTGGTCATAGCCCCTAGCTCGCTGCCCACACCGGCCACAAGACCGGGCCCTACCGGCCCGGACCCGGACCTTGACCACCAACTCCGGGCGGTCCTGGGATCGGTCCAGCACCCAGCCCGTGATCACCGTGGCCCGACACAACCCAGCCAACGAACGTAGTAGCGTCGAGACGCGCACGTCGCTCTCCCTCTCGTCTCCAGTGTCAACAACCGGAAACCCTAGGAACAGAGCGGCGTGCGCTCGCGGATGGCCTCACCCCCAACCCACGACACCGTCACAAGCGCC
>JAAETV010000425.1 GCA_024227975.1 Actinomycetes bacterium
CTCCAGCTCGGGATCTTGTCGCTCTCGTTCACCATCTTGTCGGGGATCTTGCAGGTCTTCGCTGGTCAGCACGCCGACCGCTACGGGCGGCGCAGGATGACGATCGTGTTCGGCTTCGCCATCACCTCCGTCGGTTTTGTCGGTATGGGAGTGTCGCCAACGTTCGCAATCCTGGTCGCTACCAGCCTGTTGTGCGGGCTCGGAGCGTCCACCTATCACCCCCAAGCCACAGCCATCCTGGTCAAGGCCTTCCCCCGAGACCGGGGCCGGACAATGGGGATACACGGTTGGGGAGGTTCGGTCGGTGCCTTCATCGCTCCGGCCGGGGTTGCCCTCTTGGTCACCGCTGTCGGCTGGCGCTCGGCCCTATTCGTCTTGGCCGTACCGAGCGTGATCGTGAGCGTCCTGCTGTGGCGACGGGTGGAGGAATCCGAGCCGAACCCTCAGGCCCGTTTGCGGGGTGGAATCAGCTCAGAGGTCTGGCTGTTGGCCATCACCTTCGCCCTGCTGGCCATAGTCATCCGTGGGTTCCTCACCTTCCTACCCACATTCCTCGTCGAGCGGGGGTCATCGCTCTCCGAGGCTGGTCTGTTGACGACGTTCATCATGGTCGTCGGTCTCGTGGCCCAACCAGTTGGGGGGATGATGTTCGACCGCTACGGGGGCCGCACCGTCTTCTTCGTCGCTTCGGTGGCGAC
>JAAETV010000426.1 GCA_024227975.1 Actinomycetes bacterium
CGCATGAACCACGCCGCCAGCAGAGCGCACAGGGCTAGGGCGACGGGTAGGGCCAAGAGCATGGCATCGGTGAAGGCGGCGAGGCTGTCTTGCAAGGTGACCGTGTCCCCAGAGACACTGACGACGCTCAGCGCCTGTCCACCGTCTGAGGCCTCGAGGGCCGCGGCGGCGTCGTTCAGAGCGGAGCGGGCTTGGAGGATGAGCTCTTCGTCAGTGAGCGTGGGGATACCGACCAGGACAGTGGTGGCATAGGTGCCGTTGCCGTCGGTCCACAATAGATTTGTCACACTGTCAGCTGCGTAGGCCAACGATCCATCATCGGTCGTGATCCCTTCAGCCAAGGCGAGGTCGTAAATTGCCTTCACCTGGTCGGCCGAATCGGGGAGCCCGTCGCCATCGGCGTCAGTGATCTCCACCCCGGCCGCTGCCATCGCCGCCGGCGACGCAACCGCGGTCCGCACGATCGACACCGCGTTGTCCTGCGCCGTTACCGCCCCGTTCAGGTCGCGGGTCAGGTACTTGCTGCTCGATGCTGCCTCGGCGGCGTCGAGGTCGTCGTCGACATTGTCGATGGCGGCCAGGGTGTCGGGCTGGGTGAGGTCACCCTCGACATAGATGAACCCCGACCCGAGACCGGACGTCTGACCGAAATGCTCCTCGAACAGGTTGATGCTTTGTATGGCGTCGCTGCTTTCAGAGAGAAAATCTTTGAACTCGAATGCTGACTCGACCTGGGTGAACCCTATGGCGCCGAGGACGGCGAGGATGATCGTGACTGGGATGGTCACCACCCGCCACCGAGCGAGGAAGTGCACGATGTCACCGGCTGCCTTGAACCCGTGGCCGGCTCCCTTGACCACCATCCCGGTCGGCTGGCCCGCGGCGGCGGCTTTGGCGTAGACCCGGCGGGTCAGGCGGATTGGTAGGTAGATGAATAGGGGTACGAAGACCACCAGTGCACCAAGGCCGATGATGGGCATGACCACGCTGAAGGTGACAACCGCACCGGCCAGCAGGGTCATGACAATGAACCCGAGCTTGTAGGGAAGCATCAGGCCCCGCTCCAGTGGGGGATCGCCCACCATGTCCTCGACCGTCAGCAGCCACCGAGGGGCAATGATCCCGAGGATGACGAATCCGATCAGCAGCGCGATTGCGGTTCCGATACCGAACTGAACAATGGCCTGGATCCCGGCTACCCCGTTGGAGATGAAGGCTGCGGCTGAGGAGATGACGGCCAGGAACAGCGCAGGAAATACGAGGCTGAGGCCCCGCTGGTAGGAAAGATCGCGCGACATGCCAGCCACTTGCTGCTCACGGGCTCGACCGCTGGCATGGACGAAGAAGTCGACGCCGAACGCGATCACTGAAATCGGGCCGATGAAGCCGAGCAGCATCCCACCCTCGAACCCAATGATGGTGAGCACGGCGCTGTACCAGATCATCGTGACGGCGAGACCAACCGCGACTATTGCTGCCGCCCAGTAGGAGCGCAGCAAGGCCCCGACCAACACCATGATCCCCACCACGGCCAGCAGGATGAACGGAGACGATTCCTGCAGCTGTTCTTCGGAGGTGAGACCGAAGTCAATGGCGACCCCCAGGGTTCGGTAGTTTGTCTGATCGCCCTGCAACTCGGTCTGGACCTTGCGGAGGAACTCCTCACCATCGAGGCCGATGCCGTTGTTCCCGTCGGGGTCACGGCCACCGAGGTCGGTCAGATCGAGGACCACTGTTGCGCTGAACGCTGGCGCCTTCCATACCACCACCTCTTGTCCATTGACATCTTGGGTCTGACTGGTGGCGCTCTGGGCGAGGGTGTCACGCAGAGGGCTGCCCACCGCGCCATCGCCGAGGATGTCGGCCAAGGCGATCTTGACCTCGGCATCGTTTGCTCCCGCCAGGCCCCCTGCCAGCGCGGCGTCGACCTTGTCAGCGACGGAGAAGACGCCGTCGACATCTTCACCCAACTCCGAGCGGAACTGCGTCGCAAGATCAGCGTTGAGGTCGCTGGCCCGCAAGGCATCGGAGTTCGTCTTGAACTCCAGAAGGACGTCGCGAGTCAGAGCGTCGCCTCCATTGTGAGCCTCGACAACAAAGAACGCAGCCTCGACCGGTGAGGAGCTCACGAACCGTGTATCGACCAGAGCGAGGGTGTCGTAGATCTCTCCTGAGGGGTCGAAGTTCGGGTCGTCTTGGGAGCGACCCGTGGCCACAAAGGTAGCCAGGAGCGTCACGACCACAATGCCAATCGTGATCCAGCGAATGCGAGCAGTAATCCAGCCGAAGAGAGACGTCGACCACCCCTCGGAGAGCTCGGATTCGGGTTGATCGTTCATTGCTTTCTCCTCATTGCGGATTTGCTCGACCGGAGGGCGTTCGGAGTCACCGACAAGGTCAAGGTCAATAGGTGGGGCCTCGGGCAGGTCGGAGACATCGATTGCTGGCTCACGCATGTCCCGTCGCCGCAAGCCCCGGTAGGTAAGATAACCGCCTCCGAGCAGGGAGATCACCCCGAAGCCCAACACTCCCCATGTGATGGCGACGATGTTCGAGATCCTCGCTGCGAATTCGAGGTCGGCAGTCACCCCAGTAGAGGCATCGGCGTTCATCACAACGACCGTCCAGCTTCCGGACTCGAGTGACCACTCGATGGTCTGCGGCCCAGCGCCCTCGGCCCGCACCTCCCAGAATTGCTCACTCCCGGGCGACGTTGGTGACGCGGTGCCATCATGATTGACATAGTTGACGCTGGTGATGGAACGACCGTCGAGGTCCAAATCGGTGACCTCATCGTGAGCCACCCCTGACAAGTAGCGATCAACGTCAGCCGTTGAGGCGATCCCGATGAAGAGCTCCTCACCCGAGGTGCCCTGGATTCGCACATCGACTGGATCGGCCAGCAGTTCGGCTAGCCATGAGGGCGTGTCAGCGAGGATGTCGAGATCGCCGGAAACGATGGCATGCGATGATTGCTCGAAGGGGAAGGCCTCGGCAGCGTAGAAGCCATCATCGTCACGGTCCTCGGCGAGCAACCAAGCTGCCCCTGCAATCACGGTCGCACCGATCAGCAAGCCCAGAATCCCAAAGACGACTGCTATTGCTCTTCGACCAGTCATGACACCGACATCCCCTCGTCCGCAAGCAACGGATGGAGACTATTCGATATGCCGGTGCCCTGCCAGGAACGTTGGTCACGGGCTTGGTTGTGGCCATGAACATGGCGGCACCCCCCTTTGGGGAGATTCGCCCGCTCTTTGATGGACCTTCGGGGCACGGTCATCAGTGCGGTGGCCTCAGGTCGGGTCGATGCCGTGTCTGTATGTTCGAGGAGAATGAGACGACGAATGGTTGGTGTCCCGGCTTGCGCCCTTCTGATGGCGTTGGTGGTGCCTTCGGTAGCGGATGCCGCTCGCTGTACGGTCACCGGTACAAGCGGATCGGATGTCTTGGTTGGCACCGAAGGTCCAGATGTCATCTGCGGTCTCGGCGGCGACGACGCGATCCAGGGCCTTGGTGGCGACGACATAATCTACGGGGGAGCCGGATGGGACAGCATCGAGGGTGGGAGCGGCAACGACCTGATCTACCTAGGGCCCGATAGCGGAGAAGGGTTCGGCGCCGAAGGCGACGATCGTATCGTCGGGTCCGACAACGGCGGCTACGGCGTGTTCAACGGCGGGCCTGGCGACGATGTTCTCGTGGGTCTGAGGTCTGGAGAGCCGGGTCGGTACGAGATCGATGTTGTCAACCGAGCAGACAACCATTTTGACGCTGGTGCAGGAAACGACCGGGTCTACGGGTCAATCAACGACGACTTCGTCGAGTCCCATGCCGGCGACAATCGGATCTGGGGCCGAGCCGGCAATGACACCTTGACCACAGCGAATGGTCGGGTATACGGCGAGGAAGGCAACGACCTCGTCATCGCTGACTCCGGCGAGGCCTACGGCGGTCCCGGAAGAGACCTCGTCATGTCCGTTTCAGGCCGCGCAGGCGGCGGGCCTGGAGCTGACCAAGTCCTTGGTGTGTACATCTGGGGCGGGAGCGATGACGACGTCGACATCTTGCACGGCATCGGGGACGAACCACTGTGCTACGGCCGCAGCAATGACATCTACGACGGTTGCTACCGCACTCCCTGGGCGAGTTCCAATCCGTCATAGGAGGTGCGCCGATAAGCAACCCGAAGGGGTGCCGGACACCGACCCGGTAGGACGATGGCTGTTCGCCCTCCTCGGAGGGCGAATGAGCAAACCGAGCGGTCCCTATCCACTAGGCCCCTTGGCAACGGCTCGCAAGAGGCCAGCCCCCCTTTCGCTCCTCTCCGAAGGACACCGGAAACGCCTCATTGTCCTCCTCAGAGCGAACCTGAACCACGAAGTTGATCCCTGACCGTTGTCGGATCGAGGAGCCAGATCACCGACAGCCGTCGGGGTAGCGATCGGGATCGATACCGTTCGTGGCTGCTAGTCGAACCAACCAGCGAAGTGAGCGTGCCATGGTCCAACCGACCGCCTCCGAGACGACAACCGAGGCCGAGCGTGAACTCGCTTCCAAGTACCTGCTCCTCCGCAGGATCTCCATTGCCGAGGCCAGTTCCTTCCTGATCCTCCTGGTAGCCGCGGTGATCAAGCGGGCCGCCGACGCCGAGTTCGGGGTGGACCTCATGGGACCCATCCACGGGGCCTTGTTTCTGATCTACACGATCCTCCTCCTCCGAGACCACCGCCCGTTCGGATGGTCTCTTTGGAAGATGCTGGCCGCCATCTTCTTGGGCGCGGTGCCCCTCGGAGGGTTCTGGGTTGAACGACGCTGGCTCTCCAACCGTCCGTGATGAACGCCGACCCCAGGCGCTGAGTTACCTCAGCTGTTGACCTCAGCCTTCAGAGGACCACAGGGGGGCATCAATGGTGAATCCGACATCACTACCCCACGAGTTCCGGTAGGCGACCTCATGGGCCGGCTTTCTCTTGGCCACACCCCAGCGCCCCGTCGGGTACCCCATCGGCACGCAGGCCGCCATCCTCCACCCCTCGTCGGCTGGAACACAGAGTAGATCGGGAACCGCATCCCCCCTGGAGGCCAACACCGTGGTGAGCGAAGAGCCGATCCCCTCAGCTCTGGCTGCCAGCTGAGCGCTCCAGATCGAGGGGAAGATGGAACCCCCGTGAGTGCTGCCCCGGTCGAAGGCGAACAGGAAGAGTGGGTAGTCGGCGAAGTTGTCAGCCGCATGCTCGACGGAGGCAACCATGGCGACGGTTGCCTTGCTCTGAGGGTCGTCGGGGTTGGCTCGGGCTGAGTCGACTCGCTCCTTGTAGACGTTCTCCCACAGATGGTCGATGCACTGGCGGTAGAGGGGCCCGAGCGCACCTCTGATCTCGGGATCGTCGACCAGCATGAAGCGCCAGTTCTGGGTGTTGCCCCCCGAAGGGGCCCGGATTGCAGCATCAAGGATCTTGGCTTGGATGTCCATAGGCACTGGATCGGTCTTGACCCGCCTCATCGCTCGGGTGGTGTACAAAGCTTCATACAGATCCATCAGACCGACGCTAGTCTCCAGTTCTGGAGACCGTCGGACCCGAGCCGGTTCAGTGATCGCTAGGGCGTGCTACTAGCGTGATGCCCTTGAGCACCCAGACTGCAGAGGTACTGGTGACGGCCCGCGGGCTGGTGAAGCGTTTCGGTACGTTCACTGCAGTCGATGGGATCGACTTCGAGGTTCGGCGTCAAGAGGCCTTCGGATTCCTCGGTCCGAATGGGGCAGGCAAGAGCACGACCATGCGGATGTTGGGTACGGTCTCAATACCAACCGAGGGAGAGCTGAGCATCCTCGGTCTCGATCCAATCGCCGATGGACCCGCTATCCGGGCCCGTCTCGGGGTCGTCCCCCAGGAGGACAGCCTCGACACTGAGCTGACCGTCCGCCAGAACCTGGCCGTCTACGGCCGCTACTTCGATCTGGCTCGCGATGTGATCACCCAACGCACCTCGGAGTTGCTCGACTTCGCCAAGCTCACGGACCGGGCCGATGATCTGGTCGACCCTCTCTCGGGAGGCATGAAGCGCCGCCTGACCATCGCCAGAGCTCTCATCAACCAACCCGATGTCCTCCTGCTGGACGAGCCGACTACGGGTCTCGATCCTCAGGCTCGACACCTTCTGTGGGAACGCCTCTATCAGCTGAAACAAGACGGCGTCAGCCTGATCATCACCACCCACTACATGGATGAAGCTGAGCAGCTGTGCGACTTCCTGGTGGTCATGGACGATGGCAAGATCGCAGCCGAAGGCTCCCCCCGGGATCTGATCAAGCGGTACTGCACCCGTGAGGTGACCGAGCTCCGCTTCGGTCGTCATCCCTTGGCCCCCCTTGCCGACCGGCTCACCGGGATAGGAGAGCGGGTCGAGGTCCTACCCGACCGCATCCTGGTCTTCGCCGACGAGGGTGAGGCAGCATTGGCTGCTGTACACCAGCGCGGCCTCGACCCTGACAGCTCGCTGGTGCGAAGAGCCACGCTGGAGGATGTGTTCCTTCGGGTCACGGGCCGGAGCCTGGTGGACTGATGGCGACCGCCCATCACAACCCCCTCGAGGGTGACCGGATCGGTGACGACGGCCCGGTACGGGCTCTATCAACCACGGCCGGGACCCTACGGGCGACCGAGTACTGGCTCACCCACTACCTGCAGACCTGGCGAGGCAACCTAGTCAGCACATTCATCGAGCCCGTTCTCTATCTACTCGCCTTCGGATTGGGGGTCGGCGCACTCATCGAGGAACGGGGGACGGTAGGGGGCGCTGGTGGATCGGAATTCGCTGATCTGGCCTACATCGACTACTTCGCCCCTGGCCTGCTGGCGGCGGCGGTAATGATGGCGGTGTTCTTCGAGGCTGCCTGGTCGGTGCTGGGCGGAATGAAGTATTGGTTCGGCTACAAGGCTCAGAGTACGAGTCCACTCACTGTTACCCAGATCATTGCCGGCCATCAGCTGTTCATGGCTGGGCGAGCCATGTTCAATGCCGCCGTCTTCGTCGGAGTGATGTTCGCCTTCGGGGCTCCACAGTCGGCCTTGGTGCTGCTCACCATCCCATTGGCCTCGGTCGTCGTCTGGTCGATCAGCGGCCCCATGGCGGCCTACTCCGTCTCCCGCGATAGTGACGCCACCTTCCCCGCCGTCAACCGGTTCGTCATCCAACCCATGTTCTTGTTCTCGGGTACCTTCTTCCCCGTCGATCAGTTCCCGACCCCCGTTGCCTGGGTGGCGAGGGCGACCCCTTTGTGGCATGGGGTCCAACTGTTCCGATCACTCTCGCTGGGAACAGCTGAGCTGGTTCCCAGCCTCGGCCACATCGCCTACCTGCTGGCATGGTTCGCAGTAGGGATGGTGCTCTGCACTAGGGCCTATCCCAAGCCGCTCCAGACATGAGTGCCGTCGTCGAATCCATGCGAGTTCTGCCCCCAGGGTCATTCAACCGGCGGCCGTTGCGGATGGTGGAGCGAAACGCCCTCGTCTCGACGAAGTTGTGGCCCGTCCTGGTCGCCGGGTTTCTGGAGCCACTGTTCTATCTGATCTTGTCGAGGGAGGGCTTCGGCCAGCTCATCGACTCCGTCGATTACCTCGGTCGACAGATCGACTATGTGACCTTCGCCGCTCCAGGGCTCATGGCGGCTACCGCCATGAACGGAGCCATCGCCGACTCGACCTTCGGGGCCTACAGCAAGCTGAAGTGGCAGAAGACGTACGAGGCCATATCGGCTACACCTTTGTCGCCGGCCGACATCGCCGTCGGGGAGGTGTTGTGGTCCCAGCTCCGGGGGGCCATCTACGCCGTAGCTTTCCTCATCTTCATGCTGATCCTGGGCCTGGTCGAGTCATGGTGGGCCATCCTGACCATTCCAGCCGCGGTGCTGATCGGGTTTGCCTTCGCCAGTTGCGGCCTCTGGGCCACCACCTACATGCGCACCTGGCAGGACTTCACCTATGTCACCCTGGCCGTGATGCCGATGTTCTTGTTCTCCGCCGTGTTCTATCCCCTGGCCACCCTGCCCGATGGGCTCCAACTGTTGGTCAGGGTGTCACCTCTCTACCAGGGGGTCGCCCTCGAGCGGGCCCTGGTCTTCGGTGACGTTGGCCTAGCCATGCTCGGCCATGCCGCGTACCTCTTGATCATGGGCTTGATCGGAATCCGCAATGCCGCCCGCCGATTCGGGATCCTCCTCGGCTGATCACTGGGGATGACGATCGGGCTGGGAAGTCACGGTACTCACCGTGGAACTCCCAGTCATCCTTCCCCTTGGTCTGGATTAGTCGGCGAAACCTATGTATGACACCACGTCCTCATTGGCGGCCCGGATGGACTGGACGTCATTGGCAACGAAGCTCTCATCGGGGTAACCCATGGCTACACAAGTCATGATGATCTCGTCTTCAGGGATGTTGGCAAAGTCGCGGACGACCGATGACTGCATGATGCCCTGGCCATTGATGACCGACCCAAGACCTTGGGTCCAAGCTGCCAGTACCAGCCCGTAGGTGACGGCACCGAGATCGAAATGACCCACGGTGTCATGCTCGAGAGCCTTGTCCAGGGTGACCACGATCGATACCGGGGCGTCGAATTGTCGGAACCCGCGCATCACCCAGTCCTGGCGGCGCTCCTTGTCCTCGCGCTCGATACCCATGGCCTCGAAGAGCTGGATGGCGATCCCTACTTGCCGGTCGCGGTGGATCCCTTCGTAGCCATGACCGAGCTTGATCTCGCGGTCGACAGCGGCACCGGCCAACATGCGCTCAGTGTTGCCCTCTCGGATCCGATCCAGCGGATCCCCCGTGATGGCGTGGAGATGCCAAGGCTGGGTGTTCATCGATGACGGGGCCCGTTTGGCGATCGACACGATCTTTTCGATCACCTCCTTGGGAACAGGGTCGGGCTTGTAGCCGCGAATACTGCGACGTTCCTGTACCAGTGACTCAAAATCCATGCTGCCAAGCTTCACGATCGTCAGTATCGCCCTCGCGCACCTGCTGACACAAGGTCAACCGACATACTCCCTCAGCTATTGGAGGCAGTAGCTGCGGCCATCGCGAGGGTGGCCGGTGCGGCCCCGCCCGACCCAGCACCGCTTCGGGGACTAAAGCCACCGTAGTGAACGGTTCGATACTGAGGTTGACCACGAACGCGCAGGCGATCTATCCGGTCCGTAGTTGCGAGGACCACTCGCAAGCCGGTAGACACTCTCTGCACCACCCTTGTACGGTGGATCAGGGCTGGTCAGGAACCCGGCAGAGGGGTCGGGTAGAGGTCAGGTATGAGTAAGGCACATTTCAAAGGCTCCAAGGCGCGGTACGAGTTCCGCGTCTGGGGGAAGCGCAAGGATGCCTGCAGGCGTCTGTCGACATTAGCCGATGTCGAGCTGGAAGAGGAGTTGCATGACTGCTACCTGCTCGTGGCCGACCGTGGGTGCAACGCCAAGATTCGGCGTAATCAGCTGAAGGTCAAGACCCTGATCGGCAAGCGATCAGGCTTTGAGCGCTGGTCGACGATGTGGCATCGGCTCTCCGACGAGGTGCCCCAGCCCTTCGATCAGCTCATGTCAGAGTTGAGCAATCGCAGCCCTCGCAAGCGCGGCCATGAGCGAACCGTCGCCAGGACAATCGACAAACTCGATCTGGACAACGACCTTCGAGCGGTGGTGGTCGACAAGCATCGCCGACGCTTCCAGTTCGGATCGATCCGGGCGGAAGCGACCGATCTCTTTGTCCAAGGCCAGCCACGCCGACTCCGCACCCTCGCCATCGAAGGCCCGGATCTCGACGACCTGATCAGGGTCCGCTCACTCCTCGGCCTGGCCAAGGTTCCGAACCTGGCCCTCCACCTCGCGGTCGAGCTCCAACACGGCGGAGAATAGACTCCAAGAGGCCTGACGAGGGCCTGGCGGTCTGACTCGATGGGCTGGGGTGGCTAGCCACTCGACTTCGATGATCCCAGCCGCAGTGATTGCAAGGGCAGTGTGACCCGCCTGGCTGTACCTCGATCGGCCGCCAGGCGGGTCCAAAGGCCCTACTATTCGCCGCCTTCCACCACCTCGACATCTATTCGGGCAAAGTCGTTCCCGAACACATCGATACCGGCTGCTTCGAGGTTGGCGACCGCCTCCTCGGCGATATCGGTGCGGAAGGCTCCTTCATCGGGGGCGGCACTGAGGATGCCTTCTTCGGTTGCGATCGTGACCGTCTGGTCGTAGAGCGCAGCGTCCATGATCCCTACGCCGGCCGGTGATGGCCACACCAGAGCGTTGATCTCGTTCATCATCCATGCCTGGTGGGCCGGCCCGCCAAATGGAGGGCCTGCATCCACGACGACATCGACACACTCTTGGGAGTTGTCACGGCAATGGGCCCAGCCTCGCAATGAGGCTTCGACGAACTTGACGGCGATCTCCCGGTACTCGGCATCGTCGTCGAGACGGTCGGCATCGGCCCAAATTGCATCCTGGAGCATCGCCGTTCCGACATCGTTCCAGTCGATGACGTTCAGATCCTCAGGCTGGAACAGCTCACCGGTGTCCGGGTTGATCGTCTCCAGCACCTGGGCGTATTCGTTGTAGATCATGGCCTGGGCCGCATCGATGTCCCCATTGATGAGCGCCGTCATGTTGAAGTCCTGCTGAACGAGGGTCACGTCGCCCTGGGGGTCGAGCCCATTGGCCCGTAGCCCGGCGAACAACTCGAACTCGTTGCCAAAGCCCCAGTTACCGACATTCTTGCCTTCGAGGTCGGCGACCGAGGTGATTCCCGAATCGACGAACGACACTTGGAGAGTGCCACTGCGCTGGAAGACCTGAGCGATGTTGGTGATGTTCAGCCCTTCTTCACGAGGTACGAGCCCCCGAGGCACCCAGGAGATGGCAAAGTCGGCCCCACCCGAATCGAGAACGGTGGCAGGAACAATGTCGACCCCTCCGTCGATGATGGTTACGTCGAGGCCGACATCCTCGTAGAAGCCAAGATCGCGGGCGGCGAAGTAGCCAGCGAACTGTGATTGGGGCACCCACTGGAGTTGGAGCTTGACCGGGGTGAGATCATCCGATCCAGCATCGCCTTCCTCGCCGGATGCCGCCCCATCCTCGTCCTCACCATCATCTCCATCGCTGCCGCATGCGGCTGCGACCAATGTGAAGGCCATCAATGTGGCGAGCAATCGCCACCAGGTTCTTGTCTGCTTGATCATGAGTACCTCTCCTGACTCGTGACTACTTTGTTTGTGTCGAACGTGATCCGCTGTCGCCGCCCCCGACCCGGATCGAAGAATGCCATGGCATCAGCCACCGCTCCAGCACCACCGCGACCATATACAACAACGTGCCGATCATGGTGCCGGCCAGCACTGCGGCCCACGCCTGGTCGTATCGGGTGAGCCCGGCCGATTGGGTGATGATCGGACCGAGGGCATCCTGACGGCCCCCGAAGTACTCGGCCACGATGGCAGCGATCACCGCCAACGATGACGACAGTTTCAGGGCCGTGAAGAAGAAAGGCATAGCGTTGGGGATGCGAACCTCACGAGTGGTGCGCCAGGTGCTGGCGGCATAAGACTCCATCAGCTCGAGCTGGTTGCGCTCCACCTGGGTCAGTCCCTTGGTGGTGTTGATGAAGATGGGGAAGAACACCAGGATCACCACGATGGCCTGATTGGATCGGGGTGAGGTCAGCCCGTACCAGTTGTTGAAGATTGGGGCCAGGGCAATGATGGGGATGGCGTTGACGGCGACCGCCAGCGGGGTGATGGTCTCACTGGCCGTGCGAAACCTGGTGACGAGTAGAGCGGCCAGCACGGCGAGAACGACGCCTGCGGCGAGACCGGTGACGATCACGAAACCCGTGTTGAGGGTGGCGGCCCAGATCTCTGACCGGTTCTCGATCATGGCCGAGACGATCTCACTCGGCGCGGGCAATACGAACCCCTCAGGGTCGATGACGGCGAGTGATACCTCCCACACCGCGAAGATGATGACGCCGGCCGCGGCGGGGACCGCTAAGCCCTCGGCCCGCCGTTGCCAGCTCATTCCTCGACCGATCGCAGGGCAGTGCGGATCTCGGTTACCTTCTCGAAGAACTCAGGTTGCTCGCGGGTCGACTCGTCCCGCTGGCCCAGATCGACGTCGATGACCGATGCAATCCTGCCCGGCCGGGGAGACATGACTACCACCCTGGTCGACAGGTAGGCGGCCTCAGGAATGGAGTGGGTGACGAAGATGATCGTGGTCTCGGTTTCGGTCCAGATACGGAGGAGCTCATCTTGCATGTGCTCCCGGGTCATTTCGTCGAGGGCACCGAACGGTTCGTCCATCAGCAGCAGTGCCGGGCTGAAGGCCAGAGCTCTGGCAATGGCGATACGTTGCTGCATCCCCCCCGAGAGCTCGGCCGGATGGTGGGCGGCGAACTCGCCCAGCTTGACCAACTCCAGCATCTCCTGTGACCGGCGCCGCCGATCACCCTTGGACCACCCCATCAACTCCAACGGCAGCTCGATGTTCTTGGCTACTGAACGCCAGTCGAAGAGCCCAGCCCGCTGGAAAACCATCCCATAGTCCTGATCGAGACGGGCCTGCTCTGCCGGCTTGCCATTGACGTCGACCGAACCCTTCGTCGGCTCAACCAGCGACGCCACCAGACGTAGCAGGGTGCTCTTCCCGCACCCCGAGGGCCCAATGAGGGTGACGAAATCGCCTGGCTCCACCGTGAGATCGATGTCATCCAGGGCATGGACTTCATTGTCTCGTCCCTGGTTGAACGTCTTGGAGGCGTCCTGAACCGCCACCGCCGTATTGCTCACGCCAGTACCACTCATGACACTGCCTCCCGACCTTGGCGTCCGAGGATGAGCCGTTCGAGGCCCACGATCGACAAGAAAACGAGGATCCCCAACAGGGCCGATCCAATGACGGCGGCATAGAGACGCTCGGGTCCAGAGCTGTAATTGAAGGCAGCGCTGAGGATCCGGCGTCCCAGTCCTCCACTGACTCCGCCCGAGATCTCACCAACGATGGCGCCCACGATCGACGCCGTGGCCGCGATCTTGAAGGCGGCGAAGAGGTAGGGGACCGAGGCCGGTAGCCGCAGGCGCCACAGAGTCTGACCCCAGCTGGCGGCGTAGGACACCATCAACTCCAGGTCCTCGGCCCGGGGTGCTTGCAAGCCACGCAGGCCGTTGACAGCAACGGGAAAGAAGGTCAAGAAGGCAGCGATGATCGACACCGACATCCAATCCTGCCACTCCCAAGGCAAGAAGTCAGTGTTCTTCCGGCTCCAGATGATCACGATGGGAGCGATGGCGATGATAGGGATCGTCTGACTGGCGATCACGTAGGGTAGTAGACCCTGTTCGAGCCGACGCCACCGGGCCAAACCGATGGCGATGCCAAGCCCGATCACGACACCGACGGCGAAACCGGCGGCCGCTTCGCGCAGGGTGAAGGCCGCCTCACCCACCAGCTGACGCCCCAACGACGAAGCCGTCCCCCCCGGAGTCTCACCGAAGGCTCCGAGGATCGATCCGAGGGGAGGCATGTTCAGATCGTCGGTGCGGGGGAGGACAGAGCC
>JAAETV010000427.1 GCA_024227975.1 Actinomycetes bacterium
GGCGAGCAGTTGACTTCCATACCGGAAGCCTGCATACTTCCGGTATGGAAGCTGTTGAAGCGCTGATTGCTGCGAACATCGAATTCGAATCGCGTCTCCGTCAAGTCGCGACCGGGGATTGGACGCGGTCGACGCCGTGCTCGGAGTGGGACGTCCGTGGGCTCGTGAACCACGTACTGCTCGGGACACGAATGTCGATCCAGATCCTGGCGGGCATGCCGGTCGATGAGATCATCAGCGGCCTGAACGATGATCTGATGACAGACACCGACCCGGTCAATTCGTTCCGGGCCCTCGCTGACGACATGGTCGATGGGTTCTCCGGCCCTGGCGGTCTCGATGGGAACGTCGACCACCCTGCGGGGCAGTTTCCCCGGTCAGTGTTCGTCGGCTTCCGTGTGGCCGACGCAGCTGTGCATGCCTGGGATCTGGCGACCGCGACCGGCGACGATGTGGGGCTCAACGCTGAGTTGGTGCAATGGCTTTGGGACGACGCCCAACCCCAGCGAGAGATGTTGAGCGCGTCGGGGATGTTCGGCGACAGTGCCTCGGGGGACGTCCCCGAGGATGCGCCCTTACAGCTCCGCTACCTCGACCTCATGGGTCGACGGCCCTGACATGGTCGACATCCCCGCGTCACACCGAAACTGCCCGGCGGGTCATGCATTGGCCCTTCTGGGAGATCGATGGTCGATGATGATCGTGCGCGAGGCGCTGACCGGAGCTGACCGATATCAAGACTTCCGCGATGCGCTCGGCATCTCTGACAACACCTTGACCCGACGGCTCGGCCATCTCCAGCAGGTAGGGGTGCTGGTGCACGGCGATCCCGAACCTGGGGTCTACCGCCTCACCGATGCCGGCAACGACCTGGCCCGGGTGCTCGCTGTGTTGGGCGATTGGGCGATGACATGGGTGCCAGTCGACATGCCCCTGCGCCCCATCTCCCAACCCGTGATCGATGCCGCCGAAGCGTTCGGGTTCGAGATGCCAGAAACCCCCGAAGGGACCAAGACATGAACCCGTTTTCTCGTGATCGAACCGCCACCGAGATAGCCGATGGCATTCATCTGCTCGGAACGCACCGCGTGAACTTCTACATTGTCGAAGAAGGGGACAGTCTCACCCTCATCGACTGCGGGTTTCAGGGGCACCGCCGGTACCTGGACCGCTGGCTAGAGCTGAAGGGAAAAACGATCGGCAATATAGATGCGATCATCCTCACCCACGGCCATCAGGACCACACCGGATTCGCAGAGGACCTACGCCGCCAAGGAGTGCCTGTTCACCTCCACCCCGACGACGACCATCACGTAAGTGGTGCTCTGCGCATGAAGATTCCGCCGCAGCGACTCCTGAAGTCGCTCTATCGACCGTCGGCGATGGGCCTGCTCATGGAGGCTGCCATGGACGGGGTCTTCATCCAGAAGACCCTTGGCCCCTACGAGTCAATATCAGCCGGGGTCACACTCGACATTCCGGGACGGCCAGAGGTAATCGCGGTGCCGGGCCACTCACCAGGCAGCGTGTCGTTCCACCTTCCCGACCGTGGCGTTCTCTTGACCGGCGATGCGTTGATGACCCGCGATCCGTTCCTCCCCGGTGATGACCGAGCAATCGTCTTCGCCGACCACACCGACCGCAACCAGGCCTGCCTCGACGCCCTACCAGCGTTGAGCGACTACGGCAGCGCTGCCCTCCTGCCAGCCCATGGTGAACCATGGCTCGAACCCGACAGCGTCGGCCGGGCGATCGCCGAAGCAGAAATCGCAGCCTGAGGGCCCTCGAACGCACGCAAGCCAAGTCAAGTCCACTCAGGTCGCACACTCCACGCGGCTACGCCGAGGCGCGAGATCAGCTCTCCGTTGAAAGAGGTGGACCTTCAGATGCTGGCGATGCAGACCGGCCGAGAACGCACCGAAGTAGAAATCCGCAACCTGTTCACCAGTGCAGGATTCGAACTCACCACGATGCATCCCACCGCCCCACCATTATCCGTCATCGTCGGAACTCCACGCTGATCGAGCGCCCTATCCCGCCACACCGCCGCCGGATCGCCGCACCGGCCTCGGCCCGGGCGTCGCCCAAGCACGCTAGCAGTGCTCTACGTATCCCTGCCGGTTCCTGCTTGCCCATGGTCGTGGCGCGGTCTTCCCCGATCGGTAGAGACCCTGGTCAGTGGTGCTCATGCCAGTTGCGAGGCTCGGAACACCGCACAGGGATCAGGTCGGTTCGCTATGGTCCGGCCATGAGTCTTGAGTGGGAGCAAGTCGTTGTCGCCACCCGCGATCCGGTTGCGCTGGGCCGCTGGTGGAGTGAAGCGCTTGGATGGGTGATCGTCAACGACGACCCAGTGGTCTTTGAGATTCAGCCGAAGCCAGATCGGTCGCCAGGGATCTTGTTCTTGGCCGTCGACGAAGCCAAGCAGGGGCAGAACCGTCTCCATATCGACCTGCGTCCCGACAACCAGAGCACCGAGGTGGAGCGGCTGATCGGGATGGGAGCTTCTCGTGTCGACGTTGGGCAAGGCGAGGTTCCCTGGGTGGTTCTGGCCGATCCCGAGGGGAATGAATTCTGCGTTCTTGAGGCCCGTCAAGCCTCGATCTAGGCAAGCAACCTTGGCGCCGCGAAGGGACAGCACAACCGTGGCCTGCAACAGTCAATCAGGCATCACTTTCTCCGCTGTGTACGCCGGCGGCTGGTCTCCTGTCACCACCGACGGTGACGGCCTGGTCACCGCTGACCTGCAAACGCTCATCGCACCCTCTGTGGTCTCGTTTCCGATCACCTGGAGCACTATCCAACACCGGGACCAGAGCGCTACGAATCGTGATTTTGAGCTGTGTTGTCGGGCACTCGACTTGGGCGGACTGTGGCGGTGGATCTGTGGGCCACTCCAGGGAGGCTGCCTCGTCTAGTGAGCCAAGGTGAGCATGGTCACTGCCGTGCTACCGGACTGTCACAGCGTCAACTCATCTGTAGCCTTTCATCGGGACCAGGTTTTCCTGTTAGACCCGATCCGGAGACTCATGACCACTTCGACGCCATCCACAACCGCAACCTCCTCACGCCCGGAGCCAGAGGTGGCCGACCTTGCATCGTCGGCGCAGCCCGCCACCGGTCGACCGGTTGGCTCCCGCTTTCCCAACACC
>JAAETV010000428.1 GCA_024227975.1 Actinomycetes bacterium
AGCACGAGCTGAGTTGGTGCAAGGCAAAGCCGACCAGAGGCAGGGCTGGTGATGCCGAACGGGGCTGAGCCCCAAGACTTCGCCGGCCGGATTGGCCTTGTCAGTGGCGGGACCCAGGGTCTAGGTCTCGCCACCGCCCGCCTCCTACGCGACCGGGGTGCCAGCGGGTTGCTGCTAGTGGGGCGAGATGAGGCTAAGGCCGAAGCCGCGGCGGCGGCCCTAGCCACCGATCAGTGTCGGGTCCTGGGCCATAGTGCTGACATCGGCACCGTCGATGGATGTGAATCGATCATCGCCCGGCTCGACGCCGAGTTCGACACCT
Organism: Actinomycetes bacterium; assembly: GCA_024227975.1. The sequence continues at coordinate 323 of JAAETV010000428.1, forward strand.
GCCATGCCCTCGTCAATTGTGCGGCCAGGACCGATCGCGGCACCGTGTGGGACACCACTCCCGAGATCTGGGATGGTATGTACCAGGTCAATGTGCGCGGACCTGCTCTGCTGTCACAAGGGGTGGCGAAGATCATGAGGCGCCAGGGCGTCGATGGATCAATCGTGATGATCGGCTCGGTCGCCCTCCATGGTGGCCAGGACAGGTTGCTGGCCTATTCGACGTCCAAGAGCGCACTGGTGGCCATGACCCGCAGCCTCGCCTTCCAGCTCATGCGGCACCGGATCCGGGTCAACCTGCTGAACCCGGGCTGGATGGACACCCCGGCTGAAGACATCACCCAGCGAACCTGGGAAGGAGCCCAGGACGGCTGGTTGGAAGCAGCCGAGGCCAACCAACCGTGGGGGAAGCTCATCAAGCCCGACGAGATAGCCCGCACCATCGTGCACCTGGCTACCCCCGACTCGGGGATGCTGAGTGGAGCCATCATCGATTGGGATCAGTCGGTCCTGGGCGCCGGCGAACCAGCCCGCCCCGGCCCCGAGCTCGGCCCTCAGGAGACCACCACATGACTGTCTCATCGTCTGATCTGCGCCTCGGGGTGTTGGGGACGGGCCGCATCGGGGCCATGCACGTCGACCTCGTCCACCACCGTGTGTCCGGCATGAAGGTGACGGCGGTGTTCGACGTTCACCAGCCCAGCGCCGAACAGGTGGCCGCCACCGTCGGAGCCCGGGTGGCAGGATCGCCCGACGACCTGATTGCCAGTGACGACATTGATGCCATCGCCATCTGCTCTTCCACCGACACCCACATTGACCTGCTGGTAGCGGCGGCCACGGCCGGCAAGCCGGTCTTCATCGAGAAGCCCCTGTCACTCGACCTGGCCGAAGTCGACCGTGGTATCGCCGCCGCCCGGGCTGCCGGGATCGCCGTCCAGGTCGGGTTCAACCG
>JAAETV010000429.1 GCA_024227975.1 Actinomycetes bacterium
CCAGATGAGTCGCCCCCTACCAGACGACGAGATCCCCGCCCTCTCGGCCTGAGCGAATGCTGGCACTTCCACTCGCTCAGGCGAATGCTGTGAATCCCATTCGCTCAGGCGAATGCTGTAAATCTCATTCGGTCAGGCGAATGCTGTGAATCTCATTCGGTCAGGCGAATGCTGTGAATCCCATTCGCTCAGGCGAATGCTGTGACCAGGCGCTGGCCGGCGTCGATGAGGATGCCGTCCTGTTTGGCGAAGCAGAAGCGGACCAGGTGTTTGCCGTTATGCCGGTCCTGATAGAACACTGCGCTCGGTACAGCCACCACGCCAGCCCGTTCGGGGAGGCCAAGGCAGAAATCGATGCTGTCGGTCCCGCCGACAGGGGTGATATCGACGGTGGTGAAATAGGTACCCTCAGGGGTGAAGACGTCGAACCCGGCCTCGGTCAGGTAGCGGCCGAGGAGGTCCCGCTTGGCTTGGAGCTCACCAACGAACCGATCGAAGTAGCCGTCGCCGAGGCGCAGACCGACGGCGATGGCGGGTTGGAAGGGGGCCCCGCTCACGAAGGTCAGGAACTGCTTGGCTGTCTTCACTGCGTTGATGATTTGGGCCGGCCCACATGCCCATCCGATCTTCCAACCGGTGAAGGAGAAGCTCTTACCACCGGAGGAGATGGTGAGTGTCCGCTCCGCCATCCCATCGAAGCCGGCCAGAGGGTGATGGGTGCCGCCTTCGAACACCAGGTGTTCATAGACCTCGTCGGTCACGGCCAAGACGTCATGCTCGATGCAGAGCTCGGCGACCAGGGCCAGTTCCTCCTCGGTGAAGACCTTGCCTGTCGGGTTGTGAGGTGTGTTGAGCAGGATCAAGCGGGTCTTGGGGTTGAAGGCTCGCCTCAGCTCGTCGGGATCGAAGCCGAACGATCCGTCGCTGCCGGCTGAGGGGCGGAGCAAGACTCCTCGCAGTCGGGCCCCGGCCAGGGCGATACCGGCGGCGTACGAGTCGTAGGTGGGATCGAAGACAACCACTTCGTCACCGGTCTCGCACAGGCCCAGCAGGGCGGCTGCCAGGGCTTCGGTTGCCCCTGCGGTAACCAGGATTTCCCGCTGGGGGTCGAGCTCGATGTCCCAGAACCGCTTCTGGTGCTCGGCTATGGCGTTGCGTAGGTCCTGGACCCCGGGTCCAGGGGGATACTGATTCTGGCCTTGCCGTATGGCTTCGATGGCGGCTTCCGACACCTCGGTCGGGCCGTCGGTGTCGGGGAATCCCTGGCCGAGGTTGAGGGCCCCGGTCTGGGCGGCCAGGGCGGACATCTCGGCGAAGATGGTGGTGCCAAACCCCTGTAGTCGACTGACTAGATACGGTGCGCGGGTCACCAGACCACGCTAATGCCCTCCTTGGCTCGGCGGCGGCCGTCACCGGGTTCTTCAGCATCGTGTTGGCCACGACCTCGGTCCTCATGATCCGCCACCTACGAGCTGGGAACCGAGCCGGCGCTACTGGCGTACTTGGCTGTCGGGCTCGCCGTTCAACCGATGACCTTCATCCTGGTCCGACAGCACCGGATCCGACTCTTCGCCAGAACCTGATCCGCTCGTTGGGCCGTTGGGCGTCGACCGAGCTGGTCCGTCTATGGTGAGGCCGCTCGGCCTGGTCGACGTGCTAGGTATCAGTACCGAATGGGAGCGTTCAGGTGAGATTCCTAGGTTTTCGACACGACGGAGACGACCACATCGGGGTCGTCGACGGTAATGCGGTCACCTCGTTGACCACGATCGACGACTTCTACGCCGACCTCCCCCGGTGGCGCCAAGCGACCCCGACCGGCCCGTCGTCGGCCCTGGCTGATGTCGACCCGGTGCCTCCTGTGCCCCGGACGGCCAAGATCCTGTGCCTCGGCCTCAACTATGCCGCCCATATCGATGAAACGGGTAGCAAGCGGCCTCCGGCCCCCAATGTGTTCGCCCGCTGGTATGCCTCGTTGTCGTGTCACGACGGCCAGATCTCGGTCCCGTCAGGGGAGCCAGGCCTCGACTGGGAATGCGAGCTGGCGGTGATCATCGGCGATCGCCTTGTCGACACCGCCGCCGGCGATGCCATGGCCGGGGTGCTCGGGTATACCTGCTTCAACGACATCAGCGCTCGCAAGCACCAGCGGGCCACATCCCAGTGGGCCCTAGGCAAGAACCCCGATGACTCGGGCCCCATCGGCCCCCTGGTGGTCACGGCCGACGAGTACGGCGATCCCTACGGCAAGGCCATCATGACCAGGGTCAACGGCCAGACCATGCAGTCATCGACAACGGATCGGATGCTGTTCAAGATCGATGAGGTGATCGAGTACATCACCAGGGCCACCTCCCTGCGCCCCGGGGATGTGATTGCCACCGGCACCCCCGAGGGGGTCGGGTCACGCATGGACCCGCCCCAACTACTCAACGCCGGTGACATGGTGGAGATCGAGATCGAGGACATCGGTGTCCTCCGCTCCCACTTCGTCTGATCAGGCGTTGAGCAGAAGCCACAGTCCGAGGGTGCTGTAGGCCACCATCACCAACAACATGGTGAATTGGCTTCTCAGCGACTCTCCGGGCTTGAACAGCTCGACCGAGCGGTCGTGGGCGACGACGACGGCTCCGATGTGGCCGAACAGGATGGCCAGCACCTGGATCCAGGCGATGAGGTCGACGCTGATGAGGTTGAAGTTGATCTCACCGTTGGCACCTCCGAAGAGATCCCAGCCCAGGCCGCCCGGGTCGGACAGGGCGAGGACGAAGGTCTGGGTCTCGTCGACCAACAGCTGGGCATAGTGGGCGATGGCGTAGCCGAACACGATCGGGACCAATGACGGGGTGAAGGCATCGGCGGCCTTGATCAGGCTGAAACCGGTCACTTTCGAGGTCCAGATGACCCCAAGGGCGAAGAATAGGGTGATGACGGTGATCGACACGAGGAGGCCAACCGATTCAAGGGCTGCTCCGCCCCATCCTGTAGGGCGTCCCAGCAGGTCACGACCAGCTTCGCTCTCACTGAACCCGTCGTAGGTAGTGCCGCCGAGCACGACGAGCAGGGTGGCCGCCGTCCCCCTCAGGATAGGCATCGTGGCCAGCCCCGACATCGGAGGGCGGGCTCGGATCTGTCCTTCAGTGGCGAACAAGAATCCCATACGGGACAGGATGGACAAAAGGACGGCCAGGGGCTCGTTGTCGGCGATCCAGCCCGCCCCCCAGCGCCAAGCCAGGGTCAGCGAGACGATGGTGTGAACCACCAGCATCCAGGCCAGGGTCCGGGGGTCGGAGCCCGAGGGATGGGCCAGCTCGTAGAACAAGAACACGGCCATTCCGGATGCGGCTGGCCAGTGACCAAGTCCGGCCGGGGCCTCAGCCGGGGTGCTGCCAGCTCTGGTTGCCAGCCACTCGACTCCCCGAGCCAGCGTGGTGATTGGGCTGATGGCTCGCCAGAGGTCGCCGATGAGCCCACCGATGAGCAGGGCCCCAACCCAGACGATGACATAGAGGGTCACCGGCAACAGGTTGTCAGCGGCCGAGTTCTCACCGAACAGCCCGGCCCACAATGCAATGACGAACAACACCAGGGCCAGGGCTTGGCCGACAAAGCGAAGGCCACGAAGGACGGGGAGCGGCTGAGCGTCGGACGATCCCACCAGTGGCCGGCCGGCGGCCGCCTTGGCCAGGCGCGGATGGGTCCACAATGCGCCGAGGGCAACGAACGAGGCGATGAGGGCGATGGCGGCCGCCCAGCTGAACATCCACAAGGGGAGGGGTAGGTCGCCCCTCGAGCCCACCCCGTGACCGAGCAGCATCAGCTCACGGCGATCTCGACCAGGAAGGTAGCTGAACCCTCGAGCTCGATCTCGAATACACCAGGTGTGTCGGCCACGAAACGAAGCTCGGTCCGTTCACCGGGTGAGACATCGGCCAAGACGTCATAGCCATGGAGGTGGACCTCATCGGCAACATCGGTCTCGATCCCGATCACGACCTCCGACCCCAGGGGGACGTCGATCCGATCTTCGTCAACGGTGACCGAGCCCTCCCTGACCAGGATCTCTATTACCAGATCAGCCCCCTCGTCGACCGGTTCGGTTTCCTCGGCGGGATTGGGCTCTTCGTCTGTCGTCGTCGTCGCTTCGGCTGAGGTCTCGGTGGTAGTTCCGTTGGCGTCGGCCGTTGTCTCCGTAGCCGAGTCCTGGCCACTGTCGGCTGGGGTCTCCGTTGTTGTCGTGTCGTCACTGCCACAGGCCGCGCCGCCGACTGCCAATACCAGGCCTACAAGGAGGACGCGGGCGGCTCGTAGTCCCCGCTGGTGCTCGATCATGGGCCCGAGTGTATGAGGGGCCTCCGGTGATCTGTCAGCGGTACTCTTCGACTACGTTTTCCCCTCATGGCCTCGATGCAGGAAAGTACGACAGACGTTCATGGAGCCGGCGGACAGCCCGTGATCGACCATTGGATCGGGGGGCAGCGGACAGGGGGGACCGGTGCTGGTTCGTCACCGGTCTTCAACCCGGCAACCGGGGAGGTGACAGCAGAGGTCACCTTGGCTTCGGTCGAAGATGTTGATCAGGCTGTCGCTTCGGCTCTGAACGCATTCGGGACCTGGCGTGACGTATCGCTGAGTCAGCGCACGTCCATCATGTTCCGCTACCGGGAGCTACTCGATGCCAATCGTGATGCCCTGGCGCGGGCCATAGTCAGCGAGCACGGCAAGGTCTTTTCAGACGCCTCGGGTGAGGTCCAACGGGGCCTGGAAGTGGTGGAGTACGCCTGCAACATCCCGGCCCTGCTGAAGGGGGAGATGACCCCGGACGTATCATCCTCGGTCGATGCCTTCAGCATGCGCCAACCCGTTGGGGTCATGGCCGGAATCACCCCTTTCAACTTCCCCATCATGGTTCCGTGCTGGATGTACCCCCTGGCCATTGCCTGCGGCAACACCTTCATCCTCAAGCCGTCGGAGAAGGACCCCTCCGGTTCACTGCTCCTGGCTGAGCTGTTTGCCGAGGCCGGCTTGCCCGACGGGGTGTTCAATGTCGTTCAAGGTGATGCCGTGGCGGTGAACGCCCTCCTCGACCACCCTGATGTCGCTGGGGTCAGCTTCGTCGGATCGACCCCCATCGCCAAGGCCATCCAACAGCGGGCCACGGCTGCTGGCAAGCGGGTCCAGGCGCTGGGGGGAGCCAAGAATCATATGCTGGTCCTCCCCGACGCCGACATCGGCCAGGCCGCCGACGCCGCGGTCAGCGCTGGCTATGGGTCGGCGGGGGAACGATGCATGGCCATCTCTGTGGTGGTCGCCGTCGGCGATGTCGGTGACCAGCTGGTTCCCGCCATCGAAGAGCGGATGGCCGATCTGAAGATCGGGCCCGGACTGTCGAGCCAGCCCATGGACATGGGGGCGCTGGTGACCCAGGCCCACTGCGATCGGGTCTCGTCCTATGTCGATCTCGGTGTGAGTGAAGGAGCCGAACTAGTGGTCGATGGCCGAGGACTGGCCGTTGATGGCCACGAGGGCGGCTTCTGGCTCGGACCGTGCCTATTCGATCGGGTCACGACGGACATGAAGATCTACCAAGACGAGATCTTCGGTCCGGTCCTGGCCGTGGTCCGGGCCGACTCCTTCAACGAAGGCCTGGAGATCATCAACAACAGCCCGTTCGGGAACGGGGCCGCCGTCTTCACCAACGACGGGGGAGCGGCCCGGGCCTTCCAACGAGATGTCGGTGCCGGCATGGTCGGCGTCAACGTCCCCATCCCGGTTCCCATGGCCTACCACTCCTTTGGGGGCTGGAAGGACTCCCTGTTCGGCGATACCCATATCTATGGCCCTGAGGGTGTCAAGTTCTACACCCAGTACAAGGCCGTCACTGTTCGCTGGCCCGATCCGGCGGAGCGAGGGGTCGACCTTGGCTTCCCGACATCGTCTTGAGGTCTGACCCGTCGTTCACGGTTGAGGTCGTTCGCGGCAACACGGTCGAGAGTGCTCACCAGATTCACGCTGTCATCTCCGATTCTTCTGGGCGCCTCCAAGCCTGGGGTTGGCGTGAGCGACCCACCATTGCCCGATCGGCCATCAAGTCGATCCAGGCCATACCCCTGGTGACATCGGGGGCCGCCGACGCCCTTTCGGTCTCTGAAGAGGAACTGGCCTTGGCCTGCGCCAGCCATAGTGGTGAGCCTGAGCACATCGAAGCCGTACTCGGCTGGCTGACCCGGATCGGACTGTCCGAGGCCGACCTGGAGTGCGGCCCCGACACCCCAATCGACCCCCAAGCCCTCGAGCAGCTCTACGCTTCACGATCCCAGCCCAGCGCCATCCTCAACTGTTGCTCGGGAAAGCACGCTGGGTTCTTGTCCCTGGCTCACCACTTGGGGGTGCCGACCGGGGGCTACATCGATCCCGGCCACGAGGTGCAGCGTCGGGTCACGGCTGCGGTCGAGACCATGACCGGTGCGGCTCTGGCCGACCAGCAGCCGGGGATCGACGGATGTGGTATCCCCGTGTTCGCCATCTCTCTCCAACGACTGGCCTACGCCATGGCCCGACTGGTCGATCCGGTTGACCTCATCGGTGACCTGCCCTCGACGACCGAACGGGTGGTCAGCGCGGCCAGCCGCTCATTCTGGGTTTCGGGGACCGATCGCACCGAGATGGAGATCTCCGAGGTGGCTACCGAGGCGGTGGTCACGAAGGGGGGAGCAGAGGGTGTCTTCATGGCCGGGCTCCCCGAGCGGGGTCTTGGGATCGCCATCAAGGCGACCGACGGAAGGTCTCGGGCGTCGCGCTACGCCATCAAGGCCCTACTGCGCCATCTCGACGTCATGCCCCAACTCGACGATGACGGGCAACCAATCCACAACAAGGCCGGTGATGTTTCCGGTCAGATGCGAGCCGTGCTCTCGTCCCCTGAGCACGCCGTCATCTAACTGGCCCCTGGCCCGGGACTCCGGGCCCGTGGCAGGATGAGGCATGGACGTAGGGGACCGGCTCGAACTGCACGAACTACCTGGGCGCTACGGCGACGCCATCGACGATCGGGACTGGGATCGGCTGAGCCAGATCTTCACCGACGACGCGGTGTTCGACCTCACCGACCTCGGTGCTCCCCGGCTGGAAGGGCTGGAACGGATCAAGGCCTTCATGGATACCGAGGCGGAGCATCCTCGCACCCACACCATGACCAACATCTATGTCGACGAGACGTCCGAGGGGGTCAACCTGTACTTCCGGATCGTGGCCCTCTTGCCCGGAGGACGAGCTGGTACCGGCTCCTACTACGACGACGTGGTCAAGACCGACGATGGGTGGAGGGTCAAGCACCGGGTCGTCACCCTGCGTCGCCGCGACCGCAAACGCGACTACTGAGGCGGCGTCAGCCTGTCAGTCCCTGACCCCCATCTACCGGGAGGGCGATCCCGGTGATGAAGCGGGCCTCGTCGCTGTGGAGGAATAGGGCGGCGTGGGCCACATCCCAGCCCGAACCCATCTTGGCTCCCAGGGGGACCCTGCGATCACGGCTGGCAATCACATCCGACCTCGGTGTCCCCTGAGCAACCCGAGCTTCGATGGCCATTGGCGTGTTCATCAGGCCCGGGAGGATGGTGTTCACCCTCACTCCATAGCTGGCGTTGGTGGCGGCCAGGTTCTCGGTCAGGCCGATCATGGCCACCTTGGTCGTCTTGTAGCCGACCAGGGGGTAGGCCAGCCTGGCCGCCATGGAGGAGATGCTGACCACCGATCCCACTCCTTGGGTGCGCATGACGGGGATGGCATGGCGGGCCGCCAACCAGGCTCCCTTGAGGTTGATCTGCCATAGCTGATCGAAGGTGTCGGGATCGAGCTCCAGGGCGTCAGCATCGCCACCGGCGATGCTGACGCCCACATTGTTGTGCAGGATGTCGAGCCGGCCGTGGGTAGCCATGATCTCATCGACGACCTGGCGGTGACGGGCATCGTCGGTCACATCGAGGGCAGTGGCCCGAGCCGTCCCACCCTCGTCGGTGATGAGGTCGACGGTGGCTTGGGCCGAGTCCAGGTGGCGATCGGCAACGATGACGGTCGCCCCGGCTCGGGCCAGCACGATGGCGGTGGCCCGCCCGTTGCCGACGGTCTCACCCTCGGTCTGCCCGCCGCCGACGATGAGGGCCACCCGGTTGTTGAGCCGGTTGGCAACTGGGATGTCGATGTCACTCATGACACAAGTGTGCCTGAAGCCACACCAGGCGCGGGTTGATAATTCGCGATAACGATATATCGTGAGTCTTACAAGAACAGACAAAGGAGAGTTGATCATGTACGATCGACGACTAGCAAACACTGAATCACCAGGGCCAGAAGGTCCTGTCGGGCTCGGGTCAAGAGGCCCGGGTCGCTCTCGGCGTCGGGGACCAGGCCGCCACGGTCGGGGACGGCGTCGCAACCGGGTCAGCCGAGGCGAGGTACGAAATGCCGTACTTGCCCTCCTGGCTGAAGAGCCCATGCACGGCTACCAAGTCATGCAGGAATTGGAGGAGCGAAGCCGAGGGGCGTGGCAACCAAGCCCGGGCTCGATCTATCCCACCCTCCAGTTGATGGCCGATGAGGGTCTCGTTGTCAGCGAGTCCTCCGAGGGTAAGAATGTATTCTCCCTCACCGAACAGGGTCGCGAGGCGGCCCGGTCCATCGAGCAGGGTCCTGTTTGGGAGCGATTCGCCGACGAGGGCGCCAGCGGGCCTCACGCCCTTCACCGGGCCATGTTCCAGGTCGGGGCCGCGGTCAAGCAGGTGGCAGTCACCGGCTCACCGACGCAACTCGAAGCGGCCAACGTCATCCTGGCCGATACCCGCAAAGCTCTCTACCGCCTCCTGGCCGAAGACGAAGACGAGTAGGTTTCCGGCCCCCTACTCCCTGGGGGGATCTGATGAGCGGCGCGGTCTAGCCGAGGCCGTCGGCGGCTGCGATGGCTTCGGTCATGAGCGTCTCGATCACCTCCGTCACCGGCTTCACCTCGGTGGCGTACCCGATCCCCTGACCGGCTCCCGAGTGGAGCAGGGGCTCGACGCCGTGTTCGACGATCGCCCCCAGCAGGTCACCGACCAGCACATCCTGATACGGCATCCTGAGCGGTTCCGGAGCGCCCTCCGCTGCCCACTCATCGCTCCAGGCCGAGCGGATCTGGCGGAACGTCTTCCCGCTCTCACTCCTGGTGATGACGGTGTCGGCCGAGGTCGCCGCCAACAACTTGTCGACCAGGTGGGGATGCATGTGGCCTGAGTACTCGGTGGTGGTCAGCCAGATCGTGCCGCACCACACCCCTTGAGCCCCCATGGCCAGGGCGGCGGCCACATGGCGCCCGGTTGCCACCCCACCGGCGGCCAGCACCGGAATGTCACCGACGGCATCCACGATCTGGGGGACGAGGGTGAAAGTGCCGATGGTGCCGGTATGGGCCCCGGCGTCGGCTCCCTGAGCCACGATCATGTCGACCCCAGAGGCCACCGCTCGACGAACATGGCGAGGGCTGCCGATGAGGGCAGCCGTAGTCTTTCCCAGCTCCTTGGCCCGGTCGACGGCGCGATGGGGAGCCCCGATGCCACAGGCGAACAGGTCGACATCGGAAGCCATGACTGCCTCCAATTGCTCGTCTTCGATCTCCCTGGATCGGATGAAACGGGTCCGAGCTCCGGGGCCGCTGGGCTCTGGCACCTGGTAGCGGTCGATGAGGTCGGTGACGAAAGCCCGGTGGCCATCGGGGATGTGTCGTTCGATCTCATCCCGGGAGTTGTGCTCCGGCATCCCCTCGGGGAAGACGAGATCGACGCCGAAAGGCTTGTCGCCGACCAGGCGACGGATCTCCGCCAGCTCGTCGCGGATCTCGTGAGGGAAGCGGCGGGTTGCTCCGTAGATCCCGATGGCGCCGGCGTTGGTGATAGCGGCCACCGTTGCGATGTCATGGGTGAAGCCGAAGATGGGGAGGTCAATGCCGAGCTGGCGGCACAGGGGAGTGGTGAGACGGCTCAAGGTGGTGGCCTCAGTTCTTCAGGAGCTGACGAAAAGGGGTGTCCCGATCGATTGTCGGTTCCCGGGGTAGTCCCAGGGCCCGTTCACCGATCGTGTTGCGCTGGATCTCGTCGGTTCCGCCCCCGATGCTCATCCCCCGGCAGTTCAGGATGTGGTATGCGAAGTAGTCGCCGTCGACGTCATCGTCACCCCAGGCTGGGGAGGCTGGGAACATCAGGCGAGCGGCGAGGTTGGCGGCGGCTCGGCCTTGCTTGGTTCGCCACAGCTTGCCGACCGAGGGGTGGACATCGCTCCGGGCCTTCATATAGCCAACTATCTGCTCCCCACTGTGAAGTCGGGCCAGTTCCTGGCGGACCATGGGGTCGTCGAGGCGGTGCTTGGCTGTCGCCAGCTCGATCAGCTGGGCAACCGGGATCGGGACCCGCCCCGCCTTGGATCGCTGGTGTGACGACCCGCTCATGGAGGCCACCCCGGTCTGGACCCGTTCGTGGGCCAGGAGGGCAACCGCCGTCCGCCAGCCCCCATTGATGTCGCCAACGACCCAATCCTTGGGGAGGCGGGCCTCGTCCAGGAATACCTCGTTGAACTCCGACTGGCCCGTCATCTGGACCAAAGGACGAACCGTCACACCGTCCTGTTCGAGCGGCAAGACGAACATGGTGATACCGCGGTGCTTTGGGGCATCGGGGTCGGTGCGGGCCAACAGGATGGCGAACTGGCTGTGTTGGGCCCCCGAGGTCCACACCTTCTGTCCGGTAACGACCCATTCGTCGCCGTCGAGCTCGGCTCGGGTGGCGAGTGAGGCCAGATCGGAGCCGGCTACGGGTTCGGAGTACATCTGGCACCAGATCTCTTCACCCCGAAGGCCGGGGCGGATGAACCGTTCCTTCAGCTCATGGCTCCCGAGGTCACGCAAGGTCGGGAGGGCCATGCCGACCCCGATCCCGAACGTTGCGTCCTCACGGGGTATCAGCCCCTGGCTCTCCTCGCTGTAGATCTGACGGTGCTCGGCCGAAAGGTCACGACCCCCGTAGGCCACCGGGTAGTCGATGGCGGCCAGACCATGGTCGAACAGCAGGGCCCGCCAGGCCTTGGCTCGCTCCAGGCCGGGCTGGTGATCATCGAGGGTGTCGGGGACGGTGTCGGTGAAGAAGGTGCGAACCTCGGCTCGGAACGCGTCAAGCGTGGGGGGAGCAGACATGGAGATCCCGTCGTCGGTGAGCTGTTTGTGGGCTGGGTCCTGGCTGGAAGGGCCGCTAGCCGAGCAGGCTAACCCGCTCCTCCCGGTCGGTGAAAGCCCCACGATCGGGCACGGTGTCGGCACCATCTGTCAGGATCGCGGGTCACCATGATGTATTGATTGTTGAACGAGGGAAGGACCTCATGCTCGTCGAGTCTTTGTTGCCGTTGGGAAAGCTCGATCCCGGCCTGCGGGAGCCGGAGACACCACTCGACATCGGGGCCTTCGCCGCTGGCACCGCCCGGGCTGAAGAGCTTGGGCTCGACGCTGTACTGGTCGAGGAGACCAAGAATGACCCCTACCAGCTCCTGGCCCTGGGGGCGGCCGCCACCTCGACTATTGGCCTCGGTACCTCGGTAGCCATGGCCTTCCCTCGCAGCCCGACCATCACCGCCATGTCGGCCTGGTCACTCCAGCAGCTGTCAGGGGGTCGCTTCGTGCTCGGTCTCGGGTCACAGGTTCGAGCCCATATGCAGCGGCGGTTCGGATTCGCCTGGCATCCCCCCGCCCCCTGGATGCGTGACTATGTGCTGGCCGTGCGGGCAGTCTGGGACTGCTGGCAGAACGGCACCCCGCTCGCTTTCGAAAGCGACCACTACCAGCTCGATCTCATGGTGCCCTTGTTCGACCCCGGCCCCATCGACCATCCCAGGATCCCCATCCATCTTGCTGCCATCGGACCCAACATGTCGGCGGTGGCGGCCGAGGTGGCCGATGGGATCCGCCTCCACCCGGTGTGCACTCCTCGCTTCATCGACGAAGCGGTCCTGCCGGCCATGGCCAAGGGAGCGGGCCGCTCCGGTCGTGATCTGGCCGAGGTCGAGGTGTGCATGAAGCCACTCGTCGGCACCGCCCCCGACCGGAGCAGCCTCGACCGGGTTCGTGAGACGGTCAGGGCTCGGGTCGCCTTTTATCTGTCAACGCCGTCCTACCGTCGGACGTTCGAGCTTCACGAGTGGGACGGGATTGCGATGGCGGCCTCCCAACTCTCCCGAGACCAGAAGTGGGATGGCCTACCAGGACTGGTTCACGACGAGATGCTCGACACCGTGGCCACCATCGGCACCCACGACGAGATCGCCCCCATGCTCGCGAATCGCTACGGGAACCGGGTCGATCGCATCGAGTTCTCGATACCGGTGACCGGACCGGCCGAGGCTGAGGCCCTTGCCGCCATGTTGAGTGAACTACGCCAGAGGAGCGATTGAGGATGGATGTGTCCATGGATGTGACCCTGACCCGTGACCAGTGGGGCATCGGCCACGTCGATGCCCCAAGCGCCGAGGCGGCCTTCTGGGCCCAGGGTTGGCTCTCGGCCTCGGATCGGATCTGGCAGATGGAGTGGGATCGACGCCGAGCTCTCGGTCGGTGGGCCGAGGTGGCCGGCCCGGCCGCAGTGGCCGAGGACCGCTTCTTCCGTCGAGTCGATCTGGCTTCGGCGGCCAAGCGCTCGTGGGATGCCCTTGACGAAACGGCGCGACAGATGGCAACCGCATACACCCGAGGGGTCAATGCCTGGCTCGATGGTCACCCTGATGGCCTTCCACCGGAGTTCGATCATCATCCCGAGCCCCCGGCCTCCTGGGAGCCCTGGCATTGCTTGGCCGTGTACCAGGTCCGCCACCTGTTCATGGGTGCCCTTCATCGAAAGCTGTGGCGGGGTGCGCTCGTTCTCGGCGGTGGGGTGGAGGTAGCCCGGGCCATGGTTGGTGACCTGGCGGTCCAATCGCCGATAGTGGTCGGAGCTACGCCTGCCGTTGACTTCCTGGCCGATGCCGAGCAGGCCCTGCGCTCAGCCCCCGATGACCTCGTCGGCATCGATGATGTCGACGGCGCCTCCAACTCGTGGGCCATCCACGGGACCAGAACCGCTAGCGGCAAGCCCCTATTGGCTGGCGACCCTCACCGGGGCATCGAGTTCCCAAACGTCTATCACCAGTGCCACCTACGCTGTGACGCCTTCGATGTGATCGGCATGGCCTTCCCCGGGGTGCCGGGCTTCCCCCATTTCGCTCACAATGCCTCGGTTGCCTGGTGTATCACCCACGGGATGGCCGACGACACCGATGTCTTCGTCGAGCGGGGGGCGATCACGGCTGAGCGGATGGAGACCATCGACGTGTTCGGCGCCGAGCCAGTCGAGGTGGCTTGTGCCACCACCGAGCGGGGCCCCGTCGTGCTGGGTTCGCTCGACGGTGACGGTCCCGTACTGTCGATGGCTTGGACCGGGCTCCATGGACCAGACACCACCTTCAACTGTCTTCGACCCATGCTCGAAGCTGGGTCGGTGACCGAGTTGGAGGCTTCGGTCGAGCCGTGGGTCATCCCCGTCAACAATCTGCTGACAGCCGATGTTGATGGGACGATCTCGTTCCGGCTACGGGGCCGGGTTGTCGAGCGGCCAACGGCCAACCGCTGGATCCCGGTACCCGGCGATGACGAACACGCCTGGACCGGACTGGGGCCCGTCCCCTTCGACCTCCTTCCCCGTTTGACCAATCCCGAGCGGGGTTTCCTCGTCACCGCCAACAATCGCACCAGTGATGCTGGCCCCTACATCTCGCTCGACTTCGTCGGCCCGGCCCGCCATGACCGCATCGTCGAGCTGCTGGCCGATCTCGACCACGCAACCGTTGACGACATGAAGCGGATACACGCCGATACACGCTCACTCGTCGCCCCTGAAATCGTTGCCCGGCTGATGTCGGGGCGTCCCAAGACGGACGGGGGCCGTCGAGCCCAAGAGCTGATCGGTGGGTGGGATCATGATCTGGCGATGGGATCGATAGGGGCCACTGTGTACTCAGCCGTCCGTCGGTTGTGGGCCGAGGAGGTCGGTTCGCTCCTCGGTCTCATCGAGGCTGAGGTCGGTGAGCGAGGCTGGCCGGCTCAGTCGTCGGCCTCTCGGATGCTGTTCCAGGGGGCCTCGATCCTGCTCCGGGGTGAGGGCTGGCGTCAGCTTCCCTCCCTTCATGACGATGACGAGTTTGAGGAGTTACTCGGTCAGCTGCTCGACCGGGCCGCGGCGGGGTTGACGAGTAGTCTCGGACCTGAGGTCGAGGGCTGGACGTGGGACCGTGTCCACACCATGGTTGCACCCCATCCGCTGGCCCTGGCCCGGCCTGAACTGGCCTATCTTCATCCTCCCGTCGACTCCGTGCCTGGCGACGGGGACACGGTGAGGGCCTCCAGCTTGATGCCGGCCACTGGAGAGCGAGCGGCGACCTCGTCGGTTGGTCGCTATGCCTTCGACCTTTCCGACTGGGATCGGTCCGGTTGGGTGGTGACCCATGGGGTCAGCGGTGTGCGTGGCTCGGGTCACGATCTCGACCAGCGGCCCTATTGGTTGGCCTGCGAGCTCGTTCCCATGGCCTATTCACCAGCGATGGTGGCTGAGGTCGCGGCGTCGACTGAGGTGGTGTCGACACTGGGTGGAAGCAACGGCGATAGTGAAGGGGTGACGTCTGAGGACTAGGCTGTAGTACCTAGGGGGTCGACCATGCCCTCGACGATTGTCGTGGTGATCGCCATAGGGCTTGCCATACCCTCGGCTCTGGTCGCCATTGTGGCTTTGACCCGACGGCAATACGATCCGGAAGCGACCCGGACCACCAGCTCCACCGACGATCGCCCTCCTGGTTCTGGGGGGCGATCCTCACCAGTTGAGCTGGCCCCAGTTATTGCCTCTTGCCTCGACGAAGCGACCAGGTTCCGGGCCCGCAATTCCTCCGAGGTGGCAGCGGTGGCCGCAATTCGAGCCGCCCTCACTCTTGCCGTCGACGGTGACTTTGCCCTCGAGGTCAACGCCGTTCTCGATGAGATCGAGGGGATCGAGGTCCTCAATGATGTTCGTGAGGGAGAGGCGGGAGGAGCGGCCATCGATCATCTGGTTGTCGCCCCGATGGGGGTGGTGATCGTCGATTCGGTGGTCCGCCAAGCCAAGTTGACCATCGATCGAGGGACGGTCCTCTTCGGTCGGGGGCGTGAAACCAAGCCGGATTCCATGATCGACGATGTCTTGCGAGAGATGGAGGCGGTGGGTGAGATGATGGAGTCCGTCCCCGTCCATGGGGTGGTCGTATTCCAGGATGTGCTTTCGTTGCCAGCTGAAGTCAGGGCGGGGACGGCTGAGGTCAAGGGTGTGAGGCTGATGATCGCATCGAGCCTGGCCGGGTACCTGACCGAGCCCGGCGGGCTCGACGAGGTAGCCCTGGTAGCCGCAGTGCTACGAGCTCGCTTCCGTCCTGGTCTGACAGAGCCCATTCGCGAGCTCGAGCTCAGTGGTTTGGTGCCGGCCCCTGGCCCACCCCCAATTCCCCCCCATCCTGAGCCCGTAGCGGAAGCTGCCGGTCCCTCGACCAATGGCGACGGGCTTCGGCCCGAGCGCAAGGTGGGCCCATGAACAACGGCGTCGCCGGTGGGGGGAGACGTCTTCCCCCGGCCACGGCCAGTCCCAGCCCCCGAGCCACCTGGCTAGTGTTGGCCCATGATTGAGGTGGCCCAATGATCAAAGTACTGACCTGGTTCTCACGCCCACCCGGCATGGCTCTCGATGACTTTCGTCACTACTGGCGTCATGAGCATCCCAAGGCTGTGCTGAAGATGCCGGGCTTGTGCGCCTACAACCAGAACCCAACGACTGATGCTGGCTACGCCAACGGAGACCCCTACTGCGATGGCCTGGCCGAGACCTGGTGGGATGACGTGGCCACCCTCCACACCCACCGTGGCACCCCAGAGCTCGAAGCCCTCATGGCCGATGAGGCCAGGTTCATCGACCCCAACCGTCGCCGTCATCTTGTGGTCAACGAGGCCACCATCCTCGACGGCCGGTCCGGCCCCGATGGCCTGAAGCAGATCACCTGGATCAAGCGCCGCCCCGACCTCAGCCCCGAACAGGCTCATGATCATTGGCGAACCGTCCATGGCCCCCTCGGCGCCGCGGTGCCCGGCATGGTCCACTACGTCCAGAACCATGCCGCCCCGTCCCAATACCGGGATGGTCGGGAACCGGAATTCGACGGCGTAGCCATGGCCACTCTCGGGAATCTGGAGCAGGCCCGGGTGGCTGCTCGCTCTCCCGAGCTAGCGGCGACCAGAGCCGATCAGGCCAAGTTCTTGGTCGATGGGCCCCTCCCATGGGTCATCGCCACCGAGATCAAGATCGTCTGAACTTCATGCGTATCGGTATCTCGATTTCTTCGTCCCTCACCGCTGACAGCCCAGCCCGAGCGGCTGGGTGGATGGTGGAACGAGCGGCTGCCGCCTACGCCGCCGGCCTCAGCTCACTCAGCGTCGGGGACCATCACGGCCAGCCCGGTTGGTACATGCAGAACACCCCCATCCTCGGCCGGCTGTTGGCTGAGTGGCCCGACCGGCCCGCCGGTTGTCTCTTCCTCGTGCCCCTGTGGCCACCCCTGATCATGGCCGAGCACATCGGCACCCTGGCCTCGTTGGTCGATGCGCCCTTCATCGTCCAGGTCGGGATCGGAACCGGGCGTCGCCAGTTCGCCTCTCTGGGTGCCGACTTGTCCACCAGGGGTCGCAACACTGATGAAGCCATCACCATCGCCCAGGCTCTCCTAGCTGGAGAGGAGGTCCACAGCGAGATCCTGGGCATGGGTCCGACCACCTTGGCCCTGCGTCCCACCCAGCAGGTTGAGTGGTGGATCGGGGGTCACGTTCCCGCCACCCTGCGCCGGGCCGCCAAGCTCGGCACCGCCTGGTACGGGGGACCCGGCCTGGATCAAGACCAGTCGTCCGACCTCATCGATGCCTATCGCCAGTGTTGCCAGGCCGAAGCAGCCGTGCCGCGTTCCATCGCTCGGCGCGACGCCCTGGTCCTCGACAACGGCGACCGGGCCCGAGCTGAAGCGAAGGCCATCATCGACAAGGGCTACCGGGGGATCGACACCAGCCAGCTCCTGATCGGTGAACCAGCCGAGGTGGGCGAGCAGGTGGCCGGGCTGGCGGCCCTCGGCTACGACGATGTGATAATCCGCTGTATGAGTGGTGACCAAGCCTCGGCCCTGGAGACGATCGCCAAGATGGGCGAGGTCAACGCAGCCATCTGAGTGGGCCACCCCGCCCGGCGTGGCTCTGAACCCAGTTGACGAGAACAGGGAAGACAACAGGGGGTCACGAGGTTGCCTTTCCATGGTCGCTGCCCGCCCCCACAGATCTGCCCGCCTTGCCTCACTGCTGGTTGGCCTGGCGTTGGTGGCAGCCGCCTGCTCCGGGACCAACACCAACGACGGCTCCGAGGCCGTCAGCGGTGACCCCGATGCTGGGTCTGTGAGCACCAAGGCTTCTGATCCCTCAACCGGTGACTCACCGAGTCCGGAAGGGGTCACCGTTGTGACCGACTCACCAGACCTGGCCCTCGCACCAGACGTCAGGGCCGCCACATCTAGCTGGCCAACCGATTGGACCCGTCAGACCGTTGATATCGGAGAGTTCCAACTCGGCATCCCAACAGCCGACCCCCGCGACCGGATACCCCCCATCGACGTCCCCAAGTTCGAGCCCATCGGCGCTGCCACCTGGCTTGGTGATCGCGAACCTGGCGCCATGGTCCAATTCAACGACGAGGTGCGGTTCTATCCGCTGTCGATCCTGACCCGCCATGAGATAGTGAACGATCGCTTCGGCGACATTCCCGTCATCGTCACCTTCTGCCCCTTGTGCAATACCGCGATCTCCTTCGATGCCAGGGTCAACGGTGAAGCGGCTCGATTCGGAGTCTCTGGGCTGTTGCGCAACAGTGACCTCGTCATGTGGGACCAGGCGACGGTGACCTTGTGGCAACAGCTGACAGGAGAGGCCCTCGTTGGTGAGCTGGCCGGTACCAAACTCGATCTGATCCCAACATCGATCGTTGCCTACCGCGACGCCGTCGAGGCGTTCCCCAATGCTCTGTCCCTCTCACAGGACACTGGTTTCGGTACTGACTATGGCGCCAATAGTTATGTCGGCTACAGCTCGAGCGAGCGCCCCTTCCTGTTCAACGGCGAAATCGATTCCCGATTCCCGGCCCTGTCCCGAGTCGTCGGGGTCACCATCGACGATGATTCCAAGGCCTATCCCTTCGAGCTGATCAACGAGAAGCGAGCGGTCAATGACACCGTAGGCGAGGTGCCGGTGGCGATCTGGTGGGGTGGTGAGACCGCCGATGCGCTCGATGGGCGATCCATCGCTGACAGTGCCGCCATTGGCACCGGAATTGTATTCGACCGCCGGGTGGGAGATCAGGAACTGACCTTCTCTGGTGCCGCCGATGGCACGTTCAGCGA
>JAAETV010000430.1 GCA_024227975.1 Actinomycetes bacterium
GACATCGCTTGGATCAAGCCGTCGCCCGAGGACGGCAAGCTGTATGCCATCAACCCCGAGGCCGGCTACTTCGGTGTCGCCCCCGGCACCTCGTTCGACACCAACCCCTCGGCCATGGAGTCGATCCGGGCCAATACGATCTTCACCAACGTCGCCCTCACCGACGAAGGCGACGTCTGGTGGGAGGGTATGGACGGCGACCCACCAGCTCACACCATCGACTGGCAGGGCAACGACTGGACCCCCGACTCCGGCCGCAACGCCTCGCACCCGAATGCCCGGTTCACCGCCCCGGCGGCCCAGAACCCGGCCCTCGACCCCGACTGGGACGACCCGAAAGGGGTGCCGATCAAGGCCTTCGTGTTCGGTGGCCGCCGATCGGGAACGATCCCGCTGGTCGTGCAGAGCTTCAACTGGATGTACGGGGTGTTCATGGCCGCCACCATGGGCTCAGAGACGACGGCCGCCGCCTTCGGTGAACAGGGCGTGGTACGTCGCGATCCCTTTGCCATGTTGCCGTTCGCCGGCTACCACATGGGCAGCTATATCAACCACTGGTTGTCGTTTGGCCGCAAGATCCACAATCCGCCCCGGATCTTCGAGGTCAACTGGTTCCGCCGCGACACTGACGGCTCATTCGTCTGGCCTGGGTTCGGTGACAATATTCGGATCCTCCAGTGGATCGTCGAGCGAGCCAATGGTCGAGCGGTCGGTGTCGAGAGCCCGCTCGGTTGGATGCCCCGCTACCAGGACCTCAACTGGAAGGGCTTGGAGGAGTTCACCGAGAAGCGCTTCCTCGAATGTCTCTCGGTCGATCGGGCCGAATGGGACGCCGAACTACTCCAGATCGAAGAGCTGTTCATGCGGCTCCACAATCGTCTGCCATCGGAGATGACGGCGATCCGAGCGCTGGTGGCCGGCGCCCTCTGGCGCTCACCGGACCGCTGGGAGATGAATCCCGATCCGACCTGAGCCGCTAGGCATGGCCGTGGCGAATGTTGTCACCGGGGAACCACGAACTGGGTGGCGATGATCTTGATGAGCATCATCCGTCCTCGAGCGGGTGGCCGGACTACGATCCGTCGGCATGTCGAATCGGATGATCCTCATTACCGGGGCTGGGTCAGGGTTCGGCCGGGGTGCAGCTCTGGCCCTGGCCGCCGGAGGCCACGACGTGATCGCTGGGACGTTGGACGAGGCCCAGGCCGAAGCGTTGGCCGCCGAAGCCCCGGACAATCTCCAGGCGATGAAGCTGGACATCACCGACCCGGCCGATCTGGTCGCGGCCGGCGACCTCGGGCCCGATGTGCTGCTCAACAATGCCGGACGGGGTCAGCTCGGGCCCATGGCCGATGTTCCTATCGAGCTGGTCCGGGAAGTTTTCGAGGTGAACGTCTTCGGGACGATGGCGATCACCCGGGCCGTGATCCCGGCCATGAAGCAGGCAGGGCGAGGTCGGATCATCGTTGTGTCCTCGATCGCCGGGCTCTTCAGCGGCCCCCTGTCCGGTCCATACGCCATGACAAAGCATGCCCTGGAGGCGTTCGCCAAGTCCCTCCGGGTCGAGATGGAGCCGTACGGCATCGATGTGTGCAAGCTCAACCCGGGACCGTACGCCACGGGGTTCAACGACGCCATGGTCGACGGCGTCGACGAGCAGCTGGCCGGGACTAGTGGCCCGACCGAGCTCGACCTAGCCGCTAGCACCCGCACCCGGATGCTCAGCAAACAGCTCGACCCGTCGGAAATCGTCGACACGATGGTCGAGCTTTGCACGGCCGAGACCGTTCCCTTCGAGACGTTCAAGCCCGACGACATCCTGGAACGGTATGGTTTGCCGCCCCGCTGAGCAGCAGAACAGTACGGCCGGCCCGCCAAAGTCCGATTAGCCCAACTGGATCATGGGACATCGGTGATGCCACCGGGCGGGCCCTCGTGGTGTGGGTGGAGGACGTGCGGTGGTTGGGTCGGTTCACCGCCAACGGGCACGGTTCGGCTGAGGAAGTCGATGACGCTGTCGCTGAAGATGTCGTTGCGGTCGCCGGCCACCATGTGACCAGCGTCGGTGACGTTGACGAATTCGGCGTGAGCGCACAGCTCGAGGAAGCTCTCCGCCCCCTCCATGCTCAAGATGTCGGAGAGGCCCCCACGGACGAGAAGCGTGGGCAGGGTCAGGCGTCGGGCACACGCTTCGAGGTGGGCAGTGCGCTTCCCTAGTTCTCGTTTGCGGCTCATGAAGGCCGGGTCCCAGTGCCAGTAGTAGCGGCCGCTGTCTCCCAGGCGCACGTTCTTGGCCAGGCCGTCGAGCTGGCGAGGGCGTGTCCGGTGGGGCTGGTAGTTGGCGATGGCATCGGCCACCTGCTCGAGGCTGTCGAAGCCGTCGGGCGCTTGGAGCATGAAGTCCATGATGCGGCCGGCTCCGTCGGGTTCGATGCGGGGGGCGATGTCCACCAGCACCAGCGCGGTCGCGTCGACGCGGTCTTCGCCGCAGGCGTGCAGGCTGACGCCGCCACCCATGGATGCGCCGACCAGGACTGGTCGATGACCGCCGAGGGCATCGACAACGGCCACCAGGTCGTCCACCATGTCGGTTTGTTCGTAGCTGCCGTTTGGCGACCA
>JAAETV010000431.1 GCA_024227975.1 Actinomycetes bacterium
AGTGGCCAGGATGACGGTGAGACCGGCGGCCCGGAGCCGCTCGGCGATCACACCGCCCATGTAATAGTGGTCGTCGTCGAAGACGATGACGGGTCCGGTCGGCATCACGCCGGCCATGATGTCGTCAGGGGTGAACACCGATGGTTGCTCCCACCCCGGTACCGGATCTTCGAGCCACCGTCCCGTCCCGTCCCGGCGCCACTTGGCGCCCGTTGCGATCACGACCCGGTCGGCCCCATAGTCCAGGATCTGATCCTCGTCGACGAGGCTCTCCAGGTAGAACTCCACATTGGGCAGCTTCGCCATCTGGGTCAGCCGCCAGTCCCGGACGCGGGCGTATTCAGCCAGTCCGGGCAGGGCTGATTCGAGGGTGACGCGGCCCCCCAACTGGCGGCGTGCTTCAGCCAGGATGACCTCGTAGCCTCGCTTGCCGAGCGAGATGGCGGCCTCCAGCCCGGCCGGCCCGCCCCCGACGATGAGGACCGACGAGTCGGAGCCTCGGGCCGGTAGCTGCTCGGGGTGCCAGCCCTTGCGCCACTCCTCGCCCATCGTGGGATTCTGAGTGCACCGGATCGGTGTACCCGTCTGATCGCCCGTGTAGCAGATGTTGCAGCCGATGCACTCACGAATGTCGTCTTCGCGTCCTTCGGCGATCTTCTGGGGCAGGAATGGATCGGCGATCGATGGGCGGGCGGCTCCGACGAGATCCACGATCCCTTGGCGGACGAGGCGCAGCATGGTCTCGGGTGAAGTGAACCGACCAACGCTGACCACAGGCTTGTCCGTCACCTGCTTGACCCATTTCATTGTTGACTCCAGCCCGCCCTCCTGGACGAAGCGCGAGGTTCCCATCTCATAGCTGTAGTCGTGCACCGTGATGTCCCAGAGGTCCGGCAGGTCAGCGAGGAGCTCTAGCGTCGCCCGGGGCTCGGTCGTGTCGGGTGAATCGTCGGTTCCTCCTGAGCTGGCCGAGAAGCGCACGGCTACGGCGCAGGTGTCTCCAATGGCCTCCTTCGTCTCCTCGATCAGCTCACGCAGCAACCTCACCCTGTTCTCCAGCGAGCCGCCGTACTCATCGGAGCGCTGATTCGATGGGTCGAGGAACTGCTTCACCAGGTACCAGTGGCAGGCGTAGACGTAGACGATGTCGAAGCCGGCTCGCTGGGCTCGCTGGGCCGCCTCGAGGTGCCAGCGCTTGAATTCCCTGATGTCGTTCTTGTCCATGGCTCTGGTCTGGACCGGGTCCCATACTCCGGCCGGCCGACTGTAGGGGCCGACGGGCGCTTCGCGTGAGTAGTGGTTGGCGCTGGCTGCGCCCCCGTGCCAAAGCTCGACGCCGGCCAGGGCACCATGGTCGTGAACCTTGTCGACCATCAGCGACAGGGAGCGGACGTCATCGTCATCCCAGATGGATGCCGACGGGTAGGGGTCATCGTCAGAGGAGGGGTGAATTGAGCAGTACTCGGTGCAGACCGTGCCCCACCCACCTTCGGCTTTGGTTCCCCGCAAGGCGGCGAGCGTCTGAGGACGTCGGTACCCGATCCCGGTGCAGTGTGGGACCTGGTAGAAGCGATTGGGGGCGGTTACCGGGCCGATCTGGACTGGCTCGAACAGCACATCGAATCGGGGGTCGCGTGGCATCTCTTCCTCCATCGGGGACTTGACTTCTCATTCATCGA
>JAAETV010000432.1 GCA_024227975.1 Actinomycetes bacterium
CTCCTCTACGAACCTCACCTGCAACTCGATCGTGACCACAAGCAGACCCACGGCCACCAGACCGATCCAGTTGGGAATCATCAAGACGAACCCGATGGCAGTGACGATGATTGCGGTGTAGATCGGATTGCGCACAGAGGCGAAGGGACCAGTGACAATCAGATCGGTGTGCTCGTGTCTGCTCACGCCGATCCTCCATTCCGACCCCATATGGAATTGAGCTAGGGACGTGGCAGCGACGCCGGCTATGACCAACACCGCGCCTGCCAGTTGCAGCGCTCGTCCAGAAACGATCGGCTCCAATCCATGCAGATCGGCCAACGGTGTGGCGAGGCCGAAGAACAGACCAAAGACGAACAGCCGTCCGGCAACCCTCTCGATCGATCCCGGTCGTTCCTGTCCTCCTTCGAGTCTCAGCCCAGTGTCGCCAGTTCGGCGTTTCTGGACGAGCACCCGCAACGCAACTACGACCAAGAACCAGACAACGTACAGGACCAACACCACCACACCCATCGCCAACATCTAATCAGGTCACAGCGGTCGGCGACGAGATGCGACCTGCTCACCCTCGACCCGCCCGTCGTTCTCGCTCGGGCTCGACCGTGGGTCGTAGTGCCGCACCAGTGGCGCTGGACATCGCCGGCAGTATGTGGTTCGACGAGCGGTCGCTGTGGGTTGACTCGGGTCAGTGATGGTGCCGAATGTTGCGAACGACTTGTCACGGGTGAGACTGGACGACATGGACACGGTCGTCTTCAAGGTCGTCGAAGGGGTCGAGATTCGTGCTGACGTGTACAGCGCAACCGACGGTCAGCTTGGTCCGGCGGTTCTCTTCTTCCATGGTGGCGCCCTGATAACGGGCGATCGAAGCTGGATCGCGCCGAGCCTGATCAAAGCGATGACTACTGCGGGCATCGTCGTCGTGTCGGTCGACTACCGGTTGGCGCCGGAAACCAAACTTCCGCTGATCGTTTCGGACATCGAGGACGCATACGAGTGGATCCGCGGTGATGGGGGGTCGCGGTTCTCGGTTGATCCTGAACGTATCGCCGTTGTCGGTGGCTCAGCAGGCGGCTACCTCGCACTGCTGGCCGGATCCGTGTTTCATCCAACACCACGCGCCGTCGTGTCGTTCTACGGGTACGGGGATGTCACGGGCCCGTGGTATTCGACACCTGATCTCTTCTACAACACTCTTGAGCCTGTCGCTGAGGGTCGGGCCAGGTCAGCAGTAGGCACCGAGGTGATCTCGCAGGCCCCGATGTCACAGCTCAACGACCGCCATGACTTCTATGTCTACTGCCGCCAACAGGGCACCTGGCCACAGGAAGTCTGCGGCCACGACCCCTCCGACCGCGGCTGGTACGAGCCCTATGAACCGCTGAGCAACGTCACCGCGAACTATCCGCCGACGATGCTCCTTCATGGTGAGGCCGATACCGACGTTCCCATCGAGCGGTCGATCCAGATGGCCGAGCAACTTGATCGACATGGTGTGGCCCATGCACTCGTGACCAACGCCAAGTGGGAGCACGCATTCGACCTCACGTCCGATGGGGCGATCGTCCAAGCAGCCATCGGCTCTGTCACAGACTTCCTGACCAAGCATCTTGCCGAGCCGCCGCATCTACAAGTGATAGAGCCCAGCTGGCCGGCTGAGAACCATTCGCTCGATGTCGGCCCACTCTGACCGCCAGTCACTAGCCCTCGAAGAGCACTCACTGTCGCATCAAGCCCACCTCATCCGGGCCAGGATCGATGCCGGAACTCATCCTGCTGTGTATGTCACTCGGCAACCCACGCACGCCGCCAGCTGTGATCGCTGGGGCGGGAGTCTCACTGCTCGAAGAGCGCGTGGAATCTGGTCTGGGACTCGAGACCACGGCTGGGATCATCGGCATCGAAGCTGACGATCTCAAGGCTGCCCTCGACAACGATCAGTCCCTGGCTGAGATCGCCGAAGCCAACGGAGTCGACCCCGACGCCCTCGTCGACGCCTTGATTGCCGACGCCGAGGCAAGGATCGATGAGAAGGTCGAAGCCGGGCACTCACCGAGGCCGAGGCTGACGAGAAGCTGCCCAGGATGAGGTCACGGCGATCTGAGCTCGGTGAAAGACGTGGTCCATCCTTGGGCTGTGATCCGGGGCAGACCGAAGGTTGCCTGGTGGCCGTCCTCAGTCCGCACGATGACGGCAACTGCTTGTTTGCCGGCGGGGATCGGGGCGACGGCAAGTGCATAGTCGGCTTCATCGACGATCCGGCTGGGTAGCAGGATATTGATGCCGTCTCCTGCGGCGAGGAACGCCGTCGCGTTGGTCGGCATGCGGATCATGCTGA
>JAAETV010000433.1 GCA_024227975.1 Actinomycetes bacterium
CCTGATCCTGACCAACCCGGTGGCCCAGGACTGGATGGAGTTCAAGACGAACCTTCCGGAGAAGTGGCTGGCTGGGATGCGCAAACTCCAGGCTCGGCTCGAATCGGCCGGAGAAGCGGGTGCCGGATCTTGATCTTGATCGGGTTGAGACAGCTCAGACGGTGAGACGGGACATGTCAGGCCCGTTGGCGTCGGTTTCGCCCCAGTACTCGGGAAGGTGCAGGTAGCCGACTCGGGGGAGGTCGGCCACGACCTCTAGCCCCTGGGCCATCTTGAGTCGCTGGATGGTGCGCAGATGAGCCAACAGCTCGTAGAACACCATCCACAGCGACCCTTCCAGGTCATAGACGATATGGCCCGGTGGCTCCTCGACCGGACTCGCACCCCTGGGCAGGGTTTGGATGACGTAGGCCCAGAAGTGGGTGCCGCTGACACTAGTGGTCGTTGCCCGCAGGACCTCGATCGGTTGTTGGCCAACCACCCGCGTCAGCCAGCCAATGCCAAGCTCGAGCTTGGCGATGAGGTCGGGGACGGTCCAGAAGCTGGTCTCGTCGAGGACCCGGTCCCAGCGCGCCCCCCTCCCCATCAGGTGGTCTTCCCACACGATGGGTTCGGGACGCTCACCATCCGGCCACAAGAAGCCAGCGCAGCGTCGATAGGGAAACACCAGCGAGTCCCAGGCCATATGGGAGACCTGGCGGCGGATGGACCACCACATCCACTCGCGGTCGGGGTGATCGTCATCGAAGTCGAGCTGGGTGCCGCTCAGCCCCTGGATCTCGGGCCCCAGCCAGTCGAGGATCAAGGTATAGGTCGGCATGACACCCTCCCCCCGATTGTGGGGCATCTCGACGATGTCGGGTGAGGTCTTGGCCATCAGCGCTTCCTGGTCTCGATCAGCGTCCGAAGAAGGGATCGCGATCGGAACCGGCCAGCCCATCGGCGATGTAGGTCGAGGTCCCGGTGGCGGTCAGTTCGTCGACGGCTCGCTTCAGGGCCCCGTATGCGGCCCAGGCCAAGGCACCCCCGGTCGAGACCCGGCTCACTCCAACGGCATCCAGCTCGGACACGGTTGGTGTTGCCCTCGTGGCCAAGACGTTGACGGGAACCCCGACCTCATCCACCACCCGCTTGATGTCGTCGATGGTGGCCAGTCCGGGGGCGTAGACCACCTCGGCTCCGGCGTCGCGGTAGGCGCTGAGGCGGCCGATGGTGTCGTCGAGATCGGTAACCCCGTAGAGGTGGTTTTCGGCCCGAGCCGTCAGCACCAGGCCATGTCGCTTGGACTCCGCGGCGGCGGCCGCAACCCGTTCGGTCGCCTTGTCGATCCCATCGATCTGGCCGGTTGCTGGATCGTAGTCCTCAATGGAGCAACCAGCGGCACCGGCCGCGGCCAGAAGACCGACGGTGTTGGCCACCCCGGTTGGATCATCGGCGAAGCACCGTTCGGAGTCGACGTTGAGTGGGATCGAGACCGAACCGGTGATGGCCTCGACATGGGTCAGGAGCTGATCCCGGGTGACCTCCTGGTCTCGAAGGCCGAGAGCGGCGGCCAGGCCCGAGCTGGTGGTGGCGATGGCGAGGAATCCTCGACCCTGGAGGTAGCGGGCACTACCGATGTCCCATGGGTTTGGCAATACGAACATGGGGCCCCGATGCAGGTCACGAAAGGTGGAGGCCATCGTCATGATCTGGTCCCGCCCATCTCAGCCGGCATCCTCGTCGGCGGTCGATCGGCCGAGGTTGGGAACGACCTCATGGGCCAACCGCTCCAGGTTCTCCGTCATGATTCCCGGATCGATCCCAGGAGGCAAGCCCGAGGTAGCGATGTCGGTGATGCCATAGTCGTCGATGAAGCCATTCAGCTCTGCCACACATTCCTCGGCTGTGCCGACGATCACGTTCTGGGGGATGGCGCCCCCCTGTTGCCAACCATAGTCATCGGGGGTCTCGGCCATGAACCGGTTGTAGATGCTCATCCGGTACCGCTCGGCCGTCTTGATCATGGGCCAATCCCGCTCAGCGTCATCAGTGATGAAGACCGAACGGATGATGCCAACCCGGAACTGGTCGGGGTCGCCTCCTTCGGCGACCACGGCGGCCCGCCAGGGGTCGAGGACCTCAGTCCGTTGGCCTTGGGGCAAGAGGTTGGTACCGAACCGGGCCGCCCGCTTGGCTCCCGCCTCGCTCATGGCCGCGATCCACAGGGGAGGGCCCCCGTCTTGCACCGGCTTGGGATGAACGTCGACATCATCGAGTTGGTAGCGCTTGCCGTGGTAGCTGAAGGGCCCATCACCCCAGGCCAGACGGAGGATATCGATGGCCTCCTCGGTCATCGACACCCGGTTCTTCAACGGCACGCCGAAGGCCGCGAACTCCGAGGGGACGTAGCCCATGCCGATACCGAGCTCCATCCGCCCGTTGCTCACATGATCGAGCACCGCCAGATCCTCGGCCAGGCGGATCGGGTGATACAGCGGCAGCAAGGCGATGTCGGTGGAAATCCGGATGCGCTCGGTCCTGGCCGCGATGGCGCCAGCCAGAGGCTGGAAGGATGGAAGGTAGCCGTCGGACATGAAGTGATGCTCGGTGAACCAAACATGGTCGAACCCGAGTCGGTCGGCGCTCACGGCCTGGTCGATCGTGGCCTGGTACATATCGGTCGTCGACATGGTGGAATCGGGATGGTTCCGGCAGTCGTACATGACTCCGAAGCGGATTGGTTGGCGATTGCTCATCTCAGTGGCCTTTCCAGATTGGGTCTCGCCGTTGGGAGAAGGCCAGTGGGCCTTCCTTGGCGTCTTGGCTGCGGGCCATAGCCATCACCGCCGGGTACTGGGCCAGCAAGGCTTGACCCAGAGGGAGGTCGAGACCCCGCATGGCCGCCTGCTTGGTGGCCCGGACCGACAGAGGGGCACAGGCCATGATCTCATCGATCAGACGGTTGACGGCATCGTCGAGCTCAACATAGGGGACGACAGCGTTGACCAGGTGAAGCTCCAAGGCTTCGGCCGCCGTCATCTCCTTGCCGGTCAGGAGGTACTCCATGGCCAGCTTGAGAGGTAGTTGGCGGGGTAGCCGGTGGACGCCTCCTCCCCCGGCGTAGATGCCCCGTTTCGGCTCGGGAAGACCGAAGCTGGCGTGATCCGCGGCCACAACCAGATCGCAGGCCAGAGCTACCTCGAACCCACCACCCCGGGCTGCTCCGTTGACCCTTGCGATGAGGGGTTTCGGGTAGTCGTGGCGGTCGATGAGACGAGTGATGGAGGCCAAGGTGGCGTTGTTGGACGCCACCGCCTCCGGCCCCGCCTGTTGGACCGACGAGAGGTGTTTCAAGTCCCGGCCGGCGCAGAACGAGCGCTCACCCTGGCCGGTGAACACGGCCAGCCAGATGTCGTCGTCTTCGGCGATGTGGTCGAGGATGGTGCTCCACTCCACATGGGCGGGGGTGTGGATGGCGTTGGCTACCTCAGGCCGTTTGATGGTGACCCAAGCCACGTGAGGGCGGGGGACCTCATAGGAGAAGTACTCGTAGTCCATGGGGAGACGTTAGCTCCCCCCGCCATCTCGCTCAGATGGAGGTGCCGTCGAGGAGGTCATCAACGAGCCGGCGAGCCTGTTCTGGGCTTCGGGCCAGTGAGACCAGTCCCGAGACCACGGCTCCATCCTGATTCAGGCCGACCCATCGGCCGGTGGCGGTGGTGGCCTCGTCGTCGAGAGTGAGATAGACCGTGCCCTTCGACTCGACGGTCTCCTCGGGCCCGTGGAACCAGCCGATCAAGACCTGGTTATGCCACAAACGTAGATCACAGCGCCAGTCGGTTCGCCCCTGGTCGATCGGGCTGCCGTATTCGGCGATGAGGCGAACCGTCTGCTTGTGTTGGGCGACGTGAAGCTCCTCGACCGACGTTCGGCTTCGATCCTCGCTAACGTTCTGCCACCCCGTCCACCAGGTCCCCTGCAGGTCAGACAGCGGCTCTTCCGCTCCGGCCAGGTCGGCCAGAGGTACTTCCAGGGCGGCAGCAATAGCTGCCGCCACGCTGAGTACGGGTTGTTGTTCCTCGGCCTCGTAGCGGGCGATCTGGCGGCTGGTCACACCGACGATCTCAGCCAACCGGGACTGTGACATGCCGAGGGCCTGACGCTTGGCTCTCATCACATCCGACATTCCCATGGGCGCAAGTGTGGAGGCCGCAGGCGGTGACGGCAAGAGTGAGTTTCGCTGATCCTGGACATGGACCTATGGGTCTGTCTATGATGGCTGATAAGGCAGGCATCGCCACCATCGGGAGAAGGCGGCGAGTGGCCCGACTGGTCTCGGTCCTGGTATCGAGATCGTGGTTGCCTTCTCTCCCCCACAAAGCTGTTCCGCCGCACGCAGTACCACATTCGTGGAGGTCACTTCGGTGAAGCAGATTCCGCGCGGCTACATCCTGCCAAGCGCCGCCTTCCCCATCCAGACGTCGCTCGCTCACTCGTATGTATCATTCGACACGGGCCCGGAACCGGGCGATGTCGTCTATGGCCGTATTGCGGCCCTTGGTCATCATCGTGAGCTGGAGAACAAGAGCGGACGGATCCATCGTCTGACGGATTCGACGAGATCATTGTTCGTCTACGGCAACCGATACGCCACCGATGCCTTCGAGGCCCTGGTTCCCGACGAGCCCGTCGACTACGCCGATCTCGTTGCCCGCTCCGGTGTCATCGGTCGGGTCCGGGTCCGAAACTCCCGGGTCCTGGCTCCGACCACGGTCCGGGTGCTGGGTCGGGTCGTCGACAAGGCTGGTCGGCCTCTCTCGACGAGGGATCACTCCCTCGTGGCCCCCCAGGCAAAGGTGAAGAGGTCTCCCCGGTCGAAGCTGATCCTGGTGGTTGGCACGGCCATGAATTCAGGGAAGTCGACGGCTGCGGTCGCCATCTGCTGGGCTCTGACCGCCATGGGTCACAAGGTGAGGGCGTCCAAGGTGACCGGGACCGCATCTCTGAAGGAGATCCTCCACATGAATGATGCCGGGGCCAGTGTCTACAACGACTTCACCTACCTCGGCTATCCATCTACCTACATGCTCGAACGGAGTGAGGTTCTCGGCATCTTCAACGACCTGGATCTCAAGTTTGCCAACAACCCACGGAACTTCTGGGTCGTCGAGGTTGCGGACGGGATCCTTCAGCGGGAGACCGCCATGCTGTTGTCGAGTCCCGAGGTGACTGACCGCCTTCACCGGCTCGTATTCTGTGCATCGGACGTATTCGGGGCGATCGGGGGGCTACATGTCCTCAGCGACACCTACGGTCTTCATCCCGATGCCATCTCGGGGATCGTGGCCTCGAGCCCCCTTGGCATCCGTGAGCTGACGAGCTATGTGACGATCCCTGCCTTTGACTCAGCGGAGCCCGATCTTCGAGCTCTGTCAGAGATCCTGTTGGCCCAATCGCGCTAGGTATCGGGCGCTCCTGGGGAATTAGTGGCTATCAGGAGGAGTTGCCGATGTCGACCTGGTAGGCCTCATAGATGAGATCGGCTCCCCGCTGACGGTGGGCCGCGAGCTGGCCCAGGAACTCCAAGGCCTGGTTCCGGATGGAGATCCCCCGCTCGCCAACATCGGGATCGGAGATCTCGGCCAGAGCTGTCCTCAGACCGTCGATGGCCTTTTCGAGATCCTCGTGATCGTCTCGGAGCCTTGCCGTCCTGCAAGCCAGGCGGGGGGCGTCGTTGACGATCTCGTTGAGGAAGCCGTCGTCGGCCTCGGTCGAGATCACATGCTCTGAGAGCCTGTTGGCTGCATGGTCGACAGCCATGGCTACCCGGAGTCGCCAGCGCTCCCCATCTCCGATCGGGGTGGACAGTGCGTCCTCCAGCCCCACAAGAGCTTGGTGCAACGATTCGCGGCGGATCCGTACAGCGTCAAGATGAGTCGAGTCTGCCATTGGCATCCTTCTCCCTTCGCCTATGCGGTGGTTGCTGCCCACGCCCACGTTGTACGAAGTCATATTAGTAGCCGCACTGCTATTGTCGCCAATGGACCGTTGGGGGAGGACAATCATGGATCTGGCGATCTGTATGGCGTCGAAGATCGACGACATCGACTACATCGTCCGAGCCGAAGAGCTTGGCTATACCCACGCCTGGGTTGCCGACAGTCAGATGATCTGGAGTGACCCCTACGCGGTGTTGGCTCTGGCTGCCGACAAGACTTCGACCATCAACATCGGCACTGGGGTCTCGGTTGCTGCCACCCGCCCCGCACCGGTGACTGCAGCCAGCATCGCCACCATCAACACCATTGCCCCCGGGAGAACCTTTCTCGGTATCGGGACCGGTAACACCGCAATGCGGATCATGGGTCACAAGCCGATGCGAATCGCCGAGTTCGACGAGTACTTGAGTGTCCTGGGTCCCCTTCTGCGGGGCGAAGAAGCCGACTTCGCCTGGAGGGGCCAGGTCTCTCCGGTGCGCCACATCATGCCTGAGGCCGGCTTTGTCTCGTTTTCCCCTCAGATCCCCCTCTATGTGTCGGGTTTCGGGCCTCGCTCCCTCGGGTTGGCCGGCAGACATGGTGATGGAGCTGTGCTGTCGATTCCCCCCGACCCGGCTTTCATGGACAAGGTGTGGGGCAGCATCGAGCGAGGAGCAGTCGAGGCTGGTCGTGACCTGGATCGAGACCAGTATCTAACCGCCTCACTGACCACTGCGGTAGTGCTCGAAGACGGTGAGCCAACCGACTCGGAGCGGGTGAAGCGGCTCTGTGGCGCCTTCGCCATTGCCTCCCTCCATTACTCCTACGATCAGTGGCGCCAGCAGGGTCGGGGGCCCGGTCCAGCTTTGGCCTCGATCTGGGATGAATACACCGAGCTGTTGGAGCAGACCCCAGCCGAGATCCGTCATCAGCGCATCCATCGTGGTCACAACTGCTGGGTCGAGCCCGAAGAGGAGAGGTTCGTGACCAGGGAACTGATCGAGGCCACCTGCCTGGTTGGTACCCGTGATCAACTCATCGAGCGGCTGCGGGCCCTCGACGAAGCTGGCCTCGATCAGGTGATGATCCTGCCTCCCCTCGAACCCCGCTACGAGGTGCTGGACCAGGTTGGGACCGAGGTACTCCCCTACCTCTGATCCGTCTAGGGCATGGCTGCTCTCAGAGCTTCACCTGGACGGTGGCTCAGCCCGGGTGGCCAGTGAGGCCACTAGGCCGAATCCGGCCATGACGGCGCCAAAGACGAAGGTGGCAGTGAAGCGGCCCGCGCTTGCCCCATCGCCCAGGAACACGTTCATGGTCTGGATACCGCTGACCACGCCGATGAACATGATCTGCTGATTCATGCCGTTGGCGATTCCCATGTCTTGGGGATCGACGGCCCCGGCCACCATCGATGCGATCGCTGGTTGGGAGATACCAGCCGATATTCCGCTCAGCATCAGGCCAAAGACGATGAAGGTGATTCCGAGCGCCCCCGTCATCGAGGCGGCAACGGCGAAGGTAGCCATCGAAGCGACCATGGCCATTGCTCCCAACACCACGGGCTTTCGCTCACCCAGGGTCGTTGCCAGGTAGCCACCAATCGGTGAAGCGAGGCTGAAGGCTCCCGGGCGAGGGGCCAGGGTGATGGCGATAGCACCGACTGAGAGTCCGTAGAGGCCACCGAGTAAAGCGGGGGTCACCACGAACCCACCCATGTAGGCGAACTGCATCAGGGCGGCAGAAACCATGGGCAGGGTGAAGTTTCGCCGCTTGAAATAACGCAACTCGAGCATTGGATCGGGGGTGCGATTCTCGACCCGGATGAAAGCGGCAATGCCCACGATGCAGACCACGGCCAAGGCGAGGATCAACGGATCGGTGACCACTGTCGACAGGGGTGCATCCCGCACCAGCTCGCTGACCCGGGTCAGGGTCAGTAGGCCGGCCAGAACGGCGGCGGCCAGGGCTAGCGCCCCCAGATAGTCGATGGCGACATTCTCCATTCGTGGTGTCGGTCGGATGAGACGGGAACCAACCACGGCCGCGATCACCGAGACTGCGGCAAAGGCGACGAAGATCCAGCGCCAACCGACGATGTCGATGAGGGGCCCACCGATGACCAGACCGATGGTTGGCGCCCCGGTCATGGCGAACTGGAACCAGCCCATGGCCGTGGCCCGCCGGGTCGGCCCGTAGGCGTGCATCATCAGGGCCATGCCGTTTGGCATGACCAGGGCGCCTGTAACTCCGAACAGGACGCGAAACACGATCATCGAGGTGGCATCCCAGGCCAGCCCCGAAGCCAGGGTGGTGACGACCCCACCGACCAATCCGATCAAGAACACGGTCCGGTGTCCTTTGATGTCGCCCAGCTTGCCCCCGATGGGGGTCATGACGGCCATGGCCAGCATCAGGCCGGTGATCATCCAGGTCAGGGTGGCCCGCGACGAGTCGAGGTCGGTGGCAATCTCATCGAGTGAGACGGTGACGATGGTCATCAGCGATCCGAAGGCCATGACGGCCAACATCACGACGAGCAGCAGTCTTCGGGGGTAGGTCAGGTCCAGCTCATCACCGGACTCGGCCGATTCGGAGTCGACTGCGGTCACGAATCATGATGATAGGTAGTTCCAAGCTCTAACTAAGAATTAGA
>JAAETV010000434.1 GCA_024227975.1 Actinomycetes bacterium
GATAGGCCAGGCGCTCGATGCCTACATCGATCAGTTGGCCACCCTGGCCTCCGAGTCGGCGGTGGTGGCCGCGGCCAGTGACGGGACCCCAGCCGCCGTCTCCCTGCTCATCGAGTTGGCCGAAACCGAGCCGGCCATTACCTCTCTCGGCTATACCAACCGCACCGGACTCATTGTCGCCGCCACCAACTCGGTATCCGCTGACTCGAGCGCTTCCGGCCTCTGGGACCAGGCCTGGGCCCGCTCGGTCGGCATCGGCCCCGTCTCCCCAACGGAGGTTGGCGCAACCAACGCGGGCGCTGGCCTCCCGGTGGCGGTGAGGATCGATGACGTCCTCGGGGTTCCCGTCGGTGTGCTGACGGCAACCATCGACGTCGAATTCATCCAGGCCATCACCGACTTCCGGCTCGAAGCTGGCGTGTCGGTGACGGTGCTATCGACCGACGGCATCCTGTTGGCCGAGACCGACTCCGATCACAGCAATCAGCGGATCGGAATAGCCGACCTCGACCCCGATGCCCTGTCCAACGGTATCCGTCAGGCCCAGGAGACGGTCGAGGGGTCGCTGGTCAACACCGACGGTGTCTACGGCTTCGTTCCTGTTGTTCTGAGCCCGGCCGGGCAGGAGCATGAAGCCGAGAGTGATCCCCAGATCATCGTGGTGACCAGCCAGCCGGCCCAGGTTGCGTTCGCTCCGATCGAGGGGCTGGAAACGCTGAGAGCCGAAGTCCACCAATCCGCCCGAGAGCTGGTTGTGGTGGTGCTGATCGTGCTCGGGTTCGCTCTCTTCGTCACCGTGGCCATCGCCACCAAGCTCAGCCGCCAGGTCATCGGGCCCATGATCAGGCTGACTGAGCAGGCTCGGGAGGTTGCCGAGCACGGTCTACCCACGGCGGTCACCGAGCTATTGTGCTCCGACGAGGCTGTTGCTACGGCCAAGCTCCACCGGACCAGTATCGAGATCGAGGCCAGCAACGAGATCGCTGAGCTGGCCTCCCTGTTCAACTCGGTTCAGACCACGGCCATCGAACTGGCGGGGGAGCAAGCCCAGCAACGGCGCAACGCTCTCCAGATGTTCGCAAACCTCGGACGCCGGAACCAATCGCTAGTCAAGCGCCAGCTTCGCTTCATCGATGAACTGGAGAGCTCGGAGGATGACCCGGATCGACTCGCTGCCCTGTTCAAGCTCGACCACATCGCAACCAGACTGCGTCGCAGCGCCGAGAGCTTCCTGGTCATCGCCGGTGACCGCTCACCGGTGGGACGGTCGGGCCCGGTCCGCATAGAGCTCATGATCCAAGGGGCTCTGGCCGAGGTTGAGCACTACCAACGAGTCGACGCCAGCGAACTGGAGCCCGCGGCCCTGGTCGGTCGTGCCGTTGGCGATATCGCTCATATCGTTGCCGAACTGGTTGAGAACGCCCTCTCCTTCTCGCCCCCTGAGTCGATTGTCGACGTGTCGGGTCACCGCGGCTCTGACCACTACATCCTCTCGGTGACCGATCGCGGAATCGGCCTACCCCTTGAACAGCTGATCAAGACCAACCAGCGTCTGAGCTCCAAGGTCGACATTCACCTCAATCCTTCATCCCAGCTCGGCCTCATCGTTGTGGCGAAACTGGCCGCCCGCTATGGAGTCACGGTCGATTTGAAGCCGGCGGTGCAGGGCGGGGTCGAGTCGATCATAAGAATCCCCAACGATCTGATCCAACCGGCCGAGACGGCAAGGCCGGAGTCGGGAATCACCTCGGTCCCCGAAGTAGCAGCAACGAAGGCGACCCAGGAACGCGACTCGACC
>JAAETV010000435.1 GCA_024227975.1 Actinomycetes bacterium
CTTGCAGTGCAGGAAGCCGGTAACTCGGGGATGACCACCGATGGCACGATTCTGTTCACGCCGTCGGTCTGTAAGGACCCCAACGCCTACATGATCCCGGCTGGTGAAGCCGCTGACCAGTGGTACATCGTCGGCGGCGGCGTCAAGGCCACCACCGATCCCCAGTACGCCGATGATCCCTACATCAGCTTCGTCAACGAGAGCCTCGAGGCTGATGGCATCGATACTTCGGTCGGCCTCTACGGCACCGGCTTCGCCAACTACGCCTGGCCTCACGTCGAGGCCTTGCGAATCGCTACCGAGCTGCCTGGCGGTCTCACCCGTACCAACCTGTTGCTGGCCATGCGGTCGATCGACCTGGTCCATCCCATCACCCTCGATGGCATCAGCTTCGCGGTGAACGGGGCCGAGGATGGCTACTACATCGAGGGCTCTGAGTTCGCTCAGTATGACGCTGCCAACGAGTCCTGGATAACGCTCGGCGCTGCCCTTGACTTGAATGGTTCGTCACCGAACTGCTCC
>JAAETV010000436.1 GCA_024227975.1 Actinomycetes bacterium
CTTGCAGTGCAGGAAGCCGGTAACTCGGGGATGACCACCGATGGCACGATTCTGTTCACGCCGTCGGTCTGTAAGGACCCCAACGCCTACATGATCCCGGCTGGTGAAGCCGCTGACCAGTGGTACATCGTCGGCGGCGGCCTGAAGGCCACCACCGATCCCCAGTACGCCGAAGAGACCTTCGTGAAGTTCTTGAACGAGACTCTCGAGGCTGATGGCATCGATACTTCGGTCGGCCTCTACGGCACCGGCTTTGGCATGTTCGCCTGGTCTCACGTCGAGGCCTTGCGAATCGCTACCGAGCTGCCTGGTGGTCTTTCCCGTACCAACCTGTTGCTGGCCATGCGGTCGATCGACCTAACTCATCCGCTGACCCTCGAGGGCATCAGCTTCGCGGTGAACGGGGCCGAGGATGGCTACTACATCGAGGGCTCTGAGTTCGCTCAGTATGACGCTGCCAACGAGTCCTGGATAACGCTCGGCGCTGCCCTTGACTTGAATGGTTCGTCACCGAACTGCTCC
>JAAETV010000437.1 GCA_024227975.1 Actinomycetes bacterium
CACGGACGTTCACCGGTGGAGATCCAAGTCGAATGCGCCAATGGCACCGTCGAACTGAGTGTTGCCGACAGTGGTGGCGGAATCGACGAATCGGTTCGAGATCGAGTATTCGAGCGCGGAGTCACCACCGACCCCGAGGGGGCTGGACTGGGCCTCGCCCGGGCCCGTGAGCTGGCCGAGCGGAACAACGGTCGATTGGTGCTCGATGCTGGTTCCTCATCGAAAACCCGCTTCGTTCTTGCCCTCGAGACCTCGGTGGCGATGCAGGAATGATGGGAGCGAGGCATCACACTGCTGTTCTTGTCGACGATCACCCCTTGCTCGGCCTATCGCTCAAGTCGGCCCTGGAACCGCTCGGGGTGACGTTGGAGCTGGCCGAGCTCGGGCCTGCCCCAGAAGTGTTGGCCTCGAAGATCGCCGAGGGCTGCCCGGATTGTGTGCTCGTCGATCTCGGATTGCCAGAACCGACGGACGGTTTGGCCTACATCGAGGCACTGGTCGCGGTCGACTTGACTGTCGCCGTGCTCACGGGAGAGAGCGATCAACTGCTTTGGGGGGCCGCAGCCGAGGCTGGAGCGGAGACGGTGGTGGCCAAGAGTGAGCCGATCGAGGAGATACTCCACGTCATCTGCCGGCTGTGTGCTGGAGAATCGGTCCGACCTCACCAGAGGATTGCCCTGATCGACTCGGCCCGCAGGGCCAATGTCGAGCGCCGGGAGCGGCTCGCCCCTTTCTCGACCTTGTCCGGTCGTGAGCAAGAGGTACTGGCCAAGCTGATGGCGGGCTCTACACAGAACGAGATTGCCAGCGCCGGCTTCCAGTCGATCCACACGGTTCGGACTCAGGTCAAGGCTGTGATGCGCAAACTCGGGGTCCGGTCTCAGATCGAGGCCGTGGCCTTGTCTCATGACGTCGGATGGCGCCCCGAGGATCCTGCTTGATGAGCCAGCGCCATATTCAAGCTGGGGCCCCAACGATCATTCCGGCCACAGAGCCCAGCGCAAAATAGGGGCCGTAGGAGAACTCGATGCGACGACCTCTCGTAGCGAGAATCAGGGTGGCGATGATGCCACTGCTGAAGGTGGTGACCAAAACAGTGGCGAGGAGGGCGTCAGTTCCGAACCACCCGGCCATCACCCCGATCGGAAAGCTCAGCTTGACGTCACCCATCCCCAAGCCGCCGACCAGGTGCACACCGAGCGCAACGGCGGCCATTGCCGCGCCAGTGAGGCAGGCGACGATCGTACGGTCGAGGTCGGCCTGCACGGCGCCAGCGATCGTCACCACAATGATCGCGCCCAGTGCGAACGGGGCAACGATCCGATTCGGTAGCAGCTGGGTGCGGAGGTCAATCTCGGCCAGGACGCCCAGCGTGAGCACCATTACCACAAGAGCTGCGGCCAACAACGGCTGACTCCGGTGCAATGTCGCAATGACCCAAGCAGAGGCGACGGTCATGGCGCCAACCACAAAGCGGAGGACCGTCATGACGACGAGCGGAGATTTCTAGACATCATGAGCGGGTGCAGGCCTCGAACCATGTCACGCTCCCGCAGTTCGCTGAGGCAAACACCCGATATACGTTAGCCCTGATTAGCGATGCTGTCTTGAGCCAAGGGACCTAGGAGTGCGGGTCAGCATCAGTGATAGGGCGTTGACCCCTGCCAACCCACACTCCTGGAGATCTTCGGGGCCCCGAGCCCAGCGTTGTCTAGCGTGGGGCGGGGACGATGATCCTGGTGCGGTCGGTCTCCTCGCGGCTGTGCAGCCGTTTCGCCGCCTCGGCCGTATCGACCTCGAAGCCACCCGTGTTGCGGCACAGCTCGACCATGATCCCGTTTGGATCCATGTAGTAGAGCGAGTGGCACCAGCCGTGATCCATTTCCATGGCTGGCTTGATGTCCTCGGCGCTCATCTTGGCCCGGACTTCCTCTTGGCGTTCTTCGGTGGCCGAGAAGGCGACATGGTTGACCCACACCGGCAACCCGTTGCCGGTTGAGATCGCCGCGTCCCACTCCGGTGTCTCACCGATCTCATGTATATCGAAGAAGGCGAGGGCCGAGCCATCGGGTAGGGCGAAGAAGAGGTGACGGAAGAAGCCATCGTCGAAGTTCTTGATCTCGGTGTGGACCAGGGGGAATCCCATCAGGTCCTCGTAGAAGTGGTGGGTAGCGTCGACATCACGACACGCATATGCCACATGGTGGAATCCTGGCTCGGCCATCTTGTTGCTCCTATCGGGCCGGCCGATTCGGCTAGCCCGGCTGCGGGTGAAGGTCTGAAACTGAACTTGGATTCATGTTAGCATCAGCCGGAACCTGGGCCCCGAAGGAGCCAGCTATGGCAGAGATCTCGATCGACGCAGCACCAGCGAAGAAGAGGGGGCACGAGCTGCTCGCTGACACGTTCAGGCGGTCTGAGCTCGGGGCCGTCTTCTTCGTGCCGACATTTCTATACCCAACCCTCGTCGAGCTGGCCGACGATCCGATCAAGCGCGTCCTGTGCCACTCGGAGAAAGCGGCCGCCTACATGGCGGACGGGTATGCCCAAGCCAGCACCTCACCCGGCATCGTGATCACCCAGGGTGGGCCGGGCGCCACCAATGTGCTCGCCGGCTTGGCTGACGCTTGGGAGAGCCATACCCCGGTGTTCTGCCTGACCCCCGTTATCCCCGACGTCCGCTACCACGGCGACTCATACCAGGAGGTGTACGCCGACTTCGGGGCGGTGACGAAGTACGACGCCGAGGTGCGTATGCTCTCCCGCTTCCCCGAGTTCTTGGGCAAGGCCTACCGGGCGGCAACGACCGGCGCACCCAGACCTGTGCACCTCTACGTCGACGGGGGCATCGAGGCTCAGTCGTTCGCTTTCGATGAGTCATACCTCGACGAGCGCTTCTTCCGCTACCCGGCCTTCCGGCCCCTAGCCGATGAAGGCGATGTGGTCACAGCTGTTGGTGCCCTGCAGGCGGCGGAACGGCCGGCCCTGGTTGCCGGTCGGGGGACGATCGCCTCCAGCGCCTGGGACGAGCTCACCCGCTTCGCCGAGTTGTTCGATATTGCCGTCACCACATCGCTCGGTGGCAAGGGCAGTATCGACGAGAGTCACCGACTGTCGATGGGGGTTCAGGGCTCGTACCGCAGAGCACCGGCGAACGACGTGATCGACGATGCCGACCTCGTCATATACGTCGGCAGCCATGTTG
Organism: Actinomycetes bacterium; assembly: GCA_024227975.1. Next base: position 3,206 of record JAAETV010000437.1, read on the forward strand.
GTGGGGCGACCACCCTGCTCAAGACCACGCCAGCCCCTGGCACCCCAATCATCCACATAGACATCGATCCGGCCCATGGTGGCAACAACTATCCGAACACCCTGCCTCTGATCGGCGACGCTCGAGTCGTGCTCGGTCAGCTGTTGGAGGCAGCCGAGGGTGGGGGTACGAGCCATGCGGGGTGGATCAACACCTGCCGGGCCCGTATCGACGAGTGGTGGGCCGGCGAACGCGATCATGTCGCCAGCGCTGCCTCGCCGATCCGCCCGGAGCGACTGGCTGTCGATCTCGTTGCCGCCCTTCCCGACGATGCCATGATCGTTGCCGACACCGGCTATGCCGCGGCCTGGAGCGGCGCCTTCATGGACCTCCCATCCGGCCGCAACTACCTCGCTTGCGAAGGCAGCCTTGGTTGGGCTTTCCCCGCCGCTATCGGGGCCAAGTGTGCTGAGCCCGACCGACCGGTTGTCGCCTGGTGTGGCGACGGTGGCCTCTGGCCCCACATCGGTGAGATCGAGACAGCGGTGCGCAATGAGGTCAACAGTGTCACCGTCGTGCTCAACAATCACGCCCTTGCCTTCGATACCCACCTCCTTCAGGCCTTCTGGTCGGCATCCCACGATGTCGACCTGCTCTCGGAGTTCAAGGAGGTCAATCTGTCGAAGATCGCTACCGAGATGGGGGCCTACGGGGTCCGGGTCACCGATCCCGCCGACATCGGCGATGCCGTGCGCGGCGCCCTCGATGCCAATGCTCCCGCCATCGTCGAGGTCATCATCGACCATGGCGCAGTCGCCCCCGTCGCCTTCATGGCTGGACAGGGCAGCCGGGGCGGGATCCTCAAGGATCCTGACAAGATGAAATGAGCGTCGGGGTTGGTGATGGCCAGAGACGAGGGAGACAACATGCAACTCCGTGATCAGGTCGCCATAGTGACCGGGGCCCGCCAAGGCATCGGCCTTGCCATCTCGGAGGCCTTCGCCCAGGAGGGGGCCACAGTGGTGATGGTGGCCCGCGACGCCGAGCGCCTCCAGCAAGCCGCTCTCGGCATCGGAGACCTCGGTGCGGTATCGGCTTGCCCGGCTGATGTCTCCGACGAGGCCGACGTGGCCCGCATCTTTGCTTCAACCGCGGCCGAGCATGGTCGCATCGACATCCTCGTCAACAATGCCGGTATCGCCGGTCCGACGGCACCAATTGACGAGGTTGACCTTGCCGACTGGCGCCAATGCCTCGAAACGAACCTCACCGGAGCCTGGTTGTGCTGTCGGGAGGCAGCCCGCCACATGAAGCCCCAGCGGTCGGGGAAGATCGTGAACATCGGATCGATCAGCGGCAAGCGACCGTTGCCCCAACGGACCCCGTACTGTGCGTCGAAGATGGGACTCGTCGGTCTCACCCGGACGCTGGCGGCCGAGCTCGGGCGCTATGACATCAATGTGAACTGCATCAGCCCTGGAGCGGTCAACACCGCTCGCCTCGCCCTCCTGGCTGAACGGGCCTCGATGTCGCTCGACGAGTTCCTAGATCGAGTCTCACAAGGCGCCGCCCTCGGGCGGGTGACCGAGGCTGATGATGTGGCTCGGCTGTGTACCTTCTTGGCCTCATCGGCAGCCCGAAACGTCACCGGACAGGACCTGACGATAGACGCTGGCACCCATATGGACTGAGGCGGGCACTATGAGGCGAGCCAAGGGTTGAGGCCCCTGCCGGGCAACCTCCAAGAGACCTTTGGCCCTGTGCCTGACCCCAACGATGGTTCCACAATTGGAGTCGTGAAAGAACTCATGGCTCATCGTTGGAAGCTCGTATTTGAGATGCGGGAAGACGAGGACCACTGCGAGATGGTTGTCCATCTCGATGCCGGTGACAGATCACTGTCGGGCCGCGGTCAGTCTCGTCGCAATCCTGCCGATCCGTCGGTTCCCCAGATCGGTGAGGAACTTGCGGCCGCCCGGGCTCTGCATGACCTCGCCAACCATCTGACCGAGGATGCTTGGCGCACGATCGAAACGTATTCGGGAGATTAGGGTCGATCAGGCCGTCCGCTCATTGTCGCTCCCGGTCGATGGGCCAGTGACCCACCTAGGATTGGGTGGGTGACCGGAACGAGCGTGAACTGTCGACGACCGACCATGACTCGATCATGAGACTCGAAGCCATCGCAGACGTCGAGCGCCATTTTGACGATGGTGAATTCCGAGCCGATCTGGCCCGGCGGGTCGCTATCAAGTCGACCGCTCAGGTACCGGAGCTCCGAGATCAGCTGGAATACTACCTCCGAGGTGAGATCGGGCCGACCTTGGCCGGGCTCGGCTACCAATGGTCGACATACGAGAATCCCGATCCCCGGGGCGGCCCGTTCCTGGTGGCCCAGCGGCACGAGAATCCTGATCGGCCGACCGTTCTCACCTATGGCCACGGCGATGTGGTGCGGGGCCTCGAAGGGGAGTGGAGCGACGATCGTGACCCGTGGACCCTCGATGTCGACGGTGACAGGTGGTATGGCCGGGGGACGGCTGACAACAAGGGTCAGCACTCGATCAACATCGCGGCGTTGGCCACAGTTCTAGGGGTCAGGGGGTCGCTCGGGTTCAACTCGACGATCTTCCTGGAGACATCAGAGGAGGTCGGTTCGCCCGGCTTGGCTCACTTCGCCGCTGACAACCGCCAATTGTTGGCCGCCGACGTGTTGATCGGCTCCGACGGGCCCCGGCTGCAACCCCAGTCGCCAACGATGTTCATGGGCACGAGAGGAGCCATGAACTTCAATCTCGGCATTGACCTGCGGGAGGGGAGCCACCATTCCGGCAACTGGGGTGGTTTGATTTCCAATGCTGGTACCCGGCTGGCAAACGCGCTGGCCTCCCTCGTTGGCCCCCGGGGTGAGATCCTGGTCGAAGAGCTCAAACCCGAAGTGATACCCCCTTCGATACGCCAGGTGCTAGACGGCGTCGAAGTCGATGGTGGTGCTGATGGTCCCGTGGTCGATCCCGAATGGGGGGAGCCGGGCCTCACCCCAGCCGAGCGGGTCTTTGCCTGGAACGCCTTTGAAATACTGGCCTTCGAGGCCGGGAATCCAGCCAAGGTCGTCAACGCCATCCCACCCCGGGCCACCGCCTGGTGTCAGATCCGGTTCACCGCCGATCGCGATCCAGTGACCTTCCTTCCTGCCATTCGCCGTCATCTCGACGAGGCTGGGTTCGGTGAGGTGGCCCTGCAACGAGCCGATGACGACGCGATGATGCGGGCTACCCGTCTGCTTCCCGACCATGAGTGGGTGCGTTGGGCCACTCGCTCCATCGAGACGACGATCGACGGAGCTCTGACCGTGTTGCCCAACCTTGGTGGCACCCTCCCCAACGACGTCTTCGCTGACATCTTGGGCATGCCGACCATCTGGGTCCCCCATTCCTATGCTTCGTGTTCACAGCACGCCCCCAATGAGCACGTACTGGCTCCCATCATGCGCGAAGGCCTGCGCATCATGACCGGCCTGTTCTGGGACATGGGCGAAGCTGGCACGCCGGAGATCGCTGCACGCGAATAGTCAGCGATGAGGCTCGCTCCTCCAACTAGACCAGAGGCTTCATGAAACGCACGTTCACCTGCAAATAGGCCTTGGCGTTCGGGTGCTTGGCCCAGATCTTCTGCCACTCCGGGTTGGCCGCGAAGGCAGCAAAGCCTTCATCGCGGGCGTCCCGGCTGGGCCAGTGGATGATCCAGCACGCATTGGGCTGACCATTGGCGGGCGCTACGGGAGCCGATCCGGAAACCAGAGCCTCGTGCCCATCGTCAACCCAGAAATCGATCACGTTCAAGTTGGCCTTCAACCATGGCACGGCCAGATCGCGGGCCCACTCCCGGTAGGCGTCGAACCACTCCGGCTCGATCGTATAGTCCCTGATCTCCACGATTTCGTCCGACACGGGCACCTCTCTCCTCAGCAGCGCTCGGGTTCTCTGCCCTGACGCCTCCGGTCTGGCTGTGAGCAGTCTGTCGCTCGAGGCAACGAACACGCCAGATGACGCCAACGGTTCACGGCACCGACACTGGCCTGGCCCTAGGATTGGGTGGGTGGCAATCTTGCCTGCCCACCGAGGTTCGCGCCGTAGGGCGGCACCGAGACCCGAAGGAGCGGTAGGTCACAGATGAGTCGACGGGTGGTGATCGCCGGTGCCGGAGGACGCGACTTCCACGACTTCAACATGGTCTTCCGCAACAACCGATCGGTCGGTGAGGTCGTGGCCTTCACCGCCACCCAGATCCCCGGCATTGACGACCGGCGCTATCCGGCCGAGCTGGCCGGACCGGGCTACCCCGACGGGATCCCAATCCGTCCCGAACACGAACTGGTCGACATCATCAATGCCGAGCGTGTCGACGAGGTGGTGTTCTCCTATTCCGATGTTGAACACGTCCACGTCATGCACCTGGCATCACAGGCCCTGGCGGCCGGCAGCGGCTTCCGCCTCCTCCCTCCGCGGCTCACGATGTTGGCCAGTCCTCGACCAGTGGTGGCGGTCGTGGCCACCAGAACCGGAGCCGGAAAGTCTCCGACGAGCCGACGGGTGGGTCGCCTACTGCTCGACGCCGGCCTCCGCGTCGCTCTGATCCGCCACCCGATGCCATACGGTGACCTGTCGGCTATGAGAGTCCAGAGATTCGGCTCTCTGTCCGAGATCGACGCCGCATCCCCCTCGGTGGAGGAACGGGAGGAGTACGAGGAACCGGTTCGCCAGGGGATGGTGATATTCGCAGGCGTCGACTACCAGGCGATCATGGAGGCTGCGGCGGCCGAGGCCGATGTGATCGTGTGGGACGGGGGCAATAACGACACCCCCTTCCTCGAGCCGACGCTCTCGATATGTGTCCTCGACCCCCTCCGCTCCGAGGATGGACTCAAATACCACCCTGGCGAGGTCAATCTGAGGATGGCCGACGTGTTCTTGGTCAACAAGATCAATGCCGCGACCGACCAAGCAGTCGGTCGTGTACTGGCAGATGCCCGGAGCGTGAATCCCGAAGCATCGGTGATAAGGGCGGCATCGCCCCTCACCCTTGATCCGGGACCGGAGCTGGTGGGCCGCAGAGTACTGGTGATCGAAGATGGGCCGACGGTCACCCATGGTGGGATGCCGCACGGGGCCGGGCTCGAGGCCGCCCGTCACGCCGGTGCTGTCATCGTCGATCCCCGCCCGTGGGCCGTGGGGTCGATAGCCGAGACCTATGATCGGTACCCCCACTTGGGCCCGGTACTACCGGCCATGGGGTACGGCGACACCCAACTGGCCGATCTCGGGCGGACTGCCCGGGCGGTCGAATGTGACGTCGCGGTAACGGGCACCCCCATGGACCTGGCTCGAATCATCGAGCTCGGCCACCCGACCCGTCACACCCGCTACACGGTTCAGGAGCTGGGTAGGCCAGACCTGGGGGACGTACTGGCTCCCTGGGTCGAGCAGTGGCTGACTGAAACAAGGGCCTGAAGGGGCTCGCTGGCCCAACGAAACCAGAGTGGTGCCGGCCGGCGACTCCGCCATGAGACTCGAACCGCAGCCGGGCGTGAAGCCGATCGCATCGGATGCCGCCTGGTCAAGAGATCGCTGACGATCGGGGGCTGGCGTGATTCGATTGATACCGCGCAAGACCCAACACGACTAGGGGCGAAGGTCGCTTGGCGGCGACCTACGATGCAAGACCATGGCATTGTTGATGAGCGGGGTGCGGGTCCTGGACGTGGGGACGATGACACCGGGCAAGTACTGCACGTTCCTGTTGGCCGACATGGGGGCATCGGTGCTCCGGGTCGAGCGTCCAGCTAGCGCTGGGGGTCAGGTCGCGGCCGAGGATCTGTTGCTCAACCGTGGGAAGCAATCCATGACCCTTGATTTGCGGTCGGAACGAGGCCAGGAGATCCTGGCCCGTTTGCTCGACCAGACCGACGTGGTGATCGAAAGCCATCGGCCGGGAGTCGCTGATCGGATCGGATTGGGCTGGTCCCAGCTGCACGACAGGTGGCCCAACCTGGTTCTGTGCTCACTATCGGGCTTCGGGCAGAACGGGCCTCGCTCGAGCGCACCGGCTTTCGACCTGAACCTTCTCGCTTCCAGCGGAATGCTGTCGGCGCTGACCCCGTCCGGCACCCGGCCGACGGCTCCGGCTGCCTGGCTATCCGACGCTGTGTCCGGTCTGACCGCGACGCTGGCCATCAGTGCCGCGGTGGGGGCGGTGGGACGCGGCGGCAATGGGGTACATCTCGACATCGCCATGCTCGACTCGATCTTCTCGGCTCTATCCCTCTCCCATGGGCAGCGGCAGGAGGGTGGACCGGTCGTGACCGATCCTGCTGCGCTCGACCCCTCTCCGATATATGGGATCTATGAGGCGGCCGATGGTCGTCATCTGGCGCTGGCCGCGTGGCGACCCACCTCGTGTCGAGCCCTGTTCGAGGAGTTGGGGCGATCGGATCTCGAAGCCAAAGTGTGGGCCGGGCAACAGCATGCGGCCGAGGTCACCGAGTTCCTCACCCACACGTTCATGACGGCGCCGGCGGCGGAGTGGATCGAGCGACTCGCCCCCCTTGATGTCGAGATCACCTTGGTGGCTACACCCGACGAGGCTTTCGAGGACAGCCAGCTTCGAGCCAGGGCAATGGTGGTTGACCAGACCAGCGCCGACGGCAAGACCATCTCGCAAGCCTCCTCACCGATCCGAATCGATGGTGAGACGAGAAACGAGCCACTGGGCGCGGCCCCGGCCATCGGGGCTGACACCGCTGACGTGCTCGCTTCAGTCGGGGTCGATCCATCCGTGCTGGCCGAACTGCGGGCCGAGGGTGTTGTGTGATCCTCCCGACCGGACCTAAAGAGGCTTCTGGCCCGTGACCAGGCCGAGTTGGTGGTCCAGCACCCATGACACGTCGACGTCGATGGCGCCGGCGTGCTCGAAGTAGCGGCGGAACTCATCCCCAGAATTCACCCTCCCGGTGAAGTGTCCGTGTCGGACACCCTGCAGGTTGAGAAAGGCGGGATCGAGGGGACCTGACTTGTCGTCGTTGAGCATGTAGTCCATCACCAGCAGGGTCCCACCAGGATTCAAGGCGTCGACGGCTTTGGTGAGCAGGCCCATGACCTGGTCTGGCATATAGCTCTGTAAGGGGGTGATGAACGAGACGAGGTCACAGCCCGCCGGATACTCATCGTTGACGAAGTTCCCCGGCTTGGTGGAGATGCGGTCGCTCAGGTTGTGCCGATCGACGAACTCTCGGGTGATGGTGAGCACGTTCGGAAAATCCATGATGACCGACGTGAGTTGTGGATTCCTCTCACAGGCTGCGATGGAATAGCACCCAGACCCGCCACCGAGATCCAGCCAGCGGGTGAACCCGGAGAAATCGAACTGCTTGGCCAACCGGTGGGCCAGGGCGATGGAGCCGTTGTAGCCAGCAACCGTGAATCGGCGAGCCTCGTCGGGGTCGCTCATCAGCGCCTGGTACATCGGGATGGGAACGGGCCGGTCGCTGGGCTGCAAATGGAAGGTGAGGTCCTTCCAGTCGTCGTACTCCGATCGGGGCTGGTAGCGCAGGTAGTCCCCGAAGTATCGGGGTGTGTCTTTGACGAGGTATCGCTCGACATCGTCGCAGTTCACGATCCGTCCCTCGGTGGTGCGGACCAGATCGAGGGCCGAGCAAACAATCAACAACCGATCGGCGGTCTCGGAGTCGATGCCAACGGCGGCCGCTACCTCGTCGGTGGTGTCAGCTCCCTGCGCTATTGCGGTGAAGAGGCCCAGATCGATGGCCGCCAGCAGGGCGCCCGTCTTCTTGAACCCGAATGCCATCTCGTTCAGGCGCTCGACCCCCCTCCTCTCGGTGGGTTCCGAACTGCTCGTCATCATGACTGAACCTCCTGAGCTGACTACGCTCCAACACTAGGTGTGCGGCAACCCTACGGGTTGCAGACGGAGCACCTCAAGAATCCAGGTGGTCTGGCCCTCCTCAGGCCGGCCCGAGCGAAGGGAATGTCATACATGGCGGTGGCATCGGCCAGGGCTCTGATCATCGGTGGTAGCGGTCCTACTGGTCCGCACCTCATCAATGGCCTGATCGAGCGGGGCTATGACGTCACGATGATGCACCGTGGTACCCACGACTCACCCCTCATCCCCAGCTCCGTCGAGCGCATCATCGGTGACCCCCACTTCCGTGAGACATTGGCCGAAACGCTGGGGGATCGGTCCTTCGACCTGGTGATCGCCACCTACGGACGGATCCGCTACATCGCGGAGGAGATGGTGGGGCGAACCCCACGGTTCATCGCCATCGGAGGACCGCCCTGCTATCGCGGCATGTTCGCCACCGATGCCCTCGATCCACCAGGCATGATCATCCCCACCCCCGAGGACGCGCCCCGAGTCGAGAGCGAGGAGGAGTTCCGCTTCGGCTACCTGATCAGGCTCACCGAGGACGCAGTCTTCGACACTCACAGCCAGGGGCACTACAACGCCACCATGTTCCGCTATCCCGTGGTCTATGGCACTGGCCAGCTTGGGGCCTCGGTGTGGGCGGTGATGGAACGAGCCCTCGATGGTCGCCAGCACATCGTGCTCCCCGACGGTGGGATGGCCGTAGTCACCCGTGGCTATGCCCCCAATGTGGCTCATGCCGTGCTCCTCGCCGTTGATCACCCCGACCGCTCAGCCGGACGCACCTACAACTGTGGCGACGAGCAACAGCTCACGCTCAGCCAGTGGGTGAGCGTCATCTGTGATGCCATGGACCACAGGATGGAGGTCATTGGGGTGCCGGCCGAAGTGGCCTTCTCGACCCGCGACTTCCTTCCGCTCCAGAGCGCCCCTGTCCACCAACTACTCGACCTCCACGCCATCCGGGCTGAGCTGGGCTACCGGGATCTGGTGCCAGCGCTCGAGGCCATACCAGAGGTCGTGCAGTGGTACCTGGCAAACCGGCCACCGTCTCGCCGCACCCTTGAGGAGCGGGCCGCTGGGCTCAACTACGCAGCCGAAGACGAACAGGTTGCCCTCTACCGCCAGTTCCATCGACGGCTGGCCGAGGTCGAGCACGTCACCCATGACGTGCATCATCCCTACCCCCACCCCCGCCAGCCGGGGCTGGTCAGAGATCATCGGCGGCGCTGAGTAGGTGAAGGAGCGCCATTCGGCGCCGAGCCAACGTTCGATCTAGTTGGTATCGCCGTCGTCGGATTCTTCTGATTCGACCACCAGGAGCAGGACGTCCTTCTCGACCTGTTCGCCGACGGCGACGCGGATTTCGCTCACGACACCGGCCTCAGTGGTTCGAAGGTGGTTCTCCATCTTCATTGCTTCCAGTACGACCACGACCTGGCCCGGTTCGACGGTGTCACCGATGGCCACGCTGATCTCGATGACCTTGCCCGGCATCGGGGCTGCCACCGCCCCGCCCGGTAGCTCGAGCTCAGGCACCGAGAACCGCGGTGTCAGCTCGAAGCTCACGGCCCCACTCGGGCCGGTCAGGTGGAGGCGGTCACCGGCCCATGTCGCTCCCAAGGTCCGCCGACGACCATCGATCTCGACGTCGATGCGATCGTTCGACCAGGAATGGATGCGGGCCTCACCCTGGTCGCCGTCAGGCCCGAGCACGAACACACCATCGCGGCGGGACCGGTAGTGGACGACGAAGGCCCGTCCATCGAGAGCTAGCTCGAGTCGTTCGGCCGGAAGTCGACCGATCCTGAATCCACTCGGCATCATGGCCAGCATGTCGGTCTCGTCGCGGTTGACCGCCTGCACGAACATCGCCCCCCCAACGGCGAGGCGGAACAATTCGTCATCGCCGGGCTGGCGTTTGCCGGCGGGCTTGACCCGCTCGATGAAGTCCGTCGTGGTCTCGCCGGCGAGGAACTCAAGACTCCGCAGCACGGTCGCGAGGAAGTCACGGTTGGTCACAACGCCGCCGATGTGGAGGCGCTCCAGGGCCAAGGCGAGCGCACTCGCCGCCTCGGGCCGGGTCGGACCACTGGCGATGACCTTGGCGATCATCGGATCGAACTCGATTCCGATGGTCGATCCGGCTCGGACCCCGGTGTCCCAGCGGACGCTTGGCTCAGGGGCTGGTGCGAATGCCTCCAGGGTGCCGGTTGCCGGCAGGAAGTCATTGGAAGGGTCCTCGGCGTAGAGCCGAGCCTCGATCGCGTGGCCGGTGAGGTTCAGGTCATCCTGGGTGTAGCCGAGCGGTTCGCCCATGGCCACTCGAATTTGCTCCCGAACGAGATCGATCCCCGTCACCGCTTCGGTTACCGGGTGCTCTACCTGTAGTCGTGTATTCACCTCGAGGAAATAGAAATCACGCTGCTCATCGTCGACCAGGAACTCCACTGTCCCCGCCGATTGGTAGCCGATAGCCGCGGCCAGACGTAGGGCAGCGGCGCCCATGTCGGCCCGCAGGTTCTCGTCGATGAACGGTGACGGCGATTCCTCGATGACCTTCTGGTGGCGTCGCTGGATACTGCACTCCCGCTCACCGAGGTGGACGAGGCCACCGTGACCATCCCCGAGGATCTGGATCTCGATGTGGCGGCTACGAGCCAGGTAGCGCTCAGCGAAGATGCGATCGTCACCGAACCCGCTGAGGGCCTCTCGTTTGGCCGCCGGGATGGCCCCCTCCAGCTCCTCGGGCGACTCCACCAGGCGCATGCCCTTTCCCCCACCGCCCGCTGCGGCCTTGATCAGGATCGGGAACCCGAGGCCGGCGAACTCATCAGGATCGGCGGTCGACGGAAGGACAGGGACGTTGGCCTCGATGGCAAGCCGTTTGGCTGCGATCTTGTCGCCCATGGCCCCTATGGCTTCGGCCGACGGGCCGATCCAGGTGATTCCGGCCGTCTCGACGGCGTTGGCGAACTCGGCGTTTTCGGCCAGGAATCCGTAGCCGGGATGAATGGCTCCGGCCCCGGTGGCCCCAGCAGCGCCAATGATGGCATCGCCGTTGAGGTAGCTGTCGATGCGGACTGCCTCATCGGCTTCCTCCACATACATGGCCGATGTGTCGGCATCCACGAACACGGCCACGGTTCGCAGGCCCATGAGTCGAGCGGAACGGAACACTCGTCTGGTGATCTCGCCCCGATTGGCAACCAGGATAGTGTGGAAGCGGTTCATAGCCGGAACACCCCATAGCCGTCGGCGCCCTCGATGGGACGGTTGCGAACGATCGAGAGGCACATGCCCAACACATTGCGGGTGTCGCGAGGGTCGACCACACCATCATCGGAGATGGCGCCGGTTGCTCGAAGGGCGAGCGATCCTGCCTCCTGGATCTGCTCGACGGCCTCCACCACGGCGGCATCCTCGTCCTCGTCGAAGGGTTGGCCGGCGCGGGCCGCCTGGGCCCTCCTGACCTGGGACATGACCCCGGCGATCTGTTTCGGTCCCATCACTGCGATCTTGGCCGTTGGCCACAGGAACGTGAAGCGGTTGCCGTAGGCCCGACCCGACATTCCGTAGGTGCCGGCACCGTATGACGATCCGATGATGACGGTGAGGTGGGGCACGGTCGAGTTGGCGACGGCGTTGATCATCTGGGAGCCCGTCTTGATGATCCCGTCGGCCTCGAAATCCTTGCCAACCATGAAGCCGGTGATGTTCTGGAGGAAGAGGAGTGGTACGTCGACCTGGTTGCAGAGCTGGATGAAGTGTGCCCCCTTCTGGGCCGAGTCGGGATAGATGACCCCGTTGTTGCCGAGTATCCCAACTGGGTAGCCGTGCACGGAGGCCCAGCCGCAGATCATGGTCGGACCCCAGCGGGGCTTGAACTCCTCGAACCGTGACCCATCGGTGAGCCGGGCGATGACATCGCGTACATCGACGGGCTGGCGCAGGTCTCGGCTGACCAGGCCCAACAGCTCCTCGGGATCGTGGCGTGGTTCCTCGACCGAGAACTTCGGGTCGGGGCCAGCCTTGCGCCAGTTCAGATGGGAGACCACCTCACGGCACATGCGAATGGCATCCATCTCGTCCTCGGCGAGGTAGTCGCCCGATCCTGAGATCTCGGCGTGCATCTGAGCACCACCCAGTGTCTCATCATCGCTGACCTCGCCAATCGCCATCTTCACCAGGGGTGGGCCGGCCAGGAACATCTTCGACTGCTCCCGGACGACGATGGTGTAGTCGGACATGCCGGGCTGGTATGCACCTCCGGCGGTTGATGAGCCGAAGACGACGCACACCGTCGGGATGTCGAGCTTTGACAGCTCGATCATCTCGTAGAAGAAGCGACCGGTCTCGGCGAAGTGGGTGGTCTCGACCCGGCGACCGCCCGAGCCGGTCTCGACCCGAAGGTCGGCTCCGGCCGATTCGACGAAGCTCACGTAGGGCAGCCTGTTGTCGCGTGAGATCTCCAGCGCCCGCATCCACTTCTTGGCCGCGTATGGGGTCAGGGCACCGCCGAGGACCGACGGATCGTTGCCTAGGATGACGCACTCGACTCCGGCGATGACCCCAATGCCAACCACCATCCCACCACCGATGTTGTAGTCGGAGTCGTAGGCGGCGAGGGGGCTGATCTCCAGGAACGGGCTGTCGGGGTCGATGGCATTGGCGATGCGCTCACGGATCGGCAGCTTGCCCCGGGACCGAAGGCGAGCCATGCGATCCGGACCACCCCCGGCCTCGGCCTCGTCGAGCAGCTGCTCGATGACGGCGAGCTGCTCGATCATGTCGTCACGGTTCTTGACGAAAAGCGGTCCTGAGGTGTCGAGCGTCGATGGCAGTGGGGGTGCGAGCAGTGATCTGGACATCGCCGGCGACACTAGCCGAACCTCAGCCAACCAGAGCCATGGCGGCGTAGAGGCCGACTCCGTGGGCCAGGGCTGACTCGTTGACCCTCATCAGGTTGGAGTGGTTCGGCTCGGCCTCGTTTGGGGCTACATCGTCGGGGCACACGCCGAGCATGGCCATTGCCCCCGGCACCTCATTCAAGACATAGCTGAAGTCCTCAGCGGCGAAGGCTGGATCTTTCGCCATCTGGAACCATTCCTTGCCAAGCAGCGCGGTAGCGACCTCCCCGGTTAGCTGGGCTTGGCCATCGTCATTTGAGGTCACGGGGTACCCCCGCGTGATCTCCGACGAGCAGGTGCAGCCATGCGATGCCGCCGTACCGGAGGCGATCTGGTGAACATGATCATGGACCTTGCGTCGCACATCTTCGTCGAAGGTACGGATCGTTCCCTCGAGATAGGCAGAAGCGGGAATGATGTTGTTGGTCGTTCCTGCCTCGATATGGCCAACTGTGAGCACCGCCGAGTCCATCGGATCGAGGTTCCTGCTGACGATGTTGTGCAGCCCGCCGACCATGGCGGCGGCGGCCGGGATCGGATCGATGCACTGATGGGGGGCCGAAGCATGCCCACCCCGACCATTGACCGTTATCTCGAACGTGTCGGCGCTGGCTAGCACCGGCCCGCCCTTGGTTGCGATCAAGCCATTGGGCATGTTCGTCACCACATGGATCGCAAACGCTCGGTCGACACCTTCGAGTACGCCCTCTTCGATCATGTACTGGGCACCGTGGTAGCCCTCTTCACCAGGCTGGAACATGAAACGAACCTTGCCCGTCAGCTGGTCCTTGTTCTCGCTGAGCAAGCGAGCGGCGCTGGCCAGCATGGCAACGTGGGCGTCGTGACCGCAGGCATGCATAGCATCCGGGCGCCGGGACTTGTAGTCGCTGACATAGTCCTCGGTCAAGGGTAAAGCGTCCATGTCGCCCCTCAGTAGCACGGTTGGGCCGGGCTTCCCACTGTCGAGATCTGCCACCACCGAGGTCGTTGATTCGCCGAGCTTCACGTCGAGACCGAGACCGGTCAGGGCTTCGATCACCGCCGCTTGGGTGACGGGAAGCTGGAGGCCGATCTCAGGTTCAGCGTGGATCGCTCGACGCAACTCGATGGTCGCATCCTGCAGGTCCTTCGAGGCCTCTAGCAGGTCGGGTCCGATTGATGTGAGGTCAGTCATATACCTCCGAGTCTCTCGCGCCTCGAGGGGTGGGGGCAATCGCCGGCTGTATCGGGGGATCGTCGACGGGGTGGCGCTTGATGCTGGAGTGCGCCGTCAGCGGCCTCCGAGGGGGCCGATGGTATGGCTCACGAGGGGCACCCCTGGGCGGTAGGCCAGGTGGTGATGGGAGGGGGCGTCGAGGACGACGGCGTGACCGGCTGAGCCAGGGGTGAGGCGGCCGACATCGTCGCGCCGGAGCGCCGCCGCCCCACCAACGGTCACGGCCTGGACGGCCTCGTCGATGGTCAGCCCCATATCCCTCACCGCCAGGGCGATACAGAACGAGATCGAGGTCGTGTAGCTGGAGCCGGGGTTGCAGTTCGACGCAATGGCAATGGTCGCCCCGGCGTCGATCACCCGACGACCATCGGGGTAGGGCTGGCGGGTCGAGAAGTCTGTGGCCGGGAGGAAGGTGGCGACGGTGGTGCTGGCGGCCAGGGCCTCGATGTCGTCGTCGCTGAGGTAGGTGCAATGGTCGACCGAGGTACAACCGCACTCGACCGCCAGCTGGACCCCGGGGCCATGGCCGAGCTGGTTGCCATGCAACCGGAGGCCGAGCCCGGCTGCTCGGCCGGCTTCGAGAACGGCCCGGCACTGGTCGGCATCGAAGGCTCCGGTCTCGCAGAAGGCGTCGATCCACTTGGCCTTGGGGGCGGTGGCGCTGAGCATGTCCCCACAGACCAGATCGATGTAGTCATCGGGTCGCCCTTCGAACTCGGCCGGTAGGAGGTGGGCGCCGAGGAAGGTCGTCTCGGAGGTGTAGCTACCGGCGATATCGAGGGAGCGGACCTCGTCGGCCACATTGAGCCCATAGCCCGACTTGATCTCGATCGTGGTCGTGCCGGCATGGTGGGCCTCGAGTAGGCGCCGCTCGACCAGATGGTGGAGGTCGCCGCTCGACGTCGAGCGGGTGGCATCGGTGGTGAGGCGGATACCCCCACCGTCATAGGGTTGGCCCGCCATGCGAGCGGTGAACTCCTGAGCCCGGTCGCCGGCAAAGACCAGGTGGGTGTGTGAGTCGACGAAGCCGGGCAGGACGCAGGCCCCGTCGGCATCGAGTCGGTGGTCAGCGATCGCCCCGGCCGGACCAACCGCTTCGACGATGCCGTCGGTGATCACGACCGAGGCGTCCTCGATGATGCCCAGCGACCCTCGTCCCAGCGCAGGGTCGTTGGTGACGAGCGAGGTGATGTTGTCGATCACCAGCGACGAAGGGGTCGGAGGGGGAGGCATGGTCATTCGTCCATGAGGTCGACGATGGAGGCGTGGAGCTCGGTAGCGACATCGATACTGACATGCTTGCCGTCGACCACGATCGATCGGCCGTCGACGATGACGTTCGATACATCAGCAGCCGATGCGGCGAAGACGACAGCTTCGGCTGCGGTGTCGGTGGTCGTGCCCGCGGTGCGGACCGAGTCCAACCTGATGGTGACCAGGTCAGCCCGGCACCCGGGGGCGATCCTTCCAGCATCGGCCCAACCCAGGGCGGCGTGGCCATGCACGGTTGCCATCGACAACAACTCGGTGGGGGAGTGGACGCCACGCTCCCCGGAGCGAAGGCGCTCGTCGAGCTCCAGGCCCCGGGCCTCCTCCAGCAGATCGATGACGGCATGGGAGTCGCTCCCCAGGCTCACGTCCACCCCTGCGGCCGCCAGCTGAGCGGTCGGTCCGATACCGTCTCCAAGATCGCGTTCGGTGGTTGGGCACACGCAGACACCGCCCCCACTGGCGGCCATCGCCTGGACGTCGCCGTCGCTCAGGTGGGTGGCGTGAACCGCGCTGAAGCGAGGACCGAGAGCGCCGACCTCGTCGAGGACACCGGTTGGTGTGGTGCGGTGGTAGCCAACACATTGCTCGTTCTCGGCTGGCTGCTCCGACACGTGGGCGTGGATCGGGGCTGATCTCTGATCGGCCCAATCGACGACGGCCCTCATCGACCCCGGGTCGACGGCTCGCACCGAGTGGATGGCGGCTCCGATCTGCTGGCCGGGCCCCGCCTCCAATTCATTGACACGATTGGCCCAGGTGTCGGCGGTTTGGTCGGCGTAGCGTGCCTGGACTCCCTCGACAGGCCGATAGCCGGTGGTGTCGAGGCCACCGTATAGATAGAGGGTGTCGAGGAGGGTCATCCGCATCCCGGCCTCGGAGGCCGCGGCGAGGAGGGCCGAGCCCATGGCGTTGGCCTCGGCGTATGGGGTGCCGTCGGGTTGGTGGTGGAGGTAGTGGAACTCACCGACGACTGTGATCCCGGCCAAGGCCATCTCAGCCAACGTCGCCCGGGCCAGGCGGTGGTAGAGGTCGGGATCAAGGCGTTGAGCGGCACTGAACATCAGCTGGCGCCAGGTCCAGAACGTCCCTCCTCCGCTCTGGGTCCTCGACCGGAGGGCTCGATGGAAGGCGTGGCTATGGGCGTTGGCCAGACCGGGGATGGTGACCCCCCGGAGTCGGATCGAGCCGTCTGGGGGCGCTGACACCCCGCCGTGGACCGAGCCGAAGCGACCATTCTCGATCGTCACCACGACACCTTCGTCGATGATGCCGTCGACCAGGGCGCGCTCGCACCAGTAGACAGCCGAGCTCACGATCCGACCCGGTCCACGAACCGGGTGATTCGCTCGATGAACTCGTCTCGCTGGTGGGCCTCGAACTCGGCCCAGGTGGCCAGCGTTGTCGGGTCATCGACCTTGTCGATGAAGAGGACCCCGTCGAGGTGGTCGCATTCGTGTTGCCAGGTGCCGGCGGTCAG
>JAAETV010000438.1 GCA_024227975.1 Actinomycetes bacterium
CTCTTCACCCACCGGAGGCTCTACGGAGATCCAGTCACAAGGACCGATCGCCGTGAGTATGGTCGAGCGCATGGCAATCGGATCAGAGAAATATGTCGCGTTCACCACCTACCGCAAGGACGGCACAGCCAAGGCCACGCCGGTATGGATAGCCGATCTCGACGACGGCACCCTGGGATTCACGACACCATCGACCAGTTGGAAGGTCAAACGACTGGCCAACGACCACCGGGTGCAACTCCAGCCGAGCGATGGTCGGGGCAAGATCAAGGCGGGTACCGAAGCGGTGGAAGGGACTGCCGCAGTGGTCGAGGGTGCCGATTTCGATCGGGTCAGAGCAGGGATCAAGGCCAAGTACGGCTATCAGCTCACGCTGTTCACGGTATTCGCCAAGGTGAGCAGCCTGTTCGGCCGGAACCAGCACACGAGCGACCGAGCCGTGATCGTCACCTTGAACAGCTAGGTGATCCCCAGTCAGGTCGCAGGCGTGGCCCAGTACCAACCGCGGAGAAACTCCCTGCAGGCCCGAAACCGTCATCACTAGGCTCGCGCCATGTCCATGATCGGCGAGCTGACGGACCTGGTCGGGGAGGCCTTCGCCGACCTTGGCCTTGACCGTGGCTACGGCACCGTGGTTGTGTCGCAACGGCCCGACCTGGCTCAGTTCCAGTGCAACGGCGCCCTTGCTGCGGCCAAAGCCGGTCGGCGGCCGCCCCGTGACATCGCCTCCGACATCGCCGTCGCTATCGGAGAGGATCCCCGAGTCGCCGCGGTCGAGGTCGCAGGCCCTGGTTTCGTCAACCTGTCCGTCACCGATGCGCATCTGGCCAACACCCTCACCCGTACCTCCTCCGACGACCGGCTCGGACTCCACCTGGTGACAAACCCGCGGTCAGTCATCGTGGACTATGCCGGTCCCAATGTGGCCAAAGACCTGCACGTCGGCCACCTGCGACCATCCCTCATCGGGGAGAGCCTGAAGCGGATCTATTCCGCCGTCGGTCATGACGTCAAGGGCGATGTCCATCTCGGCGATTGGGGTCTCCCGATGGGTCAGCTCATCGCCGCCCTGGAGGAGTGCCATCCCCATTGGCCCTATTTCGACTCGAACTCCACGGCCGAGGGTGACGCCGAGTTCCCCACCGAGTCACCGCTCGACATCGAGGACCTTCAGGAGCTGTACCCCAAGGCCTCCCAACGGTTCAACGAAGACACCGACTTCCGGTCGCGGGCTCACGCCGCCACAGTTGCCCTTCAGGAAGGTCACGCTGGCTACAGGGCACTGTGGGCTCACTTCCGGTCGGTGTCGGTCGATGCGTTTCGCTCGACCTTCGACCGACTGGGGGTGCGGTTCGAACTATGGCTCGGTGAGGCCTCGGTTGGTGACCGAGTGAAGCCCCTGGCCGAGGAGCTACGAGCGAGTGGCGTCGCCGTTGAGAGCGACGGTGCCCTCGTGATCCGTGTGACCGAGGACGACGACACCGTCGACATCCCTCCCTTGATGCTGTTGAATTCTCGTGGCGGCGCCACCTATGCAACCACCGATCTGGCCACCCTTGCCCAACGGGTCGACGATCTCGGAGCCGACGAGATCGTCTATGTCGTCGATCTTCGCCAGTCACTCCACTTCACTCAACTGTTCCGAGCTGCTCGCCTCGCCGGTGTCGCCAGTGCGGACGTCACCCTGTCCCATGCCGGCTTCGGTACTGTCGACGGGCCCGATGGCAGACCCTTCAGGACTCGCAACGGCGACCTACCCCGGCTAGCTCACCTCGTTGACGAAGTAGTCGAGCTCGCGGCCCGCCGGCTTGACGAGAACGACTTGGCCACCGACTTCTCGGCCACCGAGCGCCAGGAGATCGCCCGGCTCGTCGGGTTGGCTGCCCTCAAGTACGGGGAGCTGTCGAACCATCGGACGACCAACTACCGCTTCGATCTCGAACGCTTCACCATGTTGCAGGGTCGCACCGGCCCCTACCTTCTATATGTGGTGGTGCGGACGAGCTCGATCCTCGCTCGCCTTTCGGCTGAAGGCATCGAGCCCGGTCCATTCACCGTGGCGACTCATGAGAAGGAACGGCTACTCGCGCTCACCCTCCTCCAATGGCCCGAGGTCGTGGAGCGCTCTCTGCAAGCCCACACTCCCAACACCATCGCCGAGTACGCCTACGAGTTGTCGGGTGTGTTCAACCAGTTCTACGACGCCTGCCACATCCTCTCCGCCAACGACCCGGCCACCCAGCGATCATGGCTGGCCCTCGTCGCCCTCACCCGACGCCTCCTGGTCGCCGCCCTAGACCTCCTCGTCATCGATGTGCCACTCCGGATGTAGCCAAG
>JAAETV010000439.1 GCA_024227975.1 Actinomycetes bacterium
GCCGCGGTCAGACTGGAAGAGAAGCCAGGCATGGAACCGACACCATTGGCGGTGGCCGACCTGATGGCGGCCTCGCTGAGGGAGTGGCCGACCAGTGCCGGTCCGATGCCACCCTGACCGGCCGAGCCGTGACAGCCGGCACAGTATGACGCGTAGACGCTGGCCCCAGATGGGCCCTGGCCGATGGTGGTACCGGTCGAACCGGTGGGACTCGTCGTAGCAGTCGAACCGGTGGGACTCGTCGTACCGGTCGTACCGGTCGTGGTGGTGGTTGTACCGGACCCTGTTCCCAGGCCGACGACGTAGCTGGTGACAGCATCGATCTCGGCCGCGGTCAGACTGGCAGAGAAGCCAGGCATGGAACCGACACCATTGGCGATGGCGGACCTGATGGCGTCCTGACCGAGCACCCGGTCGGCCAATGCCGGCCCCGAGCCGCCCTGGCCACTCGAGCCGTGACAGCCGGCACAATACGAGGCATAGATACTGGCCCCCGATTGTCCTTGACCGGGTGGGTCGGTGGTACCGTCGTCGCCGCCTCCACCAAGGCTTCCGATGTAGGTGATCAGCTCCTGGAGCTCCTGATCGCTCAGCACATCTTGACCGAAAGCGGGCATGGTGTCCTCGCCCTGGCGGACATACCGGGTGATCTCTTCAGCGCTCTCACCGAGGATGTCAGGTCCGAAGCTGGTCCCTCGACCGTCGACCCCGTGGCACGAGGCGCACAAGACCGTGTAGTTCCCAGCCGGACCGATAGGGCCAGGAGGGCTAGTGGTGGTTGTACCGGATCCCGTTCCAAGGCCGGCCACATAACTAGCAACAGCATCAATCTCAGCCCCAGTCAGACTGGAAGAGAACCCAGGCATCGAACCAACACCATTAGCAGTCGCCGACCTGATAGCAGCCACACTCAACGACTGACCAGCC
>JAAETV010000440.1 GCA_024227975.1 Actinomycetes bacterium
TGTCAAAGGATTCGACCTACAGGTAGTAGGTGGGTTCGTACCTGCGGTGCTTTACCGCGATCGAGGAATCGACGAGCAACTGGCCTATGTCGACCGTGCCAACAGCCAGCTGGCCAAGACCGGGTCCGAGTTCATCATTCTTGGCCCGGACTCACACTTCGACGGTTACGACACCGAGATCGAAATGAGCCAGGACGAATGGGATATCTTCATCGCCAACCTCAAGAAGGTCATGAACAACGCTGAGGACCATGGCCTGTCGACAGCCATTCACCCCCACTGGGGCATGGCGATCGCCAGCGAAGCCCACGTGGAGCGGATGCTCGGCTGTTGCGAGGTCGGACTCTGTGTCGACACCGGTCACCTGTTCCTCGCAGGATGCGACCCCCTCGACATCGCCAAGCTCGCCGGCGACCGTGTCAACCACGTCCACCTCAAAGACGTCAACGACACCATGGCCGAACGGGTCCGGAGCGGCGAGCTACCGTTCCGCCAAGCGGTGATCGACGGCATGTTCCAACCTCTCGGGGCGGGCAGCGTCGACATCGGCGGCCTGATCCGCCATCTAGAGGCCAACGGCTACCAAGGCTGGTATGTCCTCGAACAAGACTGCGCCCTAGCTGAAGATCCAGCACCCGGTGAGGGACCGGTCGCCGACGCCATGTCAAGCGTCGCCTACCTCGAACGGCTCGCGGCAGAACTCTGACCGCGCTGTGGGGACAGCCGCGACCGCCGACCCTTTGCCGGTGGCTGAGGACACCGGCGCACCATCGTCGAGGCCGGCGTCAGTGATGAACGCTCGCCCGCTTCCCTATCGTTGCTCACCGAGACCCCCGAGTGCTGCGGCGAGTGATTGCCGCTTCCCCTGGTCGGGATCTCGGTGAGGGCTGTACATGAAGGCCGTGCTCGATCTACTCTGGGCGGTCATCGGCATCCCCGACGGGTGTTGCGCGGCCCCAGAGCAATCCGATCCCAATAGCCGACCCACCCCGCGGTGTCGCTGAACTGTTGTTTACCGAGGAGGAGACAATGACCGAACAGAATCTTCACCCCGTAGCCAGCCAACCGATCTGGGTTCGGCCCATGACCGTGACCGTGTTGGTGGCTTCATTGTTCGGGCTCGGGCTCACGGCCTGCGGCGACGAGGTTGAAGATGTCATCTCGTTTGCCGAATACATCGGCGCGTCAGCCGATGTGCTGGACGCCAACGGGATGGAGCCAAAGGCCGACCTCGACTGTGACGGAGACAGCGACACCAACGACGTGACCTGCACCGGTACAACGACCGACGGGCTCAGCATCGAGTCCACCGGAGAAAACCTCGGTGAGGACACGGCCACGCTCGTCGTCATCGTCGACGGCGAAATCTTGTACGACGGCCTCCTCGACGAAGCCCCATAAACAGACAGCACAGCCGACCGGGACGACCAGCGGCCTTCACCTCCAACCACGCCAGCAGACATCAACCGATACAGGGACACCCATGACCAACGAGATCAGCAAGACCATGCCCCGACGTCATCGACCCCTGTACCGGGATACCGACGACACGATGATCGCCGGTGTTTGTGGCGGTCTCGGCCACTACTTCGACATGCACACCACCCTGGTTCGTGTCGCCTTCGCGGTCTTCACGTTGCTCGGCGGTGCCGGCGTGCTCGCCTACCTCGTGCTGTGGTTCGCCCTCGATCCAGCCCCTGCGGGCTACTACCTGGAAAGCCAGACCGAACCCGATATAGAGCAAGACGAAACCGAATCAGAAGCTCTGCCGGAGGGCCAAGCCCAACCCACAGGCCTCCCCGACGACGTTCCGAGCGAAACAGCGGTCGACGAACCCGAGATCACCGAGCCATAGAAGTACCTAGGCCCAATCCTTCACGATCCGTCCGATAATGCCCACCCCCGATGCCAAAGGATCATCCGAAGACAGGCACTCCTGGCCTGATCGACAACA
>JAAETV010000441.1 GCA_024227975.1 Actinomycetes bacterium
CACGATTGGTCTGGTGGCGGTGGCCAGGATGCCGACGGCCACATCGAGAGCGTCGGGATCGGGGCTGATGGCCTGAGGGATGGGGCTCACCTTGGGGGTCGGCTTCAGCACCACATCGGTTTCCCACTCGATGTCGAGGGGGACGTTCAATACGATGGGTCGCCGCTCGACGTTGGCTCGTCGTATTGCCGTTGCCACATCGGCGGCGATGGTGTCGCGGCTGCGGATTAGTTCGAACCCGGCCCCCGTCGAGACCACGATGGCGTGCTGGTCGAGATCTTGCAGGTGGTCACCGTCGGCAACTGGGGTGTCGCCCGCTACCACCAGCATCGGGGTCCGGTTCCTGGTCCCTTCAACCAGCGCGGTGACCGTGTTGGTCAGGCCGGGCCCGTGGGTAACGGTTGCGACTCCGAGCCGGCCTGCGGCCCGGCCCCACCCTTCGGCCATCAGTACAGCGTTTGCTTCGTGGGTGGCGGCAACATAGTGGAGGCCGTGGTTGCGCATCATCGACTCGGCGATGAACAGGTTGCCGTCGCCCAGTACCCCGAACATCGTGTCGATGCCCTGATCGGTCAGGGCCTGGGCGATGGCGTCATGGCCCTGGGGATGGGTGCGTCCGTCCATCTGTTGCGTCCTCTTGCTCGACTTCACTCTCGTCGGAGATCGTAGGCCGTTGCGATGGTGTGACCCAGTTGAGGCCCCCAGGGGCAGCCAACAACTCAGCCGGAGATGACGGGGGCAAGCCAGCGGCGGACTTCGTCGATGTCGAGTCCCTTGCGGTTGGCGTAGTCGGCCACCTGATCGTCGCCGACGCGGCGTACACCGAAATAGCGGCTCTCCGGGTGGGCGAAATAGAGACCAGACACGGAGGCGGCCGGGGTCATGGCGCAGGATTCGGTGAGCGCCACTCCGATATTGGCTTCGGTATCGAGCAGTTCGAAGATTGTCCGCTTCTCGGTGTGATCGGGGCACGCCGGGTAGCCGGGCGCCGGCCGGATTCCTTGATAGCGCTCCCTGATCAGCTCGTCGTTGGTGTACTGCTCGCCCTCATAACCCCACAGCTCACGTCGAACCCGCTGATGGAGATACTCGGCGCAGGCCTCGGCCAGCCGGTCGGCCAGGGCCTTGACCATGATCGCCCGGTAGTCGTCATTGTCGGCCTCATAGCGGGCAGCCAACGTCTCGACCCCATGGCCCGTTGACACGGTGAAGGCACCGACATAGTCGTCGATCCCGCTCCCATCGGGGGCGATGAAGTCGGCCAGGGCATAGTTCGGCCGGTCGTCACCGTGAGCCACCTGCTGGCGCAAGGTGTGCAGGGTGGCGAGCCCATTGGCTCTGGTCTCGTCGACGAACAGGTTGATGTCATCGCCGTTGG
>JAAETV010000442.1 GCA_024227975.1 Actinomycetes bacterium
ACAGGCACTGAGCACCATCAGCCCCACTGCCAGCACCCATCGCCATGACATCTCCGAACTCTACGTTCCCGTTGCCGCCCGCTCTGGTCGGCAGGGGTCGAGAACAGCCACTCAGGGCTCGATGATGGGGGGAGGGAAGAACACGTCCAAGCCAGCCATGAAGTCGATGAACAGCTGACGATCTCCCGTGATCTCGATCTCAACCCCTTCAGCGTCGAAGGCGCCGGGGGCGCCGATCGATTCGAAGAGGAGCCGCCGAGTGAGCCTCACCGAAACGTCCGCCCCATCGGCCTGTTGGTCACCGGTGTGGTGAATGGCCGACCGGCAGACACCGAGCACATGGTCCTCGTCGACGTCGGTGAGGTGCATATTGAACGTCGCTGACTCAGGGGCGAAGGTGGAGGGGTCGAAACGGACCCCGATGGTGTCGAAGATCTGTTCCGCCGTCATGGCGCTCGACATGTCCCGGGTGGGGATCCGGACCTTCGTCGGTGACCCCAATCTCAGCTCCTGGGCTCCCATCAGGTAGGCGTTTCGCCAGGTCGCCGACTCGGCCTGGTATCCGAGCTGTTCCAGGGCTCGGGCTTGGAGCTGACGGGCCCGCTGGTTCTCAGGATCAGCGAACACCAGATGGTTCACCACTTCCGCCACCCAGCGGTAGTCCCCCTCGTCAAAAGACCGCTGGGCCCGATCCAAGACCTCGTCGGCCCCGCCCATGAACTCCACATAGCGCCGGCCGGCGTCGACGGGTGGGAGGGGATCAAGATGGGCTGGGTTGCCGTCATACCAACCCAGGTACCGGTTGTAGACCGACTTGGCGTTGTGGGAGACCGTCCCGTAGTAGCCCCTGACATGGGACTGATCGAAGGTTGCCGGTTGCTCGAGCTCGGCCGCTATCTCGGTTGGTACATAGCCCTTGTTGGCCAGCCTGACGGTCTGGTCGTGGAGCCACCGGTAGACGTCACGCTGCATGGCCAGGAATGCCTTCACATCGTCACGACCGAATCGGGGCCAATGGTGACTGGCGAACATGGTGTCGGTGTGGTCGCCCCACAACAGCATGGCTTCGTGGATGTATTTCGACCAGGCCAGGGCGTCACGGGTCTGGGCACCGCGGATCGGGTACAGGTTGTGCATGGTGTGGGTGCAGTTCTCAGCCATGCAAAGCAGACCCTGTCCTGACCCATGATCGGGGAAGAAGAAGTTCATCTCCGCCGGTGCCTCGGCATCGGGCGTGTTCTGGAACACGACCCGGATCCCGCCCAGATCAAGCTCGGTTCCGGTTTCGGATATCTCCTCGGTAGGGGCGATGAGATCAGAACGGGCCAAGCCGATGGCTGACCCCAGGCCACAATCGACATGGCCCAACGGTCCAGGAGGCACCAGGGGACCGAACTGGTAGGCGGCTCGTCGCCCCATGATGGGCCCGGCGATCACGAACTCGTTGACCACCTCGCGCAGGAAGCCTTCGGGGGCGATGATTCGAACATCACCGGCGTCGACGGCATCCTGAGTGGTCACCCCCATGACCCCGCCGAAGTGGTCGACATGGGAATGGGTGTAGATGATCGAGTTCACCGGCCGGGCCCCCAGGGTCTGGTTGGCCAGCGCCAGGGCGGCTGCCGCCGCCGGCTCATTGGTCAGGGGGTCGATGATCAGCCAGCCATCGTCGTTGGCCATGAAG
>JAAETV010000443.1 GCA_024227975.1 Actinomycetes bacterium
CAACATGACTGATACCCCACCAACGGATGAATCGCAGGAACCGATCGACAATATCGAGCCGATCGAGATCCAGAGCGAGATGGAAGACTCGTTCCTCGAGTACGCCATGTCGGTCATCGTGTCGCGGGCTCTGCCCGATGCTCGAGATGGTCTCAAGCCAGTTCACCGTCGGATCTTGTGGTCGATGTTCGATGCTGGCCACCGGCCCGACCGCAGCCATGTCAAGTGTGCAACCGTCGTCGGTGACGTAATCGGCCGCTTCCATCCACATGGTGACTCGGCCATTTACGATGCTCTGGTTCGGATGGGTCAGACCTTCTCGCTTCGTCACACCCTGATCGATCCGCACGGCAATTTCGGCTCGCCCGATGATCCTCCCGCCGCCTACCGCTACACCGAGTGCCGCCTGACTCCGCTGGCCATGCGTCTGCTGGCCGACATCGACGAGGACACCGTCGACTTCAGGGAGAACTTCGACGGAAAGCACGAGGAGCCGACGGTTTTGCCGGCCCGGTTCCCCAACCTGCTGGTCAATGGCAGCCAGGGGATTGCGGTTGGTATGGCGACCAACATCCCGCCCCACAATCTGCGGGAGACAATCGACGCCACCATCCACCTGATCGACAATCCCGAGGCCACACCTGATGACCTGATGGAGTTCATCAAGGGCCCCGACTTCCCGACACGAGCTCAGATCCTGGGGCGGGTCGGTATCCGCGACGCCTACCGAACAGGACGGGGGTCGATCCGGATGAGGGCGGTGGCTGAGATCGTCGAGGGTCGGACCAACGATCAGATCGTGGTGACCGAGGTGCCGTATCAGACCTCCGTCGATCAGATCGCCCGCAAGACAGCTGAGCTGGTCGAACGGGGCGACATCACCGGCCTTCGAGAGATCCGCAATGAGTCAGCCAAGGGCAAGACCCGGCTTGTGTTCGAGCTGAAGCGCGATGCCACCGCTCTGGTGATCTTGAACAATCTGTACAAGTACACGCCAATGCAGACCACGTTCAGCGTGAACATGGTTGCCCTGGTAGACGGGGCTCAGGTGCCTCGGACCCTGAACTTGCGTGACGCGTTGGTGGTCTACGTCGAGCATCAGCGCGAGGTGGTTCGGCGTCGGACCGAGGATCGGTTGAGGCGGGCCAAGGCCCGAGCCCACATCCTCGAGGGTCTGCTGCGGGCCCTCGACATCATCGACGAGATCATCA
>JAAETV010000444.1 GCA_024227975.1 Actinomycetes bacterium
CGTGGCGTGGACTATCTTCGGCGAGTTCCGGGGAGACAACTCCGAGCTCAGCACCCTGCGCCACCTCGAAGACGAGGCGGCCGACGAAGCAAGTGGGGCTAGTGGGGCTAGTGGGGCCGACGAAGCTGCAGACTAGGCCTTTGGTCGGCCTCAGCTGGCTGCCGGCTGCGGGTGTGCGCCGGGGCCCGGGTGAAGCACTGGTCCTAGCTGCGGAGACGAGGGCTTCCGAGCCGGGACCCGATCTCGCTGACCAGGTTCGGGGGCTCAGCGCCAGCCGCGATCTCGTCGGCCGTCATCTCGACTTCCTCGGTGACCCGCTTCAACCGATGACGGTGGCTGAGCCGAGATGTGGCCCAGCCCGCCCCGACGACGACAGGGACCCCGACCAGGGTTACGGGGGCGGTGACAACGGCCGCGGTTGAGACGACGGCCACCCCTCCCAGGGCCATGGCGGAGCCAACGATCACCGATCGGGCTCTCACATCACTGACGTCGGCCACTACACAGAATGCGGTGTGGCCCTCTTCGACCGCCACCACGGCCCCACGCACCTCTCGCACCCCTGAGAGCCCGGCCCGCCCGGTGGCCGAACGGACCCGGCGGACAGCCAACGGTACCGCTCCCCGACGGCGCACACCGATGACGACCCCCTGCGGGTTGACCCGGATGCGGAGTCGGTGACGGCGTTTCAGCCATTCACGGAGACGGGCCGTTGTGACCTCTTCCGGCATCCCGGTCCGATGCCCGACCTTGACCTGGGCCGGCCCCACCAGCCGGTCGAGCAGGGTTCTCTTCGCCCCATCGGCGTCGACCGACAGAGCACCAGCTCGGTACTCGGCCAGGGCCTCAGCCAGGGCTGTCAGCGGGATCTGCAACTCGGCTGCGACCTGCTCAACGCTGGTCATGGGAAACGACTCATTGGTCACCAGGACCCCAGAATCGGAGAGCTCGATCGCTCGATGGAGTACAACCGACGAACCAGCGGCATCGATCGTGGCCAGCTCAGCGGCCGCCCGGGTCGCTATCGCCTCCTGTGATGCCACGGGGGGTGGTGCCTCTGAAGGCGCTGCCCCCTGAGTAGACGCCGCCGGGGTCGCCGACGGCTCCTCAGCCGAAACGGGCGGGTTCGGGGGACGCCGCCCTCCCCTACGCCGCCGCCTGCTCATAGGTCGAGGAGCCCATCGAGGCCAACGGTGAGGCCCGGTGTCGAATCGATGCGGTGCACAGCCAGGATCACACCCGGCATGAACGACGAACGGTCGAACGAGTCATGGCGCAGGGTGAGGGTCTGACCCGTCGTGCCCAACAGGACCTCCTGGTGGGCCGTCATCCCCCGCATCCTGACCGAATGGACGGGGATACCGGCCGGGCCGCTGGCTCCCCTGGCGCCGACGATCGTCTCGGTCTTGGTCGGGTCGGGGGCCCATTCTGCGCTGGCCGCCGCCATCCGCTCGGCCGTCGAGACGGCGGTACCGCTTGGTGCGTCGACCTTGCCGTCATGGTGGAGCTCGATGATCTCGGCCGTATCGAAGTAGGGGGCCGCCATCTCGGCAAAGCGGATCATCAGCACCGCGCCGATGGCGAAGTTGGGAGCAATGAGGCAGTTCGATCGGGTGAAGCTCCGAGCGATCTCCTCATAGTCGGCCGCGGCGAAACCCGAAGTGCCAACAACAGCATGGATCCCTTGGGCGGCGCAGAACTCCAGATTGGCCCGAGCGGCGGCGGGATAGGTGAAATCGACGACAACCTCGACCCCGCTGGCGACGAGAGCCTCATTGTCGGCGGTCACGGCGAAGGCACCCGCCTCGACCCCGGCAACCTCTCCGATGTCGGTGCCGGCGAAGTTGGGGTCGATACCGGCGACGAGGGCTAGATCGTCCTCAGCCGAGATGGCCTGACAGACCACCTGCCCCATCCGGCCCCCGGCTCCCATCACCCCAACACGCAGCGTCATGGTCCAATTCTATGTCGTGACCCGCCCCGATCGCCGCCGCTGAGCAACCAGGACGGGGGGGGTACGGTCATCCACCGGCCTCGAAGGTGGCCAGTCGATCCCGATTGTCGTCTAGGAATTGCTGCTCATATTCGAGGACGATCTGGCGGAAGGTCTCGTTTTGGGCCTCGATCCCACCCCCGCACTCATTGACGACCAAGGCCAACTCGATCTCATCGGCCTGGAGGGCGGCCAGGATGGTCAAACCTTCAGGGCTCAGGGTTCGGGGTTGACTCAAGACAGCGTCGAGGTCCTCACTGGACATGGTGGCGAAGTCCTCGTTGCTCAGATCATCGGCGGGGTGGCTCATGGCTGGTTCCAGAGCCACCAACTCGCGGTTGAACCGCTGGTAGACGGCCTCCTCCGAGGTGTACTCGAAGCCTTGGGAGGTGATGCAGTCCGACACCGACGTTGGTAGCTGGGTGAGTCGGGGATCGACCGCCGCCTGCTGATAAATGGCGTCGAGCTCATCACCGAACTCCTCATAGAAGCTGTGGGCGGTGCCACCGACAGCGGCCGATGCCTCCCCCTCGCATCCTCCCGGTTGGGCTCCGATGGTGTCGCCCGAAGGACCGTAGAGGGCCGTGTTGTAGGCCTCCTGCTCGGCCGCCGTCATCTGGTCGAACGAGGGACCGGTCCCAGCCTCGATCTCAGCCCCAGGGGCGGTGTCAGGGTTGGGAGTCGGTTCCCGACCAATCAGATCGGGACCGACCTCGTCCTGGGTCAACCAGGTCGTGGTGATGCCGAAGCCGTATCTCGCCACCCAGGCCTCGCTGCCCCTGATCGGCTGGTCTGGTGAACCGAAGGAGGTGAAACGGGCCAGGTCGACGGGGGTGTACTCGAAACCGAGGTCGCCCATACAGTCCGAGATCTGCTCCTGACGCTCCTGCTCTCGGATCAGGTAGCGCGAGAGCGACCCCTCGTCGCCGGCCACGGTCTCCTCGCCGAGGAACGAGGCCACCGGCGACGCTGGTTGAGTACCCTCGGAGCCCCCCTGAGCGTCGGAGCCGCAGGCGGCGGCCAGCACCATGACGGTGACGGCAACGCTGAGCGCGGCGTTGTTCAGCCAGGATTCCTTGATCACGGTGCCCAAACCACGATGCACCTAGTCAGCGGTGGGGTAGGCATCGTGGCGCTGGAGCCAGGCCATCGCCCATGGCAGATTGGCCTCGTCTCGACCCTTGGGTGTCAGATCAAGGAGGTGGTAGGTCCCGTTGAAGAGATCGAGGCCGCGGGAAGAGACCTGATAGGTCAAGAACACGCGGTCCCCGTCACGGGCGAACACGCTCACACCAGCCGACTCCGGCCCCATGGGAGCGGACGTTTCGAAGTTGTATGTCTTGGCCCCACTTTCGATCTGTTCGGGCGTGGCGCTGGCTCCGAGGTCGTAGTTGAAAGTGCTGCGGCCGCTCGAAACCCAACGGAAGCCCCACCCCATTCGCTTCTGGTAGGTGGCGATCTGGTCCAGCGAAGCCCGGGAGATCGCAGCAAAGGCGGTGTCTCTGGCCGCCAGGTGGACAGGGGAGCCGTCATAATTGTCGGCCCAGAACGAGCAAACGGGGCAGCCCTCATCGCCCCAGTCCGGCCCGAACATGAAGTGGTACACAATGAGCTGGCTCTTGTCGTCGAAGAGGTCGACCAAGGTCTGCTCACCATCGGGTGTGTCGAAGACGTAGCTCTCTGTGATCTCCAGCCAGGGCAGATCACGGCGGCTGGCCGCCATCGCTTCTCGCTCATGAGTGAACGCCTTCTCGAGAGCCAGATGCTCCTGCTGGGCCGCAAGCCACGCCCCACGGCCCACAACATCGTGCTCTTCCACTGAATTGCTCATGAGCAAACCTCCTGGCGAAGCCCCCGGCTTCCATCCCTAGTTCCTTTCACCACGCTAGCTGCCACCGGCGCTGCGGCGGCGGCGATGGCGGGGCCCAAAAAGGTGTCAACCTGGCCCCAGCAATTGCCACGACCAGGTTGACACCCGTTCAATTCATGTGAGATCTGATCTGATCAGACCACTCGGCTCAATCGCGACCGCGTCCACGGCCTCGGCCACGCCCGCCGCCGCCGCTGCTGCTGCCACCACGACCGCGACCGCGGCCTCGATTGCGGCCACGGTCGTCGTCGCCTCCGATGGAGGCCCCTTCGGGACCAAGATCACCGAAGCCGTCAGTGGCCGACGAGGCGAAGTTGTCCTCGAACGACATCTCGACCGCATCAATATCAACGTCGCCCCGATCGGACGAGCCGCTGTCACGGCCACCACGTCCTCGCGACCCGCCCGAACCGCCCGAACCGGACGAGCTCGAACCACTGGTATCACCGGCGATGCGGAGTGAGATCTTGCCGTTGGGGTCGATGTCCTCGACCTCGACCTCGATCTCTTGGCCGAGCTCCAACACGTCCTCGACCCGATCGATGCGCTTGCCGCCACCGATCTTCGAGATGTGGAGCAGCCCGTCACGCCCGGGAAGGATGTTGACGAACGCACCGAACTTGGTGATGTTCACCACCCGACCAGGGTAGATCTCGCCAACGTCAGCCGTCGGCGGGTCGAGAATCAGGCGGATCTGGCGCTCAGCCTCGTCGACAACCTCTTTGTCCGTTGCCGAAATGGCGACCGTGCCAACCACACCATCGTCGTCAACCGAAATGTCAGCACCGGTCTCGGTCTGGATCGAGTTGATGACCTTGCCCTTGGGCCCGATCACGTCACCGATCTTGTCGACCGGGATCTCGAACGAGATGATCTTCGGCGCACCTTCTCGCACGTCGGAACGAGGAGTGGCGATGGCGTCGGTCATGACCTCGAGGATCTGGAGCCGGGCCTCTTTGGCCTGATTCAGAGCCTTGGCCAAGACATCCGACGGGATCCCATCGATCTTGGTATCGAGCTGGAGGGCCGTCACGAACTCCGACGTTCCTGCCACCTTGAAGTCCATATCACCGAAGGCGTCCTCGGCTCCCAGGATGTCAGTCAGGGTGGTGTACTTGCCTTCGGCGTAGACCAGACCCATGGCGATACCGGCCACCGGCGCCTTGATCGGCACACCAGCGTCCATCAGCGACAGGGACGAGCCACAAACAGATGCCATCGAGGTCGAACCGTTCGACGACAAGACCTCCGACACCAGACGAAGGGTGTACGGCCACTCCTCGAGTGAGGGGACAACCGGCACCAGAGCCCGCTCGGCCAGAAGACCGTGGCCGATCTCGCGGCGCTTGGGGCCCCGCATGAATCCGGTCTCACCAGTGGAGAAGGGGGGGAAGTTGTAGTGGTGCAGATAGCGCTTGCGGGTCGTGGGGTCGATCCCGTCGATCAGCTGATCCATCCGCTTCATGCCCAGGGTGGTGATGTTGAGGACCTGGGTCTCGCCCCGCTGGAACAGACCAGAGCCGTGCACTCGGGGAAGGACACCGACCTCGGCCGACAGGGGCCGGATGTC
Organism: Actinomycetes bacterium; assembly: GCA_024227975.1. The sequence goes on from JAAETV010000444.1 coordinate 5,434, forward strand.
AGTTGAGGTGCGTCCGTCGATGCGGATGTCGTCTTCAACGATCCGGCGACGGACGATGGACTTCGACAGCGACCGGAACGCCGCCTTGAGCTGCTTGGTTGCCAGCTCTTCACCATCGGCGGAGAACTTGGCCACCAGGGCAGCAACTGCTTCGTCGCGCAAGGCGGACTCGGCACCGCCACGCTCGGTCTTGTCGGCGATTCCCATCACCTCGACCAGCTTGGCCTCGGCCTCGGCCCCCATCGCTTCGAACTGCTCTTCGGTGTAGTCGGTCATGGCGGGGAACGACATGGTCGGCTTGGAACCAGCCTGCTCGACCAGCTGCATCTGGAGCTGGATGGCTTCCTTGATGTACTGCTCGGACTCGGCCAGGGCAGTGGCCAATGCAGCCTCGTCGACCTTGGGGGCACCGTCCTCGTAGTTCGACCACGAGCTCTCGGTGCCACCGGCCTCGACCATCATCACCGCGACGTCGCCGCTGTCGAGCTGACGCCCCGCAACTACGATCTCGAACGACGACTCGTCACCCTCTTGGTATGTGGGGTGAGGAAGCCAATCGCCCTCGTTTGTGTAGGCCAGGCGGACGGCCCCGATAGGACCGTTGAACGGCACGTCGGACACCATCAGTGCGGCCGAGGCGGCGTTGATGGCCAGCACGTCGTGGGGGTTGGCCTGGTCAGCCGACAGCACCGTGATCACGACATGGGTCTCGTTGCGGAACCCGTTGGGGAACGACGGCCGCAGGGGGCGGTCGATCAGCCGGCAGGTAAGGGTGGCTGTGTCGGCGGCCCGACCCTCACGGCGAAAGAACGAGCCGGGGATCTTGCCCGCAGCATAGGAACGTTCCTCGACGTCGACGGTCAGGGGGAAGAAGTCGATGCCTTCACGGGGCGACCTCGATCCGGTGGCGGTGGCTAGGACGCTCGTATCACCGAGGCGGGCCATAACCGAGCCACCAGCGAGACCAGCAAGTTTGCCAGTCTCCATATGCAGGTCGGGACCGTCACCGCTGGTGACCGTCCCGGAAACGGAAAAAGCTTCCGTCATGTGTAACTCCTTGGGTTCTGTATTCGTGTGGCACAAAGCGACCTTCGCTCGTGCAAACGCGGACCAGATCCCAGATTGCGACCACCCAGCGGGAGGGGTGAATGTGGGCTGAGGAGCCGAAAACTGGCAGCTGGCCTCACGACATGGCGAGCATCGCGCTCGCTCATCGCAGCCAAGCCTACCGGCAGATCACCTTCAAGCGCGGGACGTTTGGTGAAGCCGAGGCTCTATCGACGCAGACCGAGCTCGTCGCGGACGGTCCGGTAGCGCTCGACGTCGATCTTGGCCAGGTAGTCGAGCAGGCGCCGGCGGCGCCCGACCAGCATCAACAGCCCCCGACGGCTGTGGTGGTCCTTCTTGTGGACCTTCAGATGCTCGGTGAGGTGGGTGATCCGGTCGCTGAGCAAAGCGATTTGGACCTCGGGAGAACCGGTGTCGGTATCGGTCTTGCGGAACTTCTCGATGGTCGGCGCCTTGGGGGCGAGGTTGGCCGCTGGCTTGCTCATGATCGGTGTCTCCTGGTGGTTGACGAGGGAGGTTGGGACCTCAGGCCCAGCCGCTGAACCCGTGATCGAGCTCAACAGCCAGCTATCGAGCCTATCGGATGGGTCCGGCGCTACCTGGGCCGTGTACGACACATTGCCGCCAGGGCCCGGGCCCAAACCAGGAGTGATGGGGTCTTACAGGATCTGTGACAGGAACAGCTTGGTTCGATCCTCTTGGGGATTGGTGAAGAAGTGATCGGGGGTACCGACCTCGACGATCTCCCCATCGGCCATGAACACAACCCGGTCGGCTACTTCCCGAGCGAACCCCATCTCATGGGTGACCACGATCATGGTCATCCCCTCCCGAGCGAGATCCTGCATGGTGTCGAGCACCTCTTTGATCATCTCGGGGTCGAGGGCCGATGTCGGCTCGTCGAACAGCATGACCTTGGGTGACATGGCCAGGGAGCGAGCAATGGCCACCCGTTGCTGCTGACCACCCGACAGCTGGCCCGGGTACTTGCGGGCCTGATCGGGGATCTTGACCCGCTCCAGCAAGTCCATGGCCGTCGACTCAGCCTCAGCCCGGGGGATATTGCGAACATTGCGAGGGGCGAGGGTGATGTTGTCCAACACCGACAGGTGGGGGAACAGGTTGAAGCTCTGAAACACCATGCCGGTCTCTCGCCGGATCTCTTGGATGTTGCGAATGTCGTCGGAGAGCTCGACCCCGTCGACCACGATCGACCCACTGTCGTGACGTTCCAGCCGGTTGATACAGCGGATGAGGGTCGACTTGCCAGACCCGGACGGGCCGATGACAACGACCACCTCCTGCTCACCGACCTTCATATCGATGTCGGTCAGAGCTTGGAAGTCGCCGAAGTACTTGTTGACCCCACTCAGCTCGATCATGACCCGGCCGGTGCCACCAGCCTCAGTCGCGTCTGCGTTGACCATCATGTCGCTCATCGGACTCCAACCCCCAGTCGAACCTCGAGCCGTCGGCTCTCTTTGGACATCGTGTAGGCGAAGGCCCAATAGCCAATCGCAACGAACAGATAGGTGACCGGGGCCAGCCCTTTGCCGAGGAAGTCGGGTTGGGCGTTGGCCACGTCGGACACTCGTAGGAACTCGAGTATGCCGATGATCGACAACAGCGAAGTGTCCTTGAACAGGGCGATGAACTGGCCGACCATGGCCGGGATCACCGCACTGAGAGCCTGGGGCAACACGATCAGGCGCTGGACCGAGCCGGCTGACATGCCCGAAGCCTGAGCGGCCTCGGTTTGGCCCTTCGGCACCGCTTGGAGGCCCCCTCGGACGATTTCGGCTATGTAGGCAGCGCTGAATCCGGTGATGACGATGATGGCCAG
>JAAETV010000445.1 GCA_024227975.1 Actinomycetes bacterium
CTTCTTCTCTCTACGCTGGTGACGATCTACTTGACCTCAACCCTGGTTGAGGATGTTCTGTGGGGTGTATGAAACAGATCCTGCCGCCCAAACTCGTCCTCATCCTGCTCATCGTCATGGTGCCCCTCGGCTTGGTTGCTCCGGTGTTGGAGATCCCACCTGGTCCATGGCGACTGGTTGGCCTTGTGCCGGCTCTCATCGGAGCGGTCCTAACGCTCAAGGGTGGGGCGCTGTTCGCACGGGCCGATACCAACATCAAGACCTTCGACGATCCAGACGTCCTCGTGTCCACCGGGTTGTTTCGTCGAACCCGCAATCCCATGTATCTCGGGTTCATCCTCTTGCTCGTAGGTGTAGCTCTGCTCGTCGGGGGTTTGACTGCGTGGGTGGGCCCGGTCGGGTTCTTCGTGGCCGCTGATCGGTGGTACATCCCATTCGAGGAGAAGCGGATGATCGAGACGTTCGGAACGGAATACGACGGGTACCGAAGCAGGGTTCCCCGATGGGTCGGCCGGCAAAGCCTGGTTGGAGCACTCCCTTGACCGGGGACGCGCACCTCGACATAGGTGAGGTCGTCGAGCTTTCCGGTGTGCCCGCGTCGACCCTCCACGTGTGGGAAAAGGCCGGCCTGCTGGCGCCAGTGGGCAGGAAGGGATTGCGCCGTCAGTATGCCGGCGATGTCCTCGAGCGAATCGCGGTGGTCGTCGTGTGTCAACGGGCAGGTTTCACATTGAACGAGATCACCGACCTTGTTGCCCCCGACGCGTTCGCCCAAGGGAAGGCCCAGATCGAGTACAAACTCGATGAGCTCCGCCACCGGCAGACCGAGCTCGCCGAGGCCATCGAAGGTCTGGAACATGCGCTGGCTTGTTCGGAGCCATCGCCTCTCGATTGCGACGGCTTTCGTTCGAAGCTCAGCGGTGTGTTGCCCGTCAGGCGCTGAGGCCGGCGAGCAACCGATTCGCTGCGGCTATGCCTCAGGGTTGTGGTCGAGTCAACACGGCCCAGTCAACACGGCCCAGTCGCCAAGTACCGCCAAGGCCATGCGATTCCGGGATCTGCATGTTCCACCTCCGGGGTCTGGGTGCGCAGACGTCGAACGGTCGAGGCTGACTAGGGCTTTCGGCCGACGAGCTCTAGGTACCGGGTTTGCAGCACGGCATCATCGTCAATGGATCCTGAGGGCCCTTCACCGAACGTGCCGGTCGCCACCAGCATTTCCCGTCTGGGCTGAACGTCGTCCCACAGAAACCGCACCAGGTCCGCGTCGAGTGCGGTGCTGGAACCAAGGGCGCGAGCGAGGTCCCAAGCATGTACCGCTCCGTCCGTCACGCGGAAGGCGATGAACACCGACCGGGGGAAGTCGCCGGCAGGGTGCTCAACCATCCCTTCCAACCCGTCCGGCCCGGAGAATCCAGCAACCATCTTGTCGGCCAGGTCGACGAAGCTGGCGATCGGGTCCGTGCTGCCCGACATCAGGTCGTCGTCAAACCCGGCGGTCACCTCCTCGCGGGACATGCCGGCCAAGATCTGGACTGACATGCGAGTACCGAGCAACACATGGTTCACCAGTGATTGGACGTCCCATTCCGAGCACGGCGTCGGCAGTGTCCAGTGCTCGAGCTCGACCTCTCGTAGCCGCGACTCGAACTCAGAGTTGGCTGCCTTCAGTGCGTCAAGAGCTTCCATAACGGAAGTATGAGGACTTCCATAACGGAAGTCAAGCGGAGTCCCGGATCAAGAGGTAGGGAGACCACCAGCTAGATCAGCGTAGCAACGTCCACAGCTGCTCCCCGCCTGTCGGTTGATCTAGGTCGAGCGTAGGTCTACGGCCGCAGCGACCAAGGTGACGATCGCGACGAGGCCCCACAGGGTCAAGAACAAATAGCCGAGGCGGACATTCTGGGGGTTGCCGATCCGAAACCCTCGGCGTTGCATCTCGAGGCGGGTCGAGATGCTTCGCCCGGCGAAGTAGGCGTACATGCCCCCGCTAGCAAGTCCGAAGTAGGCCCACGCCCCGTTGCCGGCGACCAGCAGGACCCCGGCGACCACCATGGCCCACAAGGTCATTGCGTCGAATCGTGCCTCGCCTCGGATGTCGGCGTGGTAGACGGGCTCAACCTGACCCTCGGCCTCGGTCAGACCCCAGCGTGTGGCCCGTGTTGGAGCGAGCCAAGCAAGGGTCTGGCCACCCCAGGCCAGGACTGAGAAGACGATCATGACGATGCCCCACCCAACGCCCATCGTCAGTTCCCTCCCAGCGCCGCGTGATTGGCTCGGTCGCGGATGTTTCGTAGCATCTTCTGTTCCATGATGAACGTCCCAGGCTCGGCCAGGGCCGACAGGAAAAACGAGGCCGGACTCATATCGAGCTTGGGACGCCAGCGACTCACCAATCGAGTACCGCCGGTCTCGGTCGGATACAGGGCGAGGCACCAGCTCGTTGACTCATCCTCGAGGAGGCTGACGATGTGGCGATTCGGTTCGATCGCGGCCACCACGAAACCCATGGTCGGCATCATGAGGATCTTGTCGCCGACGTTGAGGTCCTGGTATTGCTCGATGATCTGGTCGGCGCTGGGTTTGAAGTCGTTGTCGATCCAGTCGTAGCTGTACCACCCGGCCTTGTCGAAGCCGATCTGAACGAGCCAGGGCCACACAGCCTCGGCCGGTGCGTCGATGGTGATTGCCCGCGTTGCCGACCTGGTGTCGGGAACGAGCTCGTCGCCCGGCATCGGTCTGTCGACCTCGTCGTCGGTCGTGCCCCATCGAAGATGCCAAGGCCTGGCCACGAAGATGTACGTGATGGCGATCCCGGTGAGCCCGCCTAGACCGGCCACGAGGCCCAAGAACCACCCCAACCAGAATACGAGCCCGCCCACGGTGGCCACCACCAGGAGCGCCACAGCCGAGACGATCAGCATGATCATCACCTGGGTCCGCACATGCCCTCCAGCGGTCTTGCACTATCGGCCTTGGTGTCGCAATCCTCGATACCGGCTGAGCTCCGTTGCAACCTCGGAGTTGAGCCTCGAGACAGTATTCAGGAAACCGCCTACTTCGTCAGTGAAGCCTAGACCAATGCGATGAAATACAGTCAGGCCAGCGCGGTCGTCGTCGATGTGACGATCAGCTCAAATGAGCTCGCTGTGTCCATCTCCGACGATGGCCAGGATGGCGCCACCCACTCGGTACCGGACTCACAAGCATGTCCGCCCGGGTCTGAGGCCTTGACGGCTCATTCGACCTTGAATCGCCAGCAGGTGGTCGGCCACGGTAGGGACAGGCCGGCCTTGTACACGTTGAGTGGCCCGTTCAGGCGAATGGAGTGGGTGTGCTGCTATCTCGCTACGGTCAGCGGAACAGTCGGACCCCGACCATGATGCTGACCACCCTCCAAACAGGAATGAAGACGGATATGGATGCTGCCTCGCCAAAGCCGATGAGCCCCGAGACCCTGGCGCTGCTGCGTCGCCCCAACTTTGCTCACCTGGCCACCATCCGGCCCGACGGCTCACCCAAGCTCGATCCCATCTGGATCGAGGTCCTGGACGAATCAACAGTGGCCATGGCAACCGGCCGCGCATCGCTGAAGACCCAGAACATCCTCAACGACCCCAGAGTGGCGATCTCGGTGATCGACATGGACAACCCCTATGAGGAAGCCCAGCTTCGCGGTGTCGCCCGGGTCGAGCCCGATCCGGACATGGCAACCATGGACCAGATCAGCCACAAGTACATAGCCCAGCCGTTCCCCATGCGCGACAACATCGAGAACCGAGTCGTGCTACGAGTCACCGTGACCCACAGCCGATACGCCAGCCTGCCCTTCAAACACACGCCGCCAACGACCGGCTAGCACTACCCACCCAGCCCGCGAACGTGGCCAGGACCTTCCACCGATCGGTCGCTATCAGCACTCAGAATCTCAGATCGGTGAGCGCAAACACCAGCGCGGCCCGTTCGGCTAGCTGACGATGGCGGTGGCGGTAGCAATGTCAGCAGCCGTCATCTCCCCACGCACAGTTGGGTGACGACCCGTTCAGGTCGACGGCTGCGCCCTGCTGGATCCATGAGCTGTCATCGGCATCGTAAATGCTGATTTCGGACCCTTCGATGTAGTAGGCGTCCTCGTTGCCGTTGACGCTGAACACGATCCCGTCGAGGAACGCCGGGTGGACGCCTTCGATCGACCGCAGAGCCAGCAACAGATTTGAACGGGTCAGGCCCCCATCGAGCTCAGCCGCGATCCGGAGGGCCTCCACATGAGGCCAAGCGTGCTGACCGAACCCGGCCCCGTAGAGGCCAACCGACGTGTCGAGTCCAGCGGCCTCCAGAGTGTCATTCATGAACTTGATATAGGTGTCGTCGGCATACTGGGGGTCGGTCGTCGCCTTGACCCCCCCGCCGATGATGTACCAACCATCGGCTGCTTCACCGGCCGGGATCAAATAGGCGTTGGGGTCCTTGCACACCGACGGAGCAAACAGGACCGTCGATCCATCGGTCATGCCGCTGTTGCCGGCCTCCTGGACCGCCAGCAGACACGGATTTCCGGCCGTCATCGAGATGAAGACATCCGGATTGGAAGCTGCGATGGTGGTCATCTCGTTGGTCACGGTGGCCGCCGCCGGATCGTGAGGCACCGCTTGGAATTCAGACACGACGTCGGGGTTCGCATCGGCCCACTTCTGGAAGCCATCCTTGTAGGCCAAGCCGAAGTCGTTGTCCATAACCAGGCCACTCACCTTGACCGGGAGTTGATCAGTGAGATTGGTCTTGATCCAGTTGCCCCACAGCACCGCTTCGGTGGCGTAGGACATCCCCGCCGCCGCCGTGGTCCAGGGATGATTCTCGGGGTCGCCCCAAGCCGGATGCCCGGTCTGGACGAACGGGTGAGGGACGCACTGCGCGTTTAGGTTGTCGTACACTGCCAACGTATTGGGCGAACCCAGGGTGTTGATGATGAACGGCTTGTCCGACTGAAGCATCTCGTCCACCAGCTCGATCGTGGCGGTAGCGACATATCCGTCGTCCTTGACGATCAGCTCGATGTCCATCCCGTCGATGCCACCGTTGGAGTTCACGTATTCGAAGTAGACCTCCATCCCGGCGGCGATGTTGCCGTAGGCAGCCAGGTTCCCCGATAGGGCCGTCGTATGCCCGATCTTGATCGTGCCGTCGACGAGGCCCTCGGTCTCGGTCCAATTCGACGGGCACTGGTTCAGGTCGACCTCGAAGCCGGCCGGCCCCCGCAGTATGTTGTCGTCACCGACACCGTACCCCTCGTCCTTGATCCTCTGGACAACGGCGGCCCGGGCCTCAGCCCACTGGGCCTCCAGGTCCTCGATCGTGGCCACCCCTTGATCCTCGTCCGCTTCAGGGGATGTCGTGGTCGACTCCGAGAGTGCGTCACGGGCCGCATCGTCGTCGACACTGCCCCCGGCGTCGGCCTCCGCTTCGGTCTCAGTGTCGGCGTCGGTGTCGGCCGACGAATCGTCGTCGCTTCCCCCGCACGCCGCGACGACAAACGCAAACGCAAACAGAACAGCAAGAACTCTTGCGATCCGAATCATCTCGGTTTCCTTCCCCCTGAGGAACTTGGCCGCAGACGATCATGAGAGCCGTTCCTCTATTGCTATTGACACAATGGTTGCAGTTCACAGGCTGACTGACAAGACCCAAAACATGAGTCGGGTTTCGCGGGCAGGTCGGGGGGGGATGGTTGGCCTCAGCGACCAATGCTGACCAGCGCCAACCAATCAACCCGGGATGAGAACTGCGCTTCATCGAGGCTATGCCGCCGACGCTCGGGGAGGCTGATGGTCAAACCACTGCCGATTCACCCCGCCTTCAAATGGCGAGCTTGGGCCCTATTGGTTGCTTTCGAGCACTGGATCCGTTGCTCTGGATGCTGACCAGTCTCGGGGGACTGCTGGTCGACGCCGGATCGTACGGCTATCAATCGGTCCATCAGGTTGTCAGCGCAGTCGAAGTCGGGGGGCACCGTGGTTCAGGTATCGGCGGGCGGATCGCCGCCAACGAGTGCGCCGCCCGCGGCCAGATCGAGACGGAGGGCTTCGACGTCGATCTCGTGGACCTTTCCGCCGGTGTTGAGCGCAGCCACTGCGGCCGCGCCGGCGGCCTCACCAGTGGCCATGGCAGCGGGGATCTCTTTGGTTGCCTGATGCACATAGCGAGTAGTCGAGATGCACCGACCGGCAGTGATCAGGTTCTTGACTGCGGGCGTTGTCAGGCAGCGGTAGGGGATGTCATAGACGACCCCACGCCTGGTCCAGTGCCCGGTCTGGGCCACCGAATCGGCGAAGGGCCGGTCACCGTCGTCTTTTTGCAGCATGTAGTCGCCAACCAGCCGGCGCGACTCAGTGATCCCCAGATTCTTGGCGATGTCGTCGAGCCAGGCCTCACCGAAGCCGGGGGCTTCCTCACGCAGTCGGGCTACCTCGGCCATCACGGCGCGACGACAACTGAGCTCTGCACTGGTGAGATCGACGGGGTCGACCGGGTTGATCCTCGATTCTGCGAATCCCGGCCCTCCCCAAGGCACAAGCACCCGCCCGGGATCGGTGGTTCGGAAGTAGATGCCCCCCTCGATTGGGGAGTTCTCGTCGAACCCGCTCACCCCGCCCATCCGGAACCACTGGTGCGGATAGATGGGAACGAGCTCGGCGTCAGCTCCGGCGTAGGTGAACACATCGCCGTCGCCGGTGGTGTCAATGATCACGGTGGGGATGATCACTTCACGCCCGGCCTTGGATTCGACGACGACGGCCTCGATATGCCCTTCGGTGGAATGGGTTGCCGCGCAGCCGGTGTGGAGGCGTAGCGTCACCCCTTCCGCTTCGAGCAGGTCATAGGTGGCACTGACGAACGACTCGGGTTCGAAGGCCACCGAGTAGCGCACAGTCTCCGGGGGCGCACCCCAGATCAGGCCCCAGTTCCGCCAACGTTCGACGGCTTGGGGATCCTCGCTTCCCCACTCGGATCGGCCCGGGTAGCGTGCTGCTCCCAAGGAGTCGAGGGTGTCGACGAACTCCTGGCAGATCCCCGCCACGACCTGGTTGCCCTCACCATCGTCGAGGGTCAACAACAGGTTGATCAGGCCGAAGCTGGCCAGGCCTCCGACATAGCTCAGGCGTTCCACCAACCAGGTGTCGGCTCCTCGTCGGGCGCTGGCCAATGCCGCGGCGATTCCTGCTGCGCCGGCGCCAACGACCAGCACGTCGGGACGGCCGATCACGGGCAGGTCGCGAGCCGGCTCGCGCCATGTGGCAGAGGCCGCTTCAGTCGAGGTCGTGTCTTGATCGGTCAATGTGACCGCCTGGCGTGTTGGTCTACTAGTGCCCGCGAGATGATCGTGCGTTGGATCTCGTTGGTGCCTTCCCAGATCTGGTACACCTTGGCGTCCCTGTACCACCTCTCGACCGGATGATCTCGCATGTAGCCGTGACCGCCGAGGATCTGCACGGCTTCGCGGGTCACCTCGACTGCGGTGTCGGCGGCGTAACACTTGGCCATCGAGCCTTCACCTCGATCGAGGGGCAGGCCCTCGTCGACCATCCAACCGGCCCGCCAGAGCATCAGCCGGGCTGCGTCGATTGCCATCGCCATGTCGGCGAGCTTAGTCGCGACAGCCTGATGGTCCGAGATGGGCCGACCTGCCGACTGGCGTTCGCTGGCGTAGTCGAGGGCGTACTCGTAGGCGGCGCGGGCCAGGCCGATGGACGTGGCGGCATAGATCATGCGCGAGTACTGAAGTAGCAGCAGGGGGTTGGGCCGCGGCCCATCGTCGGATCTGACGTCGGGTGCTGCGGTGGGTTTCGCCCCACCCAGTCGGTTCTCGGCGGGTATTCGGCAGTCGGACAGGACAACCTCGGCGGTGTGTGAGGAGCGAACACCCAGCTTCTGTTCGACCTTCCCCATCTCCAGCCCCGGCGTACCCTTCTCGACGATGAAGCCGGCCATCCCGCTCCAGCCCGCCCCAGGTTGCTCGACGGCGAAGACGATGTGCAGGTCGGCGATGCCTCCGTTGGAGATGAAGCACTTCGTGCCAGACAGCACATACTCATCGCCGTCGCGGCGAAATGTCGTCCGCATCGCCGAGACATCGCTTCCACCCTGGGGCTCGGTGATACACACCGCCCCTAGCCGGACGGCGTCCTGATCACAGAATTGGGGGATGTACTTCTCCTGCTGGTCGCGTGTGCCGAAGGCGAGGATCGGTCC
>JAAETV010000446.1 GCA_024227975.1 Actinomycetes bacterium
CGCGCTCTGTCCATCTGAGGTGGTGTCGGATCCGCTCGGCCCGAGTCCGGCTACATAGCTGGCAACAGCATCGATCTCAGCCGAAGAAAGGCTACCCGAGAACCCAGGCATCGAACCAACACCATTAGCAGTCGCCGACCTGATAGCAGCCACACTCAACGACTGACCAGCCAACACCGGCCCAGCACCACCCTGACCACTCCCACCATGACAACCAGCACAATACGAGGCATACACACCCGACCCCGACGCACCGGATTGCTCAGTCGTGCCGTCATCCGTGCTCTCGTCAAGGGCGAGCTCATCGGCCGGTGTCTCCCCCTGGCCTGCTTGTCCGGACTGGTCCTGCTGGTTGGTCACCCCTTCGCCCGAGACCTCGATGAAGGCGGTCGCCTGGATGCTGGATTTGCCGTCGCTGACCTCGTAGTCGAATGAATCGATTCCCGTGAACCCCTCGCTCGGCGTGTAGACGAATTCACCGGTGGGAGACAAGCTCAACGTCCCGTGGGTCGGGCCCGTGACCAGACTGACCGTGATCGCGTCACCGTCGAGACCGACATGGTCGACGGCTAGCCCGGGGGGACCGACGACGAGCGTCTCGCCGGCCGGGGTGGTGAAGATCAGGCCGGCAGGGGTGGCGGCGCCCACGGTCGATGGCTCGTCGGGGCCGTCCACGACGACAAAGCCAATTGCGACAACCAAAAGACCGACCGCCGCGATCGGGTAGCTCAGAAACCCCGAAATGCCGAATGGATTTCGGAACCAGTTGAGATCGAAGCTACTCATCATCCGCCTCCCAGGGTCGCCATGTACTCGACGACGAGGTCGAGCTCCTCATCCGTCAGCTGATTGGCGAACCCGGGCATCGCCCCGGTCCCGTCAGCCACCACCGATCGCAACTCGCTTGGCGTCAGCTCGGTGGCAGCGAGGTCGCCCCCGATCCCGCCCGGGCTGTGGCAACCCGCACAGGAGGCGCCGAAGATCTCGGCCCCGGCCCCGGTGGCCCCGCCGTCCACTGCGTCGGGCGAAGTGCCGGCGGCCAAGTCTGGTGGTGGCCGACCCGTGCCGACGATGACCGTGGTCGACGCACTGGCCTCCCGCCCCGCCTCGTCGACGATGGTGAGTGTCACATCGTAGGTCCCGTCGGTCAGGAAGGCATGCTGCATGATGGCGCCGCCTTCACCGAAGTCAACTACCGGTCCGCCGTCGCCGAAGTCCCAGCGATAGGCGACGATGGCTCCACGCAAGGCCTCGGAGCGGCGGCCGTCGAACGTGATTCCTTCCTGTACCTCGCCGGCGTAGGGACCGCCAGTCATCACGACGATGCTGGGGTCCTGGTCGGTTCCGGTACGGCCGGAAGCGGCCATAGCCCACTCCCTGATCGCTTGGATCTCGACGTCACTGAGCGCCGACGGGCCATAGGCTGGCATACCCGTCGGGCCATGGCGAACCAGATCGTTGAACGCGTCGGCGCTGGGCAGGGCGGCCAGCGATGCGACCTCGCCACCCACTACTCCAGGGCTGACAGTGGGAATACCGTGACAGCCGGCACATCCGGCTTGGACGTACAGAGTCGCCCCATCCTGGCTGCCGCCAAGCACCTCCTCGCTCCGGTGGCCGAGGTAGTCATAGGTCACCCCCAGCACGGCGGCCGGGTTCCGCTCGAACTGCTCGTTCGGGGAGAGCACGGCATGGGTCGCAGGTCGGGTGGCGGTCACCACGAACATGCCGATGGCGGTGAAGACGACGAAGCCGAACATGATGTACGGAGCGGCACTGAAGCCCCGGGACACATCGCCGGCGGCCCTGGCCACCCGGACGAGTTGGAAGACGGCGAAGGCCAGGGCGATCCAGAGCACAGCCAGGATGACGAACAACCAGTACACGTTGACCGGGCCGGTGTCCACACCGGCCGTGGTCACGTACTGCTGCGGCCCGGTGTGCACCACCAGCTGGAACTCGGCCGTCTCTGGCCCGTCTGTGCCCTCGTGCTCCACCCGGAACTGGGCCGGGCTGTTGCTGTCGGCGTGCTCGATGAACTCGAGGATGATGGCCCCGTTGGCGTCTGTGAGGCCAGCATCGAGCTCGGCCCAACCTCTCGCACCACCGATCGAGGCCATCCGGCTGAGCGTGACCGTCTCTCCCTCAACCGGTCGGCCGCCCTCGGTAACGAAGGCGGTCACGGTGACGGGGAGACCTACGGCCGAGGAGAGCGGGGCCTCGACCTCGATCTCAGCCGCCGCCGGCTGGGTGGTCATGGTCACGAGGGCCGCCATGGTCAGGAATCCGACGGCAACCGCCAGCACGGTCGACCGGGGGCGGAACTGACGCCGAACCCGGCGCCGGAGGGGTATGCGCAGGCCGTGGCGGCTCATCTCGCCTCCAGTGCGAGCTCGGGTGTGGCCACCGGTTCAGGGGGGGTCGGGGTCAGGGCCAGCCGCTCCTCATGCTCATCCTTCATCTCCCACACTGCCAGGACGGGGAAGAACCGGATGAAGAGGGTCAACAGGAACAGGAACAGAGCGGCGGCACCGGCGAAGACCGACCACTCGACCCAGTTGGGGAAGTAGTCGTACGGCTCGTACGGCATCAGCGGGACCCGCAAGCCGGCCACCACGATGAAGTACCGCTCTATGAACATGGCCGCCAACACCAGGGATGAGGCCACCACCAAGCCCGCCACGGTTCTGGTTCGCTTGAAGGCGATGATGAGGACAGGGACGATGAGGCCGCCGAAGAAGTAAAACCAGTACAGGGGGGCAAAATCGGTGACGAACAGCTCCCGGAAAGCGAACAGATCATCCTCGGCCGCGTGGAAGCCCTTGGTGACGAACTCCGAGGCGTTGGCGTAGATCATTACCAAGGCGGCCGTCATCATGAGATAGCCGAGGTAGGTGAAGTGGGTCTCGGTGATGTACTCACCGAGGTCGTAGAACCGGCGGATGACAGCAAGGACGATGATCAGGGCCGCTATGCCCGAGAAGATGGCACCGGTCACGAAGAAGAACCCGAACAGGGTGCTGTTCCAGCTGACCCGGAGGGTCATGGCGAAGATCCAGGAGACCACCGTGTGGACCGACACGGCGATGGGGATGATCAACACCATCAGTACCCCGACGGACCGGACCAGGGCCCGTTTCTGTACGGAGCTGCCGTTCCAGCCGAACGACAATGTGTCATAAACCCACGACTGGATCCGGGGAACTCTGCCCCGAAGTTTGTCCCGGAAGAGCGCTAGGTCGGGAACCATCGGCACCAGGAGATAGATCACACTCCCGGTGAGGTAGATGGTGATGGCCATCATGTCCCACATGAGAGGTGACTGCCAGTTGCCGTTTATCCAAAGCTGGTAAAGGCGGACGGGTTGACCCATGTCGACGAGCACCATCAGACCGCCAACGACGAGAGCCACCACCGTGATCGACTCGGCGATCCGGGTGACCGGAGTGCGCCAGGTGGCGTTGCTCACTCGCAGGATGGCTGAGATCAGGGTCCCGGCGTGGCTGATCCCGATGAAGAAGACGAAGGCGGTGATGTAGAGCCCCCACGAGGCCCGGTCTCGCATGGCGGTGACGTACAGCCCGTTCGACAGCTGGTACCCGAAGGCGATCGTCCCCCAGGCAATCACGACCAGGAGACCACCCAGCCATAGCCAATAGCCGGGCCCGGAGGCCCGTGTGGGGGCGAGGACCCGCCGTTCGAGCCGCTGATTCCAATCCTCGATCTCACCGGCGACTGGGGTTGTCGGATTGACAGTCAGGGTGTCGGCGGCCGGTTCCATCGGTGTGGTCGGAGGGCCTGAGGCCGGTTCCATCGGTGTGATCGGAGGGTCGGATCGGATTTCGTCGCTCATCGGTCCCACCCCACTGAGCCCTTGGCCCGCTCGATCCACGGCCACACGGTGGCCAGGCGACCCTCCCGGTGGGGGTCACGGCCCACCAGCTCCCCGTGGCCGGGGATGTACTGGACCCTGGGCTGGGTGCCTAAGTCCTCCTTGAGTCGATAGGCATTGTTGTCCGAGGCGAACCGGCTGAACGACACGACCTCGGCACCGTTGGTTGCAATATCCTCCTCCAGGTCGCCGTAGTAGATGGCGTCGTTGGGGCAAGCCTGAACGCACTGGGGCAACGCGCCAGCCCGAGCCAGATCGGTGCAGAAGTCGCACTTGACAACCGTCCCCCGTGCGGCTCCGATCTGGTGGTGAGGGGAGTAGTCGGCCAGGAGGGCCTCTGGTGGCACCGGGGCGTCACCCCAGTTGAAGAACCTGCGGTCGTAGGGGCATGCGGCCATGCACATCCGGCAGCCGATGCACCTCTCCTGGTCGATGTGGACCACCCCGTCGGGAGCCGAATAGGTGGCCGCTACCGGGCACACGTTCACGCACGGCGGGTTCTCGCATTGCTGGCACGGAGTAGGTAGGAACTGGGTGCCACCACCGACCATCTCGGCTTCGTAGATCTCGATCCACTCCATCGGCTCGGGGAC
>JAAETV010000447.1 GCA_024227975.1 Actinomycetes bacterium
AATCGCCGCCTCCTCGAGATGACGGGGGTAGGGGATCGGGACCTCAACCGAGGCCACTCTCCCCACCGGGGCGTCCAGCGTGTAGAAGCAGGACTCGGTGATGGAAGCGGCAAGCTCGGCTGACAAGCCGACCGACCTCCAGCCTTCGTCGATGACGAGGGCGCGGTGGGTGTGCTCAACCGAGTGCTGCAATGCCGAACGGTCGAGGGGACGCAGGGTGCGAAGGTCGATGACTTCGGCCGAGACTCCAGCCATCTCCAGAGCATCAGCGGCCCCGAGCGCCTTCGGCACCATGCCGGCTGAGGCCACAAGGGTGAGATCGGTCCCCGATCGACGCACCGCAGCGCTTTCGATATCGACCGGCCCGTGACCCGGGTCGCCCATCACCCCGTAGAGGCCGTTGTGCTCGAAGATGAGAACAGGGTCAGGATCCTCGAGGGCGGCCGCCAGCATCCAACGAGCGTCAGCCACGGTGGCTGGAGCAACCACCTTCAAGCCCGGAACGTGAGCAAACCAGGCTTCGAGGCTGTGTGAGTGCTGGGCCGCCAACTGGCGACCTGCACCAGTGGTGAGGCGAATCACGAGTGGGATACCGAACTGGCCGCCCGACATGTGGCGGAAGGTGGCGGCCGTGTTGACGATCTGGTCAAGGGCCAGCAGGCTGAAATTGACGGTCATGATCTCGACGATGGGACGCATACCCCCGAGCGCAGCACCGATTCCGGCCCCGACGAACCCTGACTCAGAAAGGGGCGTGTTCCTCACCCGCTCGGGACCAAAATCATCGACCAGACCCTTGGTCACAGCATACGTTCCGCCGTAGTCGGCAATGTCTTCACCCATGATGAAGACCCGATCATCAGTGGCCAACGCCTCCCTTATGGCTGCCCCCATGGCCTCTCGATAGCTGATCTCAGTCATCGGCCCAGCCCACCGTTTGACGACCCGCCTTCTACCTCGGCGTAGACGTGCTTCAGCAGATCAGCGGCCTCCTCCCACGGGGCGGCCTCGGCGTACTCGATGGCAGCCTCGATCTCGACCCTGGCCCCCTCCCACAGAGCTTCGAGCCCGTCGTCGCTGATCGCTCCCAACCTCTTCAGTCGATCGATTTCGAGGGTGATCGGATCTCGCTTCTTCCACGCTGCGATCTCCTCATCCGTTCGGTAGAGGTCCGGGTCGAACATGGAGTGGGGCCGGAACCGGTAGGTGCGACACTCGAGGAACACCGGACCTCCACCGCCACGTATCGAGTCAAGGGCATCAGATGCCGCTTTGGCGACGGCTCCAACATCCATGCCATCGACGGTCCAGGCTGTGACCTGATAGCTGCTGGCCTTGAGCGCCAGCTGGGTCTGCGACTCGCTCGTTGCCAGTGAGGTACCCATGGCGTAGAGATTGTTCTCGCAGCAGAAGAGCACGGGCAGTCTCCAGAGTGCAGCCAGGTTCATCGACTCGTGGAACTCACCCTCGGCCACTGCTCCCTCACCGAAGAAGCACACCGTCACCCGCCCTTCCCGGCCCTGCATCTTGTCGGCCAGAGCCAGCCCGACAGCCAGGGGGAGGTGGCCGCCAACGATGGCGTTGCCGCCATAGAACCTGGTCGAGGCGTCGAACAGATGCATGGACCCACCCCGCCCACCAGAACACCCGGTCGCCTTCCCAAACATTTCGGCCATGATCCGGTCGGCTCCGACGCCGCGTAGGAGGGCATGGCCATGTTCGCGGTAGGTGGCCAGGAGTGCGTCATCGGCGCCGAGTTGGGGAATGATCCCGGCCGCGATCGCTTCCTCGCCGATCGCCAGGTGGAGGAAGCCGCGGATCTTCATCCGCCCGTAGAGCTCGGCGCAGCGCTCCTCGAGGACCCTGATGCGGATCATGTTGCCCAAAGGGCGGATCGGCTCGTCCGTCATGACGACTGCTCCAAGGTAGAGGTGTCGCCTTCATCGAGGCCTAGCTCACGAGCGGCGAGCAGTCGTCGCATGATTTTGCCGCTCCTCGTGTGAGGGAGCTGGGAGACGAATTCGATCTCGCGCGGGGCGACTGCCGGCCCCAACCGTCGGCGGGCGTGGGCTAGTAGTTCGCGGTGCAGCTCGGCCGTTGGCTCCTGGTCGGCTGCTAGCAGCACGAATGCCTTGACGATGGCTCCTACCATCGGCTCTGGTTTGCCGATCACACCGACCTCGATCACGGCAGGGTGCTCGATGAGCGCAGACTCGACCTCGAAAGGCCCGATCAGATGACCGGCCGATTTGATGACGTCGTTGTTGCGCCCGACGAACCAGTAGTAACCATCATCATCGCGTCGGGCCAGGTCGCCCGAGCGGTACCAGCCATCGACGAACGACTGCCGATAGCGCACGTCGTCGTCGAGGTAGGCCCGGAACATCGAGGGCCAACCAGGCTCGAGAGCCAGCTCGCCGACTTCCCCAGAATCGGTGACCTCCTGTGGCTTCCCGTCGTCGCTGAGGGTCAGCTCGCCGTCGTCGTCGCAGCGCAGTAGCCCGGCCTTGATCCCCGGTAGCGGTCGCCCCATCGAGCCCGGCTTGACCTCTTCCGTCAAGTAGTTGGCGATCATGATGCCGCCCGTCTCTGTCTGCCACCAGTTGTCGAGGACCGGGACACCGAAGGTATCCCGGGCCCAGATGACCGACTCGGGATCGAGCGGCTCTCCGACGCTCGCCACGAGGCGGAGCGAGCGGAGGTCGTACTGGCGGGCGACGTCAGAGCCGAGTCGCTTCAGCATGCGGATCGCCGTCGGAGCGGTGTAGAAGACGTTCACCCCCTGGTCCTGGATGGTGCGGTACCAGCGCTCACCATCGAAATCACCCTCGTCGACGATGCTCGACACCCCGTTTACGAGTGGCGAGATGATGCCATAGGAGGTGCCGGTGACCCAGCCAGGGTCGGCTGTGCACCAGAACACGTCACCGGGTTGCAGGTCGAGCACGAGACGGCCGGTAGCGGCATGGGCAACAACCGCCTCGTGGACGTGGACAGCACCCTTGGGTCGTCCGGTGGTGCCACTGGTGAAGTGGAGGAGGGCCCGATCCTCAGGCCCGGTCGCTGGAATCTCGAAGTGCGGATCAGCGTCAGCGAGCAGCTGGCTCAAGGAGACAACCGTCGGATCGTCGAGCTGGTCCGCCCCGTCCCCGATGATCAGGACAGTGCGGAGATAGGTCAGCGCCTCTCTGATTGGTGCAACCTTGCGCTGATAGAGACGGGCCGTCGTGACCAGGATCTCAATACGCCCCGAGTCCATTCGCATGGCGATGGGATCCGGCCCGAAAGCAGAGAACAGTGGGGTGTACACACCACCGCCCTTGAGGGTGCCGAGGGCGGTCACGTAGAGGTCGAGGACACGACCGGCAAGCGTGGCAACACCGAACGGGGGCTGGTAGCCGAGGGATTGAAGGCCACTGGCGAACCGGCTGGTCTGCTCGGCCAGAGCCCGGTAGGTCAGCTCAACAACCTGCCCGTCTTTGGCCAGCCAGCGGATGGCGGCGTCGTCCCCTCGGCTCGCGACATGTCGGTCAACGGCTTCGTGGGCGATGTTGAGTCCACCATTGGGGAGTCCATCGAGGGTTTCTCGAACATCGTCCCAACTGAAGCTTTCTCGGAGGGCCTCATATCGCGCCACGAACACAGTAGGCCATGTTGCTTCGATCAGTGACAGAGTCCAAGGTCACGGTCGCTTCATGACCTTGGACCCGTGTCCTGGGCGCGGTGCCCAGTCATGATCATCTTGTGACCCAAGCCGTGTTGTGTGCGACGCTCGCTGGTCTCGACGATCACGACACCGGTCGCTGGCACCCGGAGCGTCCGGCCCGCCTGGCGGCCGTTGAGCGAGCACTGGCTGACGATCTGGTCAGGGAGGTCATTGCACCCCTTGAACCCCGCCAGGCCACCCTCGATGAGCTAGCCATCGCTCACGACCGGTTCTACCTGGAGACTGTCGAACAGTTCGTGACAAGTGGAGGTGGAGCACTCGACGCTGACACGATGACGTCGAAGGGATCGTGGGAGACGGCGCTATGGGCCGCTGGGACGGGACTAGCCGCCGTCGAGGGCCTCAGTTCCGCTGGTGCGGGCGCCGCCTTCGTAGGGATCCGACCGCCAGGCCACCACGCCACAACCAACCGTGCCATGGGGTTCTGCCTGATCAACAATGTCGCCGTCGTCGCCGCCACCCTGGCCGCTCGGGGGGAGCGGGTGGCCATTCTGGACTGGGACGTCCACCATGGAAACGGGACTCAGGAGATCTTCTGGGATGAGCCCCGGGTCTTGTATGCCTCGATGCACGAGCACCCGGCCTATCCAGGTACCGGTCTGGCCGTTGAGGTCGGGGGAGAAGGGGCCCGAGGGATGAATGTCAATGTCCCCCTTCCCGAGGGGTCTACCGGTGAGGGCGCACTCGCCGCCTTCGATGAGATCATTGGACCGGCGGTATCGGCTTTCGCACCCGACTGGCTCCTCGTTTCGGCTGGGTACGATGCCCATCGAGCCGATCCCCTCGCTGGACTGGCCTGGAGTGCTGGTGACTATGGCTTGCTCTCGACCCGGTCGGCGGGGCTCATGACGGAAGCGGGCAGGGTCATCGTCTTCCTCGAAGGAGGCTATGACCTCGACGCACTCTCCGCCTCTGTCACCGCCACCGTGGCTGCTCTCGCCGGCGTCGAAGGGGTCCAAGCCGAGGCGCCCACCAACGGCGGGCCCGGCCGAGCAGCGATCAGGGAGGCGTCAGCGGTCCGGCGCCGCGCCCTGGAAGGGGAACGATCATGAAGCGAATCATCGTCGGCGTCGACGGTTCAGCCAACAGCCGAGAGGCGGCAGCGGTAGCCGCTGACCTGGCCCGAGCCACCGGTGCGACGGTCGTCGCCGTTCATGCCGTCGGTCTTTTGGAGCGGTTGGCCAGCAATGGCGAACATATCTCGTCTCGGAAACGACGGCGCCAGATCACCGAGGAGATGGAGTCCGAGTGGTGCGTGCCGTTGGCTGGACTCCCGGTGGATCATCGCATCATCGACGGTAGCTCCGTTTCGGCCTTGCTGGGAGCGGTGGAAGGGCCGGATGACCTCATTGTCGTCGGCCGAAGGGGGTCCGGTGGTTTCTCGGGCTCATCACTGGGCAGCACCAGCGCCGAGGTGGCGCAGCGGTCACCGGTTGCTGTCCTGATCGTGCCTGAAGCCGTCGGCTCGATCTGAGGGCCTCAGGTGCCGTCGCCTTGGTGCGAAGTGACCATGGCCCCTAACTGCCAGCCCGCTGATCAGGGACGCTTGAGGAAAAGCAACGTGACTCAGCCCGAAGGAGGGTTCCCGTGCCGAACGGCAGACTGATCCGAATCGATCACGATCGGGGTTGTGCGTACCTCACCAGAGGGGGCCGTAGCTATGAGGCCTCTCTCTCAGAGGTGGAGTCAGCCGCTCGCGTACCAGGTGCTCGAGTCCGCTACAAGCTTCGTCGCTCTGATGGTGAGGAGCGAGCGGAGCAGGTCGTGCTGCGCCGTGGGACCCGCACCAACAAGCGGCAGCGACGCTTCGGTGATCTCAGCGGAGCGCGCCGACCCGGCACCAAGGTGAAGACGGCTCCGCAGCGCGCCTACGGCATCGACGTCGCGACCCAACCGTTTCGTGTGGTCAGGGGGTGGCTGACCGCGATGGGGGCCCATGACCTCGACGCCGCCGCTGGCCTCTATCTCCCGGGGGCAGCCGTCCACCTCGACGACGAGACCATTTCCGGCCATGCCGCCATTCGGGCGTTCCTCGAGCACTCACCCTGGCTCGGGATCGATCCCGATGGGGTGGACGTTCGTGGTTTCGATCGCTTCATCCAAGTCGAGGCATCGGAAAGCTCGGCCCTTGTCTGCTACTTCATCGTTGAGGACGGCCACCTCATCGAGCAGTGGCACGGCCCTGAACCACTGGTTGAGCCGGAACCCGAATCCAACCAGATCGAGGTCATCTCAAAGAGCAGTGTGGCCCCATTGATGAACAGCTACGCCAGGGAGAAGCTGGGCTCGGTAATTGGAGCGATCGGGAGCGGTACCCGTTTCGCTCAGATGAAGCTGAGCGAGACCGCGAACCCCAACCGGCCCCCGGTCTTTCAGGCTGAAGCGAACATCGATATCGGTGGAACCATCGTCCGGGCCCACGCATCAGGTTCGACCATGACCGAGGTCATCGACGAGGTAATCGACCGGCTGCGCAACAAGCTGGAGCATCGTCGGGACCGAGAGCGCCACAAGGCGACAGGGCTCGACCCGACCGATGGGACCTGGCGCCACGGCTTCCTCCCGACAGAGCACCCTCCCTACTTCGAGAGGCCGGTGGGGGAGCGCGAAGTAGTTCGTCACAAGTCATTCGCCCCTGACGAGGTGACTGTGGAGGAGGCAGCCTGGGACCTGTCACTTCTCGACTACGACTTCTACCTGTTCGTCGAGCTGTCGACGGGAGCCGACTGTCTTCTCGAGCAATCCGCCGACAGTGAGCTGATCGTGCACTCCCTGACCGCGGCCACCGACGGGCCTGCTCTTCCCCCAGGAACTCAGCGAAGTACCACGATCCCACCCACCCTCCGCCTCAGCGAGGCCATCTCGCTGCTCGATGAATCAGGCCAACGATTCGTCTTCTTCCGCAACACGCTGACCGAGCGGGGCAATGTGGTCTACCGACGCGTAGATGGCCACTACGGCCTCATCACTCCACCAGCCGAGGAGACAGAACCAGAGGAGCCTAGGTGAACCCCCTTGATGAGGCGCGGTACCGAGGCGCCAGCCCTGGCTTCAACCAATAGCGCAGAGGATTGGATCATGCCGAGAGAACGACGAGGCTCATGGCGAATGATGCGCATCGCCCGAATCGACATCTACCTCCACTGGTCATGGCTAGGCATCCTCGGCCTCCTGGTCCTCGGATTCCGAGCCCAGCTCGCCATTGGCTACCCCGAGCTCGCCCCCACTCGGTTGTGGGCCTATGCCGCCATTGGGAGTGTCGTGTTCTTGGCCTCGGTCCTGCTCCACGAGTTGGCCCACGCGCTCATGGCCCAAGCTCGAGGCATCGATGTCGAGGGCATAACCCTGTATCTCTTCGGTGGTGCGACAGAAGCCGACGCTTCATCTGGCCAGGCACGAGACGAGCTCGTGATCGCCGCTGTTGGCCCGCTGGCCAGTGTCGGGCTGGCGGCCGTGCTCTGGCTGGTTGCACTGGCCGTAGGTCCAGACGAGAGCGCCCTTGGCGGCCTGATTGCTTATCTGGCGGTGGTGAATCTGGTACTGGCCGCCTTCAACATGACGCCAGGGCTTCCCCTTGACGGGGGGCGTGTCTTCCGCTCACTCGTCTGGAGCGCAACCGGTGACTTTCGGAAAGCAACTAGGTGGGCCGCAAGCGCCGGAGTCGCGGTCGGCTACTTCCTCATCGGCATCGGGCTCGTCACCTTCTGGCAGGGTGGGATCGGAGGGATCTGGTTTGCCGCCATCGGCTGGCTGATCTCCCAGTCGGCTCGGGCCGCGGTCCAGCAGGAAGACCTTCGCCTGACTTTCGCGGGACTGACGGCAGCCGATGTCATGACTCCAGGGGTGGTGACGATTCCTGCTCATTCATCAGTGGCAGAAGCCGTGGGTACCCAGTTCGCGTCGGCGAACTACACAACGTTTCCTGTTGTCGACGGGATCTCTGTCATTGGCACCCTCAGCCTGCGCACCATCAGAGCGCTGAGCCAAGACCAGCGGGCCTCTCTCTCAGCCGGGCAGGCAGCAGTTCCAGTCGATCCCGACATGGTCGTTGGGCTTGACACCTCTATGACAAGCGTGCTCGAAGCCCTCACCCGCTCCCAACAAGGGGGTCGGGTTCTCGTCTTCGACGGACAGGCCCTGGTCGGGATCATCTCGACCAGTGATGTCGTCAGACGCAATGCCCTGGCCGCACTTCTCGATGGTGTCCGGGAGTAGTTGAGCCGTGCCGAGGAGGTTCGGTCCAAATCGGGCCGGGACCTTCGACACTTCTGCGTTGAATGATGGCTCTCTACGGTTGTGGTAGTTACGAACCAGTCAGGAGCAGCACCATGAGTCGGACCGTCAAGAGTCAGCCTCCCAAGTTGTTCGACAGCGAGCCGCCAAGCGAGATCCTCGTCCCCATTGCCACCGGCCTCCCTGATCAGAGAGACCTTGTCATCGCGGTGGAATACGGGAACCTATGGCAGGTCCCGATCCGCCTCGTCCATGTCGAGACAAGCTCGGAGCCCACCGACGAGACGAGTGTCAGGTCGGCAATCGTCACCGCTCGATCGGTCTACCCAGACCTCGAGATCGACGGGGTCGGGGTCTCAGCTCCGACCGTCGCCGAGGGTGTCACCACCTTTGCTGGTGATCGATCGCTACTGTTCTTGGCCTCGGATCGCAGCTCCCAATGGCTAGAGCAAGGTTCGGTAGGCGAGGAGATCCTCCAGGCCAGCAATGGGTTGGTGATGCTCTGCGGGCCCCACTGCCGAAGCCCCGCGATCGGATCTTCGGTCGTGGTACCTCTCGACGGCTCGGCTCGGGCCGAGGCAGCCCTCACCCCGGCACTCGCATTCGCCCGATCGACAGGGGCCAAGCTCTGGATCGTCACGGTGGTCTCGTCGGTGATCGCAGGGGCCGTCGCCGACCTAAGAGCGCAGGGGGAAGCCGTGACCGAGAGTGGCTACCTACGAGCACTAGCCGAGACATTGGTCGCCGAGGACCTCGATATCGGCTGGGAGGTGATCCACAACGATGATCCGGTCGCGGGAGTGATCGGATTCCTCAACAACCATGGATCGGCCGCCGTCGTCGCCGCCACCCACGGGGACACCGGGATCGCCAAGAGGCTGTTCGGGAGTGTCTGTCTCGGCCTGGTCGAGCAGGGGTCCGTACCCGTCGTCGTCGTGAAGACCGACCTGGCTGATCCCATACCTCTTCTCGCTGAGACCTGAGCACAGTGGGATCCCTGGGCGGCAACCTATGCGCCCCCGCTCGGAGGTTCACCCAACGGCGATGGTAAGCCTTCGGCCCATCTCCGAGGCGCCTCAGCGCGACCACTACGACATCGTGATCATCGGTGGTGCCATCATCGGATCCTCCGTCGCCTGGTTCTTGTCATCGAACCCTGACTTCAGCGGGACCATCCTCGTTGTCGAACGCGACCCAACCTACGCCGCGGCCTCGACCTCACACACCAACAGCTGTATGCGCCAGCAGTTCTCGAACCCGTTGAACATCGAGATCAGCCAGTTCGCCGCCGACTATGTTCGCGGTTTCCGCCAACACCTGGGTGACGACCCGGACGTGCCTGAGATCTTCGTGAATCACTTCGGCTACCTATACCTGGCCGGCAGCGAGGCGTCGGCCACCGTCCTGCGAGCCAACCAGCGGGTGCAAGCCCAATGCGGGGCTGGCACCAAGATCATGACCCCCGATGAGATCAGAGCCAACTACCCCTTCTACAACCTCGACGGGATCGTGTGCGGAAGCCACAATCTCGTTGACGAGGGCTACTTCGACTCGGGGACGATGTTCGACTGGTGGCGGCGCAAGGCTCGTCAACATGGTGTCGAGTACACCAAGGGCGAGGTAGTTGCCCTGGGCCGCAGCGGGAGTCGGATCACCTCGATCGCTCTCGCCTCAGGGATATCAGTGTCAGGCGGGATCATAGTGAACGCCAGTGGGCCCAGGGCGGCGAGAACAGCTGCCATGGCCGGCCTCTATCTTCCGGTCGAACCCCGCAAGCGTTTCACCTTCGTATTCGACGCCGCGGAGCCCCTGGAGCGCGACCTTCCGCTCACTATCGATCCCACCGGAGTCCATGTCCGCTCCGACGGAGCTATGTATATGGCGGGATGTCCTCCCGACGACGACCAGGCCGTGGATCCCGACGACTTCTCTACTGACCCGAGCATCTGGGAAGACAAGCTGTGGCCGGCCTTGGCCCATCGGATTCCGGCCTTTGAGCGGATCAAGGTCATCAACCGATGGGCCGGGCACTACGCCTACAACCCCTTCGACCACAATGTGATCGTGGGACCTCACCCCGATGTCACCAACTTCATGTTCGCCAATGGGTTCTCGGGCCATGGTGTCCAGCAATCTCCTGCCATCGGGCGGGGGATCGCTGAGCTCATCATCCACGGTGGCTATCGCAGCCTCGATCTCACCCCACTGGGCTACGAACGGATCGGGCGGGGTGATCCCTTCGTCGAGACCGCCATCATCTGAGCTCGCTTCGGTCGGGATGAATAGTCGTCAGCCCTCACGGTCGATGATGGCGTCGGCTTCGATCTCGATGACGGTGCCGTCGCCCAGCAGGCCAGAGACCTCGACCAGGGTGGCCGCCGGGCGGATCTGGCCGAAGATCTCGCCGTGGGCGCGGGTGAATCCTTCCGACTGGGTGAGGTCAGTGATGAATGAACGCGTCCTCACGATGTCACCCAACGATGCTCCAGCCTCACCCAAGGCTTGCTCGATGACACCGAAGATGGCTCGGGTTTGCTCATAGGCGTCACCTGGGGCGACTACTTCACCGTCAGCCCCAACGGCAACAGTCCCCGCCACGATCACCTGGCTGCCAACCCGAACGGCTCGGGAATAGCCGCCTTTGGCCTCCCATGGGCCTCCACTCGAGATCATCTGTCGTGCCATCGAGACATGCTGTCACAAAGCCCCCTAGGCGGCGAGTGGTGAAGGCCAAAGGTATGGAACGAGAGTCGGCCCCGTCTGGCCACCTCATCGCTGTTGGTGGGCAACAACCAGCCAAGGTCAGGAACCGTCGACATATTGCCAATGACCGGCGACCCGAACGAAGCGACTTCGCTCGTGCAACTCGGCGGGCTCAGCCCCCCTCAGCGCGAAGCGCGCCCGAAACTCGACTGTTCCTTCGTCATCGATACTCGTGCCGCCGCCGATCTCAACGATGTCGAGCCCGAGCCAGCGGAGGCCGGGTACGAACGAAACGGAGTCGGGCCGGGTGTCAGGGTGCCACGACTGGAGGAGGAAGCCTTCGTCGTGGTGGACATAGGCGCTGTAGCGGGCCCGCATGAGGGCGACGGCCTCTGTTCCCAGGCCGGCCCCTCCTCGCTCGTGGATGTCACCACAGCACGACGCGTAGCTGACTCCGGATCCGCAGGGGCAGTCAATGGGGGCCACACGAAAAGGGTAGGTCGGTGGTCGCCGAACCGAACTCGTCTCCGACCGAACCTTCAATCCAAGCGGATCTGGATCTCGAACTCGGCGGTGTCGCCAACATCGATCTGTTCCTTGATTCGGACCGCCTTCTTGATCGGCAGCACGAACGAGCCCGATGCCTTGTCTGGGAACACCGAGGTCAGCCACTCCGAGGTCCCCGTGCGCACCTGTACCTTGACCGACCCGAAACCTCGGCGGGGGAGTGGCATGTCGTGGATCTCTTCTCCAACCTCGATCGGCAACGAGACGAAGACCCAGGACATGTCTTGCTTCCACCGATACAGGTCGGCCTCGAAACTCAGTGTCACCTCCACCTGCTGGACAATACCGGGGCAATGAGCCTCCTCGTAGCAGCCAGTCTCCGTTCCTGCCAGGTTTGCGACCCCTGAGGCCGATCACTAGCTTGACGAAATGAACCTCACGGTTGGTAGCTCGGCCGATGATGGAAACCGGTTTCCTCTCCTCGCTTCCCGCACCATCAATGGGCGCTCCCTCATCCTGGTCGTGGCGGCCGGAAGCATCATCACCTCAATCGGCCTCGGGACCAGGGCCACCTTCGGTCTCTTCTTGACGCCGGTAACCGAGACCCTCGGAACCGGGCGCGGCATGTTTGGCCTAGCCATAGCCATCCAGAACATCATCTGGGGCCTGAGCCAGCCCATCGCCGGAGCTATTGCTGACCGGTTCGGGGCAGCCAAGACACTTGCTGTCGGCGGGATTGGCTACGGCCTTGCCTTGCTCGTGATTTCGACGGCAACGGGAAGTGGCGTCTTCTACTTGTCGGCCGGGGTCATGGTGGGGTTGGCCACGGGCGCCGCCAGCTTCAGCATCGTCTTGGCCTCGGTCGGTCGAATGGCTCCACCGGAGAAGGCATCGATGGCACTCGGGGTTGTCACCGCCATGGGCTCCGTCGGCCAGTTCCTACTCATCCCGGTGGCCGGTTCCCTCATTGATGAGTACGGCTGGCGCACCGCATTCGTCGTACTCGCCGCAGTAGTGGCCAGCATTGCCCTGTTCGTCCCCTTCCTTCGAGGCCGAGCTATCGACCAGCAGGGCGAATTGGCCAGCACCAGTCATGGTGAGGCAACGCCACTACGCCATGAACTGAGGCGAGCGGTGCACAGCCGTGCCTACCTCCTGCTCAACATGGCCTTCTTCGTGTGCGGCTTCCACGTCACCTTCATCGCCACCCACTTCGTGGCCTATGGAGGCGATGTGGGCATCAGCGAGAGCATCGCCCGGACGGGGCTGATGCTGATCGGCCTGTTCAACATCGCCGGGTCCTTGACCGCCGGCTACCTCGGAGGTCGGCGGCCCAAGACCCAGCTATTGTCCGCCATCTACCTGGCCCGGGCCGTGGTGCTGACAGCCTTCGTACTCGTTCCCGTCAGCGAGATCACGATCCTCGCCTTCGGAGCCACATTCGGCCTTCTCTGGCTCTCGACCGTCCCCTTGACAGGAGGCATCGTCGCTGGCTTGTTCGGTACGACCCATTCTGGCACCCTCTTCGGCTTCGTATTCCTGTCTCATCAGATGGGAGCGTTCCTCGGTGCCTTCTTTGGGGGAGTTATCGCCGACCGTGTGGGAAGCTATGAGCCGGTCTGGTGGATCGCCGTCGCCCTTGGCCTGTTCGCGGCCGTAGTCCACCAGTTCATCGATGAGAGCCCTGCTTCCCAGCCGCCTCCGGCTAGGAACCCGTCAACTGGGTTGGCGGCCGCCGCTACCGGAGGCTGACTTCTCGACTAGCGGTGTCAGCTCACTCCGAGGGCAGGGTGGTCCACTTGCGACCCCAGGTATGGAGGGCTTCGAGCACCGGCTCGAAGTCGCGGGCCGCTTCGGTCGGGAGGTATTCGAAGCGTGGTGGTCGTTCATTGTATTGACGACGTTCGAGCAGGCCTGTTTCGACGAGTGCATTGAGCCGGGAGGTCAACACCGTTGGGGCAATACCGAGACTCTTCTGGATCTCATCGAAGCGGGTAGTGCCGAAGGCGACTGTGTCTCGCAAGATCAGAGGAGTCCACCACTCACCAACGACCTCGAGCGACTGAGCAATAGGACAGTTCATGTGCTCGAAGCTCTTGCGTTTCATGGTGCCAAAGGTAGCCCCCTGTCCTTTTTGGCCACAAGCGTTGGGGTCTAGTTACCTTCTACCTGCGCCTTGATCCCTTCGACGGTCCGTTGCATGTTCGCCTTCAGAACCTCACGACGCCGGTTGAGAACGCGCTCTTCCTTGCTCCGATCCTTCAGGGCCATCGGCACCGTTCCGTTGTTCTCCTGTCCGATGACCATGGAGAACCTCAGGCGGCTGCCGCTTCCCTGCTCGGCCAGATCGAAGCGCCAGACCGCCCCCGGGTTGTCCGGGTCGGTGACCCGCCATTCGAACGCCTCACCCTCAACCCACTCCGTGACGATGCAGTCCACCTCCCAGTCGAACACATCGGGAATCGAGTTCCGGCCCTTGAACGTCGAACCGACCCTGGGTTCACCACTACTGATCCACTCCGCCCCCAGGAACTCATCGGAGTACAGGGCTGGCATATTGATATCGGTGATGAGATCCCACACCTGGGCCGGCCGAGCATCGGTGTCGATCTCGACGACCACCCCCTGGCCATCGACCACCCGGGCCGTCCCATCAACGCTCGGACCTTGGCGGGTGAACCCCCACTGGTCGAAGTAGGTGATCTCCGAAGCAGGTCGCCGGGGGACGGGGGAGAAGTCGTGGCCTTTGGTGTAGGCCACCGGGAAGCAGACGAGGGTGGTGATCCCGGTCGGGACACCGAGCAGTTCGGCCACCTCCTCGGTCCTATTGTTCAACATGGTGGCGTAGACCGAACCGAGGCCTCGCGAGCGGAGGGCCAGATTGAAGCTCCAAGCCGACTGGATGCCACTGTCGAACAGCCCTGGCTTGCCGCTGTTGTCATGGATGCCCCAGATAGCGCACATCACCAGCACCGGTGCCTTGGCATAGTTCTCGACGAGATAGGCACTGGAATCGACCACCTTCTCTTTTGCGTGGCCAGTCCCCGTGAGCCGCCCCCGGGCATTGATGAACAGGGTCCCGACGTCGGCATAGAGTCGACCCAGTTCGTCCTTGAGGTCCTGGTCACGAACCACCATCCACCGTCGGCTGGCATCATTGCCTCCGGTCGGGGCTTGTTCGGCCAGATCGATGCACTCGAAGAGCAGTTCATCGCTGACGGGCCGGTCGAAGTCGAGCCTCTTGCGTACAGCCCGGGTGGTGGTGAGGAGTCGGTCGACCTGATCCAGATCGAAACCGGCTTCGGAAATTCGCTCTGCCATGGAGCGAACCTAGTTCAATCCATCTGATCAGCCCCGGTGGTGTCGCATCACTCTCCGCTGGTTGCCGTCTGGCGTTCCTCGACCAACAGCCGAACCTGGACGGTGACCCGACGGTCCAAGACCCTGCTCAGCTCGGTAGCCAGAGACGCTGCATTCGGCGATCCGGCGCTGGGGCCGCTGATAATCGGTGTGATGGTGTCACCATCGACGTCGATTCGGACAAGGGAGTGGTCGGGATGGTCATCGATCCAGGTGGCGACCGCCGCGTCGATTGTTGACTGGTTGACGAGGTCGGACGCGATTTGGGACCCGTTGATCAACAAGGAGCCGATGACCAGCGCAGCCAGGACACCGACCGCGGATAGGGCCGTTCGCACCCGATACTGATTCTTGGCCACCCTCACGACCGGGGTCACGCCGGTAGCGACGAAGGTGAGACCCCCCATGACGAGAATGGCCAACATGTTGGTTGCGAACAGCAGCAAGGCACCATGCCCCGACGACCAATCCCCTTGAGCGTAGGAGATTCCCACCACACTGAGTGGGGGCACCAGCGCGATGGAGATAGCCACACCCGGCAACGAGTCTGACACATCCGGTCGGGACAGGGCGTAGGCTCCGGCTGCACCGGCGGCCAAGGCGATGATCAGATCCAAGACTGTTGGCGAGGACCGGGCCACGATCTGGGAGTTGGTTGTGGTATCGATCACGGTCGGGGTGGCCAGACCCCAAACGACCCCCAGCCCGATGGACAAGATGATTCCCGCTCCCGCCACCAGAGTGCTACGGGTGAGGCGCCGAGGCCACCCCATGACCAGCGAGATAGCCATCCCCATCAAAGGGGTCATGAGAGGAGCGATCAACATGGCACCAATGACCACGGCGGTCGAGTCGGCGATGACCCCCATCGAAGCGATGATGGAGGCAAAGCTCATCAAGGTGAAGAAACGCACCAAACGTTGGGTGGTCATCGGACCCTCGTAGAGGATCCTGTCGTAGAGAGCCTGGCGGTCCTCCACCGACTTGGGCCGATCAATCAACCAGGCCCCGACGAGATGAGCCGAATCGACGAAACCGGATGGCTCCTCCGAGTGGGAGGTGATGGAGATGACCAGGACGAGCACGGCGCTTGCCATCCAGGCCAAGGCAAATAGGATCGTCGATGCAGCAAACAGCTCGGCTGGGAAGGCCAGGAGAAGACCACCGGCTCCGAGCATCGACACCACCCGAATCGAGCTCCATGGTTGGGATCGGACGAGGGCCCGAACGTGCAACCTGACGAGATCCCGCCCCGCGGCGACGACGATGGCCGCCCCTACGAGGCGAGAGAGAGCAACCTCCGACGCGGCCGGGGAGGCCAGCACAAAGACCCCTGCGCCCAGTCCACCCAGCGCAACCAGGCCGTCGATGACGACACGAGACCGACTCCGCAACAGCGACCAGATTGATATCGAGGACAGGACCAGCAGCCCGATCCCGATCAGGTTGGCCAGGATACGATCGGTGCGTGTAGGCCAGATCAAGACCAGGGTCGCAACGGTTGCGCCAGCCAGCGCCCTGACCACGATCGGGCTTCGCAGTACCGACCACTCGATCTGACTGCGATCGAACCCGGGACTGATCTCCAGGTCCTCGAGCTCGTCGACGTCCGGATCGGTTGTCAACTGTTGCACCTCGTCTGGGGTTGTCATGTCGACCTCGAAGACGTCGGCCCCAGCCGTGAACCTGCGGCTAGAGCCGAGAGCGCCAGGAGCTGCCTTCCTTGGGGTATGGATACTGAAGGTAGTACTCCGATTTCATCTTCACTAAGTCATTGGCTTCCTCGAAGGCAGCAGTCACGGCATCGGGCAGGGGCCCCTTGGCTGCTGCGGCCATGATGGGCTCGAGCTGGTCAATCCGGGAGACCCCGATGAGGATGGCATCGCCGAGCGAGCCGTCGACGGCCGAGTGGTACTGGGTCCAGCGGACGGCAGCTTCCAAGGTGCTGAGCCCAGACTCGGTGGCCGCGTCGGTGATGGCGTCGAGGGCGGCGAACATCTCGGGCCGGTGAAGATAGCGCTCCTGGTACTGCTTGATCCGGCGGGACTGGGCGAAGCGATCCACCCCCTTGATCGGGTCGACGCCTCGCTTGTATTTGCCGGTGAGGAAGCCGCTGGCTAGGGACCCGTGGGTGTAGTAGCGGATCCCGTAGTTGCGCAGCACAGGGATCAGCTCATACTCCGCGGTCCGGTTGAGGGCGTTGTAGACCCCCTGGTAGACGGTCGGTGCCACATAACCCTGGCGCCGGCAGTACTGGGCGATCTCCACCACCTGCCAGGCTGGGAAGTTGGACAGCCCGAACTCCTCGAACTGACCAGCCTGGTAGCACTGGTCGATCTCGGCCAGGGTGTCCTCCAACATGATCTCGGTCGATGGCATGTGGATGTAGTAGATCGACACCGAGTCCCGTCTGAGAGCGGTCAGGGTCTGCTCCATCTGGGATACCGGTCCACCATCGAGACCGGGGTGATACTTGGTACCAACCCTGATGGCCGGGCCGGCCGGGATGCGACCGATGACGGCCTCACAATTGCCGTTCTGATAGACCCTCGACGTGTCGAGCTCCTCGCCTCCCAGCTCAGCGAAGGCTCGGAGCAGATCGTCACAAGCCTCGTCGCTCGACAGGGGGTGATCCCGGGTTGTTTCTTTCGGCTTGCCGAAGGCCACTGCCCCCAGCACCACGGGTGCTCGTTCGGTTCTGCGCACCAGATCAATCATGGCTAGAAGCTCGGCTTCGTCGAGTAGGGGGTGAGCTGGAGCTCATGGGTCCACGTCGACGGATCCTGTGAGTGAAGGTAGTAGAAGGCCTCGGCGATCTTGACCGGATTCATGATCACCTCGGGGCGTTTCTGAGCCAATGGCAGTGCCCTGGTCCCCGGTGAGTCGATGAGCCCGTCGATCACGACGTTTGCTACATGGATACCGTGTTCGGAGTACTCCTCGGTCAGCACTTGGGCCAAGGTCCTCATCATCACCCGGGGGTAGTACAGGGATTGGCCGGTATAGCGTTTCCGGCCCCGCAACGAAGACGAATTGTTGGAGATCAGGAAGGATCCCGAACCAGCCCGCCGCATTGCCGGTAGGACCTCTTTGGCCACCAGGAAGGGCCCGCGAGAAGCAATGTGTTGGGCCGTTTCGAACAGCTCGGTTGGGATGTGTTCGAGTAGCTCCTTGTCTGGCGGGAGGTCGCGGCCTTCGAGGTAGCCAGCGTTGTAGACCAAAACATGGGGGTCACCCACCTCGGTTCGGATCCGTTCGAAGGCTTGGATGATCGAGTCTTCCGAGATCAGATCCAGCTCGACGGTCATGCTCTCACCACCCTGGCGAGCAATGGCATCCTCCAGGGCGGCGGCATTGGGGGTCGAACGAGTCGTCAACACCACGATGAAGCCTTCGGCCGCGAACTTCTGGGCTACTGCTCCGCCGATTCCCCAACGGATACCAACGGGGAGATCGCTGTCGTCCAGTTCGATGCCGTGAGCCAGCTTGGTGTTACGCCCATCGGCTTGCCATTTGGAGGTTGCGCCGACGACGACGGCCACCGGTCTGTCTGTCGCGCTCATCCCCGAACCCTAGTGCGAGGCTCCGAGGGGCACGATTTGGTCCCGGTGCTTCTCGGCGGCCGTTTCTTGGGTCCGGGCCGGGCTGGGCGCCTAGGGTCGGGCCAACGAGTGCGTCTGTGCTCACATCGTCAGACCAGGAGGTCAGGATGCGTCTATTCTCGAACAAGAAGCGACCGGTCCATCTCGGCCCCTACCCCCTGGAGCGGTTGCCGCGGGTAGCCGACGCCGCCTCGGTACCTCCAGGATCGTCGGGTTCCCGCCCCCGCCGCCTGACCGAAGCCGGCGGTGAGGGCCCGAAAAGTGTGGGTCATGCCTATGACCTCTACCTCGATCTCTTCGACCAGCAACGCACGGGAGAGGTGGCTCCCCTTGCCCCCATTCCCGACGACCCGATCGAGCGGGCTGATGATCTCAAAGCCGGCCTCTACTTCCTCGACGCCGACATGGTCGGCACCGCTGTCGTCCCTCGCGAGGCGTGGACAGGGGACCATCGCCCCTCCCATCGCTTCGCCGTCGTTACCCTGATCGCCCATAGCCGCAAGCTTGCCGGGTCTCATCCTGGTGATGAGTGGATCGACGGGACCCGGCAGGTCAATGCCGATCTTCGGGCCGCTGAGCTGGCCGTCATCACTGCCTCGTTCATCCGCAACCTCGGCTTCGACGCCGTAGCCCACACCCCGACCTCCAGCGATGTCGATATCGAACGGTTGGCGCTACAGGCGGGGCTGGTCGAGACCCGACGGGGTACCTTGCGGGCCCCCTATCTGCGCACCGGTTTTGCGGTCTCGGCGGTCACCACCGACCTCGATCTGGCTCCCGACGCGCCCCTAGCTCGACGAGGTCTGGTTGGCGACCTTCGCTCCGTTCGGGGTCTGGCGTGGATCTTGGGCTGGGGCGGCACGAGGGCCGGGTTCGGCCGTCTCGACGGTGACCACCGTCCCCTCCATATGGGGCGCTACCCCATGGAACGCATCAAGCGGGTCGACGAGCCGACAACCCTGATCATCGACGACGAGATCGAACGGGTCCCGGTCCGGGCTGGTGGCTTCCCCCGTGCGGCCCATGGTGACCTCGGCCCCAGGTTCCAAAATGATGTGAAGGTCTTCGCCTTCAAGACCCCCCAAGCCCAGACCTATGTTGAGCAGATCGGGGCCATGGTTCCCTACCAGGACGGTGAGGTCGCCCCCGACATCGACCCATCAACTACCGATCCGGAGACCAACGCCGACGCCTTGAAGGCCCTGGCCTATCACCTGGGCGGTGACATGGTCGGGGTATGCCAGGTCCCGACCTACGCCTGGTACACCCACAAGGGCAACGGCACTCCGATCGAGCCCTACCATCGCAACGCCATCGTGATCCTGCTCGACCAGGGGTACGAGACGATGGAGGGAGCCAGCGGCGATGACTGGGTCAGCGGGGCCCAGTCGATGCGGGCCTACATGCGGGGGGCCCAGATCGCCGGGATCATGGCCGAGCACATCCGCTCCCTGGGCTACGGGGCCCGCTCCCAGACCAACCGGGACTCCGACGTGTTGCAGATTCCTCTGGTTCTCCAGGCCGGGCTGGGGGAGATGAGTCGTATTGGTGAGCTGGTGTTGAACCCTTTCATCGGCCCCAGGTCCAAGTCGGTCGTCGTCACCACCGACATGCCCATCACCCCGGACCGCCAGATCGATTTCGGACTCCAGGACTTCTGTAGCCATTGCAGCAAGTGCGCCCGGGAGTGTCCGTGCGCCGCCATCCCGTTCGGCGACAAGATCATGTTCAACGGCTACGAGATTTCGAAGCCAGACGTCGAAAAGTGCACCAAGTACCGTCTGGGGAACCTCAGGGGAGCAGCTTGCGGTCGCTGTATGAAGACCTGCCCGTTCAACATCGAGGGCGTGTTGGGGGAACGGGTGTTCTTGTGGTCCGCCATCAACCTGCCCTTCACCCGAAGATGGATCGCCAAGCTCGACGACATGGTTGGCAACGGCTCGATCAATCCGATCAAGAAGTGGTGGTGGGACCTGGAATGGGCCGAGGGTCGGGCCATCGAGCCATTGAAAGGGACCAACGCCCGAGGCCTCAGTCTGAAGGGAGGACGACTAGCTTCCAGGCAGAAGGTCGCCCTCTACCCACCCGACATGCTGCCGCCGGGAGACGCCATCGGGGTTCCGGTCAAGCTAGACCGCGCCGAAGCCCTGGACCGAGGGGCCCGAGCTGAGAGCCCGACCGTGGCCCGAGCCCGGATGAAGCGATCCAGTCGAGGCCCTGGCTAGGCGGACCTGGCCGCAAGGCCATCAGTTGATGAGACGATCCTGACCTTCCCAGAACGGGGCGCGAAGGGTTCGCTTGAGGACCTTGCCGGGCCCCGACTTGGGGAGAGGGTCGTCCTGGAAGCTGACCGACTTCGGCACCTTGTAGCCGCCGATCTGCCCCCGGCAGTGTTCGATGATGATCTGCTGGTTGAGGTCGGCCTCAGCTCGGGGGACGACGACGGCGTGCACTACTTCACCCCACTTCTCGTCAGGAATGCCGAATACCGTGGCCTCCAACACCCCGGGATGGGTGTAGATGACGTCCTCGACTTCGGTGCAGTAGACGTTCTCTCCTCCGGACACGATCATGTCCTTGGAGCGATCGACGAGATAGACATAGCCCTCCTGATCGAGAAAGCCGAGGTCGCCGGTCCGATACCAGCCATCGGCATCAAGGGCGGCCTCGGTCTCAGCCGGCTTGTTCCAATAGCCCGACATGACGTTCGGCCCTCTGACGGTGACCTCACCTACCTCACCCGTCGGCACCTCATTCCCCTCGGGATCACAGATCTTGAGGCTGACTCCGGGCGGCGCTTGGCCGCAGCTCTTGGCTCGCTGGGGGTCGCTGAGGAACTCATCCTCATGGCGGAAGATAGTGGCCAGAGGCGATAGCTCGGTCGCCCCGTAGAGATGGATCAACTCACATCCGAACTGCCCGTAGGCTCGCCGCAGGACCTCGACGGCGACAGGCGACGCTCCGTGCGAGAGCCAGCGCATACTTGACACGTCACGGGCCCGGCCCGCCTGGGATTCGACCATAGCGGCCAGCATGGCTGGCACCGCGATGGCACAGGTGATGGCCTCGATCTCGATCAGATCGAGAGTGGCATCGGGATCGAACGTGGGGAGTATGACGTTCGAGGCGCCGACCCATATCAACCCCAAAGCAGTGAGGACGCCAGCGGCATGGAACATCGGCGCCATCGTCAGGTAGCGATCGTCGCTCATCAGAGGCTGGACGAGCCCGGTGTGAACCGCGTTGGCCATGAGGTTGGCGTGGGTCAGCATGACCCCCTTCGAAGCCCCGGTCGTACCCCCGGTATAGAACAGGCCGGCCAGAGTGTCGGGGCTCACCCCTGGCTCGAGCTCCGGTGAGCTGGCCAGGAGCTCCTCGTACTCACCAGTGTCGAGGCGGATCACCCTCTCGACGATGTCACCCATGGCCCCAGGGTCACGGTCACAGATGAGGACTCGTGCTCCGGCATCGGTCGTGGCATAGACCAGCTCTGGTTCGGCCCAGCGGGTGTTGTGGGGCACGATGGCCCGATTGGCGCAAGGGATGCCGACAAAGAGCTCGAGGTACTCCGCAGAGTTGAGCGACCACAGAGCCACCCGATCCCCAGGATCGGTGATGGTGTCCAAGAGACCCGCTACCTGACGGACCCGCCGCCCCAGTTCTGCGTAGGTTCGGCGCACATCCCCACAGATGACGGCATCATGTCCTGCGAAGAGCTGTTCAGATCGCTTCAGCGGATCGCGTATCGTGTACATCGCGTTTGTCCCCCTCTGGGTAGCTCGCAATGCCAAGGTAGCGACCCTTTGGCGATCATGCTTGGTCACGCTGTCACTGCTCAGCTTCAGATTGATGATCGTTGATGCCAGGATGTCCCGATGGATATCCAGGAGCTGTTCGGCGTTTCAGGCAAGGTGGCCATCGTGACCGGAGGGTCGCGGGGCATCGGGGCCATGATTGCCCGAGGTTTGGTG
This sequence comes from Actinomycetes bacterium, assembly GCA_024227975.1. The sequence goes on from JAAETV010000447.1 coordinate 22,104, forward strand.
ACCAACGGGGTCCGAACCTACATCACCGCACGCAAGGCCGAAGCGTGCGACGCCATGGCCACCGAGCTGTCTCGTATCGGCGAATGCATCTCGATCCCCGCTGACCTGTCGGAACCCGATGGGCTAGCCGCCTTCGTCGCTGCCTTCACCGAGCGGGAGGACCATGTCGACATCCTCGTCAACAACGCCGGAGCCGCATGGGGAGCACCCCTCGGCCAATTCCCCGACAGTGGTTTCGACAAGGTACTCAACATCAATGTCCGGGTCCCCTTCATGCTCACCCAGGCTCTACTCGACCACCTCAAGGCCAATGCCACCGACGAGGATCCAGCCCGGGTGATCATGACCGGCTCGGTCGACGGGATGGTGGTGCCCTTCGGCGACAACTACTCCTACTCGGCTTCGAAAGCCGGTATCCACATGCTCGCTCGTCATATGGCCCACCACATGGCTGGCGACAACATCACGGTGAACTCGATCGCCCCCGGTCCGTTCGAATCGAAGATGATGTCCTATGTCCTCGATGACCCCGAGCTTCGTCAGTGGGCTGAGGAGTCGAACCCTTTACGCCGTATCGGCACCCCCGAAGACGTGGCCGGGGCCGTCATCTTCCTAGCCAGCCGGGCCGGCGCCTACCTGACCGGAGCTGTCATACCTGTCGACGGTGGCCTCTCGACCCACGGCTGAACACCCAAAACCAACCGCTGTGCCCTGCTCGGATCAGCGGCTACGGGTGATGAACTCGATGACTGCCTGGTTCCAGCCATTGGGATCGTGGGCGTTGACAGCGTGGCCAGCGTCGAGCTCCACGATCTCGAGACCCGGGATCAACTTCGCCTGAGGGACCAGGCTCGAGAACCGCTCATCGTCGACACCCAGGGTCAGGATCGTGGGGCGCGACACACCAAGTACACGGTCGCCGAGGGGAACCAGGGCGTTGGTGGTGAACAACGACTGGGCCATCCCGATGGCGTCGTGCTCATCGAACTCGATGGCCAGCAGATCACGAGTTGACTTGGGAATCCGATTGGAACGGCTTGGGTTGATGAAATGCTCCCGCAGGACATCTGTTCCCTCGGCTCGGAGCCGTTCGACCAGAGGAGCGATGATGGTGCGGTGGCGCTGGCGCCAGCTGTCGGTGGGGGAGAAGGCCGAGGAGCAATTGGTGATGACCTGGGCGATGACCCGTTCGGGGTGAGCCAGCCCGTAGTGCAAGGTCAGGGCCGCCCCCATCGATTGGCCGATCGTGATCCACTCGTCGGCCCCCAGCTCGGCCCGTAGGTGCTCGAATTCGGCGACATAGCCGTCGGGCTCATGTCGGGCAGGATCGGCCGGGCTGGGGGATCGGCCATGGCCCCACAGCTCAACCACCACCGGTCGGCATACCTCACTGAGGGCATCGATGTTGTCGGCCCAGTAGGAGCGGCTGGCCACCGCCCCATGGACGAGAAGGGCGAACGGTCCCCGGCCTTCGTGGACAACGGCATGAAGATGCTCAGCAGTCACCACCGATCTCCGTTCCCTTCGATGCGGACCGGCCAGTCCCCAAACGAAACCGGCCAGGCTGGATCGTAGGGGCCCAGGCTGAACCAACTCCAGTCTCGACGACACCCTGAACAGTCGTGAGCCACCTCGGAGTCAGGCGAAGCCGGGCCCGGGGCCATAAGGTGTGGGCCGCCACCGAACCGCAGCCGACACGAGGCCAATCATGACGATCATCCACTCCAGCCCCTTGCCGACCGTCGAGATCCCCGACGTTGCCATCACGGCCCACATTCTGCGAAAGTCGACCGAACTGGCCGACCAGGTCGCCATCAGGGACACTGCTGGCACCAGTTCCTATACCTTCGCCCAGCTCGACGATGCCATCCACCGCCTGGCTGGAGGGTTGCGGGCCAGAGGATTCGGTCCCGGATCGGTCATCGGCCTGATGGCCCCGAACATCCCTGAGTACGCGGTCGTGTTCCACGGGGTGGCCGTCGCTGGGGGCGCCGTCACCACTATCAACCCTGTCTACGGTCCCGAGGAGGTCCGCTTCCAGCTCCAGGATGCTGGCGCCTCCTTGCTGGTGACCGTGCCCATGTTCCTGGAAGCGGCGCTGGCCGCGGCGGAAGGAACCGACGTAGCCGAGGTGGTGGTGATCGGAGCTGAGGGATCCCTCCCCGCTGGTGTCGTTGGTCTGGCAGAGCTCTCCGGTGAACCCATCGAGCAGATCCCGGTCGATGTCGCCGACCATACTGTCGTCCTGCCCTATTCGTCTGGCACCACGGGCCTGCCGAAGGGGGTCATGCTGACCCACCGAAACCTGGTTGCGAACATCGAGCAGTGCACCCACGCCATCTTCTACGCTGACGGCGAGGTGGCACTGGCCGCTCTCCCGTTCTTCCACATCTACGGCATGCAAGTGCTGATGAACGG
>JAAETV010000448.1 GCA_024227975.1 Actinomycetes bacterium
AGACCTGGATCTCCTCACCATCTACTCGGACCGACCAGTGGCAACAGGAGCTTGGGGTGACTCGCGCCCGCCGTAGACATGGGCGATACTTGCCACATGAGACGTGGGCCATGGACGGTGTTGGCTGTCGTGGTGCTCACTCTTGCTACTGGTGCCGGGTGCAGTCAAAGCAATGGCGTCTCGCCAGAAGCAGGTGGAGGTGTAGCGCCCGAGATCTCTGTTGAAGGCGGTGAGTGGAATCCGACCCGCACCATCGCGTTGCCGAAACCGGTGACGACGGATCCATCTCGTGACGAGGGGGACGCCATTGGAGAAGAGAAGCTCGTCTATGTTGGTGGTGTCTGGCTCGTTCTCGGTGACTTCTTGGGGCGTCCGACCATTTGGCGCTCACAGGATCTCGAGACCTGGGACGTGGCGTATCACGAGCTCCGCGGTGGTGTGAATGGCAAGCATCGAGACATGCGGTGGCGGGGGGTGGTGGAGCTCGGTGATCGAATCGTTGTCGGAGCTAGCGGACGGGAACAGTCCGGCCAGACTGAGCAAGACCGCTCCTTCCTCTTCGTGACCGAAGACGGCGGGCAGACGTGGCGCTCGATTGAAGACCCCATCGTGGCCGAATCTGATCGACGTCTCGACGGGCTCCACGTGTCCGACGGTGTCCTGGTCGCAGATCTCCTCATCGACTCCGCCGGCCAAGCGCCCCAGCCGATCCCTCACCGCACGTCTGATCTCCTCAACTGGGAGCCGATCGAGCTTCCGGACGCACCGCCAGGTACGTGGGCCTGGTGGATCAGCGACGGCCGAGGCCAGGTGGCGGCGATCGCGACCTCCCACCCCGACTCCGGCCCGACCACGACAGTCTGGCACTCGTATGACGGGGCCAAGTCCTTTGACCGGATCGAGCTGAGCGAGCCGCTGGACGGTGTGGTGATCCTGCCAGACTCGATCCTGGCCATTCCATCAGGCGGACGCACGTGTTGTTACTACAGCGATGTCCCATCTCGCCACCCAGGTCAGGTCTGGCTCCACGACGGCACCCGTTGGGCCCTCACCGAAGCCGACGAGGGTCAGTGGGGCGATGGGGGCGGCTGGCTGGAGACACCCGTCGTCGATCCCGGCTCCAGGCGAATCCATGCCGTTGTGACCCGCCATGTCCGATCCGACCCCCACTACTGCTGGGTCGACGAAGCGACGTGCCAGCAGGCTCAGCACGCTGTGGTAGCAACCGCGGACGGTCAGCACTGGTCGGATGTGCAGTTGCCGAGCCCGCCCAATCGAGGCTCGCAGCTCATCGCTCCCGGCGATGGGCAACTCGTGGTGTGGTGGTACGACCATGAGTCCCGGACCCTGCGGTTCAATCGATGGACCGGTCCAGGCGAGCCGCCTACAGAGGATCCTCCCGGTTGGGACCCGGTGGAGGCCCCGATTGCCCTCTGGACTGGGGAGGCGCTCGAGGTGGGGGACGAATACCGGTATGTGTACGGACTGGGCGGATGCGGCGGCATGCACGTCAACGAGATTGAGTGGCTTCCAACCGAGGAGCTTGACACGACCGGCTGGCCGATCCGTGACAGCGGCATCGATGATGGACCGTCCGCGCTTGTGTTCGGCCGAATTCGGCTCGAGAGTCCGGACCAGATGTCATTCATCATCGAGGGCCAGGGCGTCGTCGCCACCTTGCACCCTCGCTCCGAACCCCGTCAGGAGTTCTGCGGCTAGCCACGACTGGTTCGAAGCGCCGCTCGGCGGAAGTCGGCAATCTGGAAGCCTGTGCAGAACCGGTGTGACACGAGCCACCGCTGGTGCCATACGCTCGTCAGACGATCCAGCACCGGTTCACCTAGCTCTCTACGAAGGTCGACTCAGCGACGACGGCACCGTCGAACCCCGCCGAGTCGAGTACTTCCCCATCGAGGACAACTGACCTGCCCCGATCAGAAGACGTTAAGAGAGTTCCACAGCCAGTCCGCATTCCGACTGAGCTGAGAACATTTCGAGAACAAGAGCCCTCTGAACAAAGGTTCCCACCGGACATCAGGCGTTCGGGCCGAGCCGCTGTTCGCCCTGGTCGGAAGCCATTCCCGACGCTTCGGTGACCGCCAGCAAGTATCGGGAATCGGCTTTCCTCCTGCTACGGATCAGAAGGTTGGGGTTTCGAGTACCTCCAAGCGCGCAGAGTTCTCCCAGGTCAGAGCCTCACCGAGTGACTAACAACGTCTGATCTCTGATGCCGTGAGAAGATGAGTGAGAAGATCCCGCAAAGGGACTTCAC
>JAAETV010000449.1 GCA_024227975.1 Actinomycetes bacterium
GCGAAATCAGTGGTCGTGAGTAGGGTGTCCATGCCTTCCTCCACCAGGTTTCCGCCTTCGGCCAGGGCGGCAACAACTCGTACAGCGGCTTCCAGATCGTGGTCGATTTCCATCTGGAAGATGATCTGGTAGTAGGAGAGCTCTTGATCAGTGGGGAGCATTGGTAGGAGATCAACGCTCTGACCCACAGCCTGGTCGGTGCCGAATGCCTCGACGAAGACGGGGGCCAGTTTCACCCCGCTCGCGACCGTACCGATACCAGCTCCGATTGTGCTGTCGAGCAGGCCGCGGAATTGAGCATTGCGAGCATCGGCCGAGCGGGCATCTTCGATACCAACGTCCAGTTGGGCGCCCACGATCGAACCCGCGATCGTGCCGTAGGCGGTGGCGTGATCTGCTGGGTGGAAGCCGACGACCAGTGCGTCTTTGACGATCACCGACGGCATGTTCTCCTCCAACATGCGCATGTAGTCGCCCTGCCCGGCCTTGAAGATATTGACCAATGCCCTGTCGGTAGTTTCGCGGCCGAGGCTGAGGTAGGTGCCTTCGCTATCGAGCCCTGCCGCCTCCAGATTGCCGGCGGCCGATGACCCCTGAGCCAGCATGGTGGGCCGACTGAAGATGACCTGCTCTACCGCCTTGGCCTGTTCGCGGTAGAGAGGCTGATTGTCACGCCCAGCGGCGTCGACGATCCAGATTGCAGCCTCGGTGCTGAGGTTGGGGTCGCCCGTGATCTCAGGGAGGGTGAGCGCTACGAGCAGCTCACCCCACTCGGCGGTGGGGCTGGTCCTCAGAGCCACCCGCGGGTCATCCGCAGCCTGGAGGGCAGCCAAGACAAGGGGCAGGTTCTGATCAGCCAAGCGGAGAGCGAGCTGGCTGCTGGATCGAGCGAGCCGATCGGGCCCTTCGGTCAGGCCACGCAACGGGCCTCGGCCCAGGAAGCCATCGCCACTGTTGATTGCGGCGACCGTAGCATCGAACAAGAAACCGTCGGGCATCGTCTCACTGAGCACGATGAGATGGGCGGGATGGACCCTCCACCAGTCTTCTCTGGCGTTGATCAGGTCCGCACCGCCGAAGTCGAGCTGACCGGATGCTGCCGCTGTGCCCATGGCATTGGCCATCTGCTGCATAGCCAACGTCATGACATCGGCCTGGTCGCTCGACTCGGGCTTCATGGCTGGAAAGAGTTCCCCCAGACGTGCCGTGCTCTCGGGGCCGAGGTGGTTGAAGAAGGAGACGGCCAGCGCTTCGTCGCGGGCAAGATCGTCACTGAATTGGCCGATGTTGGTGTAGGGACGCTTGTCGGGCATGTACTTCTTCCAGGCATCACCCTTGACCTGGGCGGCCAGGCGCCGCCCGGCCCAGCGCTCATTCTCACTCAATCCATAGATCGCAATGACGGCGTCGTAGACCGACATCGACACCGGACTCTCGGGCGACGCAGCCAGCCTGTCTCCCATCGGGGGGCCTCCCGCAGCCGATCTAGCCACCATGGCGGCCCGGTGGTAGCTGCCCGGAAAGAGGAGAGGTGACAACCCTGACTCAGCCGGCGACCGACCTTTGGTCATGGCATCCACGACGCGATCGAGGACCACTCCCACGCTCACATTGAGCTTCTGGGCCTCATCGAGCGCAGCCACCGCGAACAAGGGATCGGCCCCACCAGAACCAGGGCCTACTCCAAGTCCGTCAATCAGCGGCCACGGCCACGACAACTCCCCCCCAGTACCAGGAAGAAGACACACCCGACTGGCCGCTTCGACCAGCTGAACCCGGTTCACCTCGGGCGACGCTCCCAATACCACCGAGTCCAAGTCGCGGGCCAGTGTGTACAACACCGCAAGCTCATCGGAGTGCAGTGAGGCAACGTCATAGGGATCAAGACCGGTACCCGGGTCGGTCCTCTCGAGCTTCCGGCTGGCATCGGCGTCGATCCTGTCGATCCCTTCAGCCGCAACGCGGAGCGCTTCGGCCATTGTCTGGTAGCTGTCGACCAAGCGCTCACATACCTGGCCCAGTTCGACCAGGGCCGACGCGATCACCGTGATGTATGGCCCCTCATGAGCATCGCCGTAGTTCTCACCCAATCGCCGGAAGGCGGCAGCAGCCGAGGAGGTACCGCCAACTCGTCCCTCGACCACCAAGGCCTGAGCCGAGAGGTCGACCGACGATGTCGCCGGGACCCAATCTGCACTCACCACGATGACGGCACCCACGGCCATCCACCGGGGGCTTGGTCGGCAGAGATGGTCCTGCTGTGCACCACGTCCACTGCGTCGAGCGTCAACCTGCTGGTCTCGACGATGTCACCGACAAGGGCCTCGATGCGGACCCGGAGATCAGCCAGGGATGCGCCCGCGACGTCGCCTGCCAACCCCGACAGGCCGAGGTCATTCGCATCCAGTCGGGCAGCAAGACTCATGAGCTGGAGACTCAGCCCATCCAAGGTCGCCTGCCCCTCGGCTACGTCGTACCGAACCCCCACCGCGCCCTCCCGCTCCCTGGATTGTCGCCAAACTCAATGCAACAAACGCACTCTAACATAATCTGAGATAGTTTGACGTAATTAGCAGTGTCTTCGGAGACGAGATGGTGGACCCGACCCAAACGGCATGGATGCCGGCCTATGTCATCAACCGAGCTGTTCGGCGATCATCCAGGCGGCAAGCAGGATGAGCAGGAAGCCAGCAATGACCGCAGCGAGAGCCACGAGCAATCTCGACCCAGAGCGCGCCCTGGGCGGCCGAGTCCCAGGCCCAGCCCCCGCAGGCCGCTTGTCTCGACGTACCCGCTTCGACCCGCCGAGCAGTCCGGGCACTTCTTGACTCTCACCGACGACACGTCCGTCCGCGTCATGGTGGACTCGTCGAGTCCCGCCGAGGAGTCGGGGTACGTCGCGACTCTCACCCGTCCTGCGTCCTGAGGCGTCGTAATGGACGGTCCTGGGGCCGCCGCCGAGAAGCCCACCGGCAACCTGGCGACTCTCGCCCGTCTTCTTGCCGTTGACGCCATAGTGGACCGTCCTCGTTCCGCCGAGGAGCCTCGACACCTGGCGACTCTCGCCCGTCTTGCGACCCGAGTCGTCGAAGTGCTCGACATACTCGTTGCCCCACATGGTTGCTCGTAGCCGGCTCTCACCCATCGTCTCGGGCCCCCTTTGACGACTGACTACGACAGTAGCCCTCCTCCGTCACTGACCGATAGGGATCAGACCCCAAGGCCCACAGGGCTAGCATTTTCCCCAATATCAATATATCTTTATATTCCAATGTTGTTCTCATGACCCATCGCTAAGGTGATCGATCCATGGACGAGCTGATTCAGGCAATGAAGGCCGCAGGCGAGCCAACGAGGCTGCGGATACTGGTGGCGCTAGATCGCAGCGAGCTGACCGTCACCGAGCTGTGCCGCATCCTGGGCCAGAGCCAGCCCCGGGTCAGCCGCCACCTCAAGCTGTTGTGCGATGCCGGCCTGCTGTCCCGCCAGGCCGAGGGAACCAGCGCCTACTACCGCCACGCCCGGTCCCCTTTCGCCCACCAGTTCCTCTCCTCCGTGAAAGCTCAGATCGAGGCCGACGATCCAACTGTCGAGAGGGATCAGCAACAGCTGGCTCTGATTCGAGCCCAGCGGGCCGAGCTGGCGGCCCGGTCATTCGAGAAGATCGCCCAAGAGGAGGAGTTGCTCCAGGATCAACACGTGCCGGCGGCCGAAGTCGAGGCCACCATGTTGGACCTCGTCGGACCCGCCCCCATCAAGCGCCTGCTCGACATCGGCACCGGGACCGGTCGAGTCTTGGAGCTTTTTGCCCCCAATATCGGGGCCGGAATCGGGGTCGAACTGAGCCGGGAAATGCTGAACCTGGCCCGAACCAAGCTCGATGCCAGACACCTCGATCACTGCTCGGTCCGCCACTCGAATGCCTACAACCTCGATGTCGAGGTCGGAAGTATCAGCTTGGCCGTACTTCATCATGTCCTCCATTTCTTGGAGGAACCAGCTCGTGCTATCGAACAGGCAGTCCAGACGCTCGGACCCGACGGTCGACTCCTCATCGTCGACCTCGGCCCCCACCTCATCGAGGCCCTCAGGGCCGACCATGGTCATCGTCGGCTCGGATTTGCCGATGAGGAGGTGATGGAGTGGTGCCAGACAGCAGGATTGGCCAAAGTCGAGGTCTCCCACCTCGACCTGGCCGAATCTGACCCGCCTGGCCTCACCGTCGCCTTGTGGCTCGCCACCCAGCCCAGCGATGTCCCCAATGCGACCGACCTGGCGGTGGTGTGATGGCAATGTTCTCGTTCGAGTTCTTCCCTCCAGAAACCCCGAAGGGACACAACCGACTACTCGACGTTGCCACCGAACTGAGTGCCTTCTCCCCCAGCTTCGTCAGCGTCACCTACGGAGCTGGAGGCACCAGCCGAGACCGGACCCTGCACTCGCTCACTGAGCTGACCACGTCGATCACCACCCCGATCGCCGCTCACCTCACCACCATTGGAGCGACCAAGCACGAGATAGACGAGACGATCGATGCCTACCGGGCCACTGGGATCAGCCATATCGTTGCCCTGCGAGGCGACCCTCCAGCCGATGGCCCGCTCCCAACCTCCACCTCGACCACCGACCCGGGCGACCATCATGAGACAGCCCTCGATCTGATCAGAGCTATCAGGGCTCGAGCCGACGGAGCCAGCTTCGAGATCTCCGTCGCCGCCTACCCCGAAGTCCACCCCAAGGCAGCCTCACTCCAGGCCGATCTCGACAACCTGAAGGCCAAGATCGAGGCCGGGGCCAGTAAGGCCATCACCCAATTCAGCTTCGAGCCCGATGCCTACCTGCGCCTCCGCCAACGAGCAGCCAAGGCCGGCATCACCAGCCCCCTGGTGCCGGGCGTGATGCCCATCACCAACTTCACTGCTATCCAACGCTTCGCCGCCCGGTGCGGAGCCACCATCCCGACCTGGTTGTCGGCCGCCTTCGAGGGCCTGGAGGGAGACCCCAAAGCCAGCGGCCAGGTCGCCGTCGACATAGCAATCGAGTATTGCCAACGGCTGGAGGCCGAAGGCGTCACCGATTTCCACTTCTTCACCATGAACCGATCCCCCCTCACCGCTGCGGTGTGCCAAGCCCTCCACCACCAGCCCGAGCCGAACACCAGTGGGAGCCCTAAGCCCATGACCGCCGTTCCCACCCAAGCCCATGCCCAGCCCGAATCCAAGGCCCAAACCCGCCCCAGTTGTCGGGCCGCGCTGACCGAGGCCATGGCCGATCGCATCCTCGTCATCGACGGGGCCATGGGCACCAGTGTCCAGTCTCAGGGCCTGGACGAAGCCGCCTTCCGAGGCGATCGTTTCATTGATCATCCGGTCGACCTGATCGGCAACTACGACGTGTTGTCGCTCACCAATCCCGACCTCATCGCCGACATCCATCGCAGCTTCCTGGCCGTCGGGGCTGACCTGATCATCACCAACACCTTCACCGCCACCAGCATCGCCCAGGCCGACTACCAACTCGAGGCCCAGGTGGCGGAAATGAACCTGGCCTCGGCCCGCATTGCCCGCCGGGTGGCCGACGAGTTCACGGCAGCTACCCCTGACAAGCCGCGCTATGTGATGGGCTCTCTGGGCCCCACCAATCGCACGGCCAGCATCTCGCCCGACGTCAACGATCCAGCTCGACGCGACGTCGACTTCAGCCAGCTGGCCACCTCCTACGGCGAAGCGTTGGAAGCTCTGGTCGAAGGGGGCGTCGATCTATTGATGATCGAGACCATCTTCGACACCCTCAACGCCAAAGCCGCCATCCACGCATACCTGAGCTTCGTCGAGCGGACCGGGCTCGATGTGCCCCTCATGATCTCGGGCACAATCACCGACCGGAGCGGCCGAACCCTGTCAGGGCAGACCACGGAGGCCTTCTGGAACTCGGTCCGCCATGCTCGCCCCCTCACGGTCGGCCTCAACTGCGCCCTCGGGGCTGACGAGCTGAAACCTCACCTGGCCGAATTGTCGGTGGCTGCTGGGGTGCCCGTAAGCGTCCATCCCAACGCCGGCTTGCCCAACGAGCTCGGTCTCTACGACGAGACTCCCGAGCACATGGGCGCCATCATCGCCACCATGGCCAAGGCTGGCACGATCAACCTGGCCGGGGGATGTTGTGGTACCACCCCGGCCCACATTGCCGCCATCAGCCGCGCCGTCGTCGGAGCCAAACCTCGTCCCATCCCCACCATCGCGGCGGCCACCAGGCTCTCGGGCCTGGAGCCGATGACGATCGACGGCGATTCCCTCCTGGTCAATGTTGGAGAGCGAACCAATGTCACCGGCTCAGCCCGGTTCGCCAAACTGATCAAGGCCGGCGACTACGACACCGCGGTGTCAGTGGCCCGTGATCAGGTCGACAATGGGGCCCAGATCATCGACGTCAATATGGACGAGGGGATGCTCGACTCCGAAGCGGCCATGGTCCGCTTCTTGCACATGATCGGGTCTGAACCCGACATATCCCGGGTTCCGGTCATGATCGATTCGTCCAAGTGGTCGGTTATCGAAGCCGGCCTCCGATCGGTCCAGGGCAAAGCCGTTGTCAACTCCATCAGCCTGAAGGAGGGCGAGGAGACATTCCTGGCTCAGGCCCGATCGGCCATGCGCTACGGGGCGGCCGTAGTGGTGATGGCCTTCGACGAGACCGGCCAGGCCGAAACCCTGGAACACAAGGTCGCGGTCTGCCGTCGGGCCCATGACCTGCTGGTCGACCAGCTCGACTTTCCCCCCGAAGACATCATCTTCGATCCGAACATCTTCGCTGTGGCCACTGGCATCGAAGACCACGCCGACTACGGTCGGGCCTTCATCGAGGCCACCCGCCAACTCAGCACCGAGCTGGCTCCGGCCAAGGTTTCAGGCGGATTGTCGAACCTGTCGTTCTCGTTCCGGGGCAACAACCCCCTGCGTGAGGCCATGCACGCCGTGTTCTTGTACCACGCCGTCCAGGCCGGGGTGGGATTGGTCATCGTCAACGCGGGCCGCCTCCCCATCTACGAGGACGTGCCCGAAGACCTCCGTCGGCGGATCGAAGACGTCTTGTTCAACACTCGTCCCGATGCCACCGAACGCCTCATCGAGGTGGCATCAGAGGCCAAGACCAGCACCGAAGTGGCCGGCGCCGACCTGAGTTGGCGGGAA
>JAAETV010000450.1 GCA_024227975.1 Actinomycetes bacterium
CTGGCCGGGATCGTGGCGGCCGAGCTCAATACCCACCTTCATGTGACCTCAGGACCTGCTATCGAGCGGGCTGCTGACCTGGCCTCGATCCTGACCAACGTCGTTGCCGGCGATGTGTTGTTCATCGACGAGATCCACCGGTTGCCCCGGGCTGTCGAGGAGGTGCTCTATCCGGCTATGGAGGATCGCCAGATCGACGTGATGATCGGCAAGGGGCCAGCGGCCCGCTCGATCCGCTTCGATCTGGAGCCGTTCACCATGGTGGGGGCCACGACCAGGACAGGTCTGATCACGGGCCCCTTGCGCGATCGTTTCGGTTTCGCCTTCCGTCTTGACTACTACTCCTCGACTGATCTGGTGGAGATCGTGTTGAGGGCGGCCAAGTTGCTCGGCGTCCCCATCGACGATGGGGGAGCAGCCGAGATTGCCGGCCGCAGCCGGGGCACCCCCCGTATTGCCAACCGGCTCCTGCGCCGGGTGCGGGACTATGCCGAGGTCCGGGCCAACGGCATGGTCACCCAGATCACAGCGGCTGACGGCCTGGCCGTATTCGGTATCGACGAGCGTGGTCTGGACAAGGTCGACCAACTCCTATTGTCGAACCTGTGTGAGAACTTCGAGGGCGGTCCCGTCGGACTGTCGAACCTCGCTATCAGTGTCGGGGAGCCGGCCGAGACGGTTGAAGATGTCATCGAGCCCTTCCTGATCCAGCAAGGTCTTCTGGTTCGTACCTCCCGGGGCAGGGTGGCGACTGCTGCTTCTTGGCGCCATGTCGGCCTCCAACCTCCGGCCGAGGCGGCCGCCGCTCCTGAGCGGCCATCCCTGTTCGACTGAACCGGTGACCACCGATCCCAGCCCCCAAGATCTGGCTGTCGGGGCGAGCCCGGCAGAACCAGCAGCAGGGGAGGCCTCGTCAGATGACAGCGCCTTCTTCGACTACGAGCTTCCGGCCGATCGCATAGCCCAGGAGCCGATCGAGCCCCGAGACGCGGCCCGCCTGCTGGTCGACCGCTCTCCCACTTCTAGAGCCGAGAGTGGCGCCATCGGTGAGATCGAGCATCGTCGGGTGGCTGAGCTGGTCGATCTGATCGATCCTGGTGATGTCCTCGTCGTCAACGACACCAGAGTGGCGCCGGCCCGGCTCCTGCTGACCAAACCCACTGGTGGCAAGGCTGAAGTCCTGTTGTTGGAGCCGACCGGGGTGGCCCGCCAATGGCAGGCCCTGGTCAAGAGCGGGCGGCGAATCCGCCCCGGTACTCCCTTGGATGCCGACGGCGAGATCTTGGTCGTCGTCGGTGAGGAATTGTCTGAAGGGCGTCGCCTGGTCGAGGTGCTGGCCGATGACGCCATGGATCGGGTAGGCCAGGTACCGCTTCCTCCCTATATCCACCATCAGCTCGAAGACGAGACCCGCTACCAGACCGTGTTCGCCAATGAGCTGGGCTCGGTGGCGGCACCCACCGCCGGCCTCCACCTGACCACGGATCTGCTCGATCAGCTCCGAAACCATGGGGTCGAGGTGGTCACCATCGAGCTCCATGTCGGTCTCGGCACTTTCCGCCCCATTACCGCGGCTCGGATCAGCGACCATCACATGCACGCCGAGCGCTACCAGGTGAGCGAGGAAGCGTGGGCCACGATCCAGGCCGCGCCCCGGGTGATCGCAGTGGGGACCACGGTGGTCAGGACCCTGGAGTCAGTGGCGGCCACTGGTTCGCTGGCTGGCTCCACGGAGTTGTTCATCAACCGGGGCTTCGACTGGCAGGTCGTTGACACCCTGCTCACCAACTTCCACGTTCCCCGCTCTTCGCTATTGGTCCTGGTCGATGCCTTCATCGGATCTCGCTGGCGGGAGCTCTACCAGGTCGCCCTCGACACCGGCTACCGATTCTTGTCCTTCGGTGATGCCATGCTGATCGATGGCCGGCCTCCGGGCGCCTGCCGACATCCAGGCTGACGGGCGGCCTTGGGGTCGCCTCGCGGCATCCTTGGAGGGTAGTGAGCCTGTCGATAGAGATCGAAGCAACCGATGGTGCAGCCCGGGCCGGTCGCATCACCACTGGCCGCGGCTCATTTCCTACCCCGGTCTTCATGCCGGTCGGGACCCGCGCCGCGGTCAAGACCCTCGACACCAACGACCTCGATGCCCTCGCTCCCCCCATCGTGTTGGGCAATACCTACCACCTCATGGAGCGACCTGGGTCGGAGCTGATTGCCGAGATGGGGGGCTTGCACGCGTTCATGAGCTGGGACGGTCATGTGCTGACCGATTCGGGGGGCTACCAGATCTTCTCCCTAGAGCCCAAGATCACCGAGCAGGGGGCCACGTTCCGCTCGGTCTACGACGGGGCCAAGGTCGAGCTGACCCCCGAGCGCTCGGTTGCCGTCCAGCAAGACCTGGGAAGCGACATCGCCATGGTGCTTGACGTATGTCCCGCCCTTCCTGCCACCCGGGAGCGTCTGACCGAGGTCATGGAATTGACCCTCCGTTGGGCTGAGCGGAGCCGCGCTGCCCATGGCCGAGCTGATCAGGCCCAGTTCGGGATCGTACAGGGGGGTGTCGAGCCCGACCTGCGGGCCGAGTCAGCCCACCGTACGGTCGAGATCGGCTTCGACGGCTATGCCGTCGGTGGCCTCTCGGTTGGGGAGAGCCGAGAGAAGATGGTCCCGGCCCTGGCTGCCGCCACCGCCGAGCTACCCGTCGATCGGCCCCGCTACTTCATGGGCCTTGGCGACCCTGTTGGCCTGGTGGAAGCGGTCAACAATGGTGTCGACATGTTCGACTGTGTGTTGCCGACCCGCCTGGCCCGCCACGGAAGCGCCCTGACCTCGGCTGGCAAGCTCAATCTTCGCAATCTCCGCTTCGCTCGCGACGATCAGCCCATCGACCCCGAGTTCCGCCATCCCCTGTCCGAGCGGTTCTCCCGGGCCTATATCCGTCACCTCCTCCAGACCAATGAGCCGACCGCCGGTCGGATCATCACCCTCCACAATCTGGCGTGGTTGGCAGCGCTGGTAGCCGACATGCGGGTTGCCATCATTGAGGGGCACTTCGAGGAGCTCCGCCGGCGGGTCTGGATGACGTGGGCTCCCGGTTCGGTTCCACTGTGATAACCAGCGTCTGAAGTCGGTGATGAAGCCGCTACCGTCACCGGGCTGGAGGTTGCCCTAATGGAGCAGTTCATACCCTTGATACTGATCGGCGGACTGATGTACGCCGTATTGATATTGCCTCAGCAACGGCGGAACCGAGATCACAAGGCGCTGTTGGCGAGCTTGGAGGAGGGCGACGAGGTCCTCATGAACTCCGGAATACACGGATTCATCTCCTCGGTGGATCGTGAGATCCTGTGGATCGAAGTGGCAGATAACGTCGAGTTGAAGGTCTCCCGATCGGCTATCGCCGGCAAGGTCCAGACACCTGATGACCCACCACCGGACGACGTGAAAGACAGCTGACCGTGTCGTCTCGCCAGGGCACAACAGCCCTTCTCGTCATCGCCACTGCTGTCTTGAGCGCAATCTACACCGTCGCTGTCGGCAACCAGCCCCTCCTCGGCCTCGACCTCCAAGGTGGGGTCTCGGTCGTGCTGCAGCCGACCCAGCCGGCAGACGAGGAAGCCCTGGCCCAGACCGTCGAGATCATCCGGTCCCGAGTTGATTCCCTTGGTGTTGCCGAGCCCGAGATCTCGACCCAGGGCGACACCATCGTCGTTGACCTACCTGGTGTCGAAGAGCAGCAACGGGCCCTGGAGCTGGTGGGGCAGACGGCCGAGCTCCGGTTCAGGCCTGTCATCTTCGACCTCGGGCCCCCGGCGGCGATCGAGCCCGAGTCGGATTCGAGCAGCGACGATGGAACAGGTACCGAGGTCGACTCTTCGACCACTGATACCTCGACTGTCGACAGTGAAGAGAGCTCACTCGGTATCCCGGTTGGGCGAACCGGGGCCGCCATTTCTCAACAAGACGACACGACCACGACAACTGCTGGTGACGAGTCAACGACGACCAACACTGGCGCTGACGACACAACTACGACGATTGCTGGTGACGAGTCAACGACGACCGCCGCTGACGGCCTTGACGGTACTGCCGACAGCACCCCCTCGCTTGATCAGCAGGGCACCTTAGGACCCGGTCAGTTGGCCATCCTCGACACCTGCTCGATCAGCGGGGTCACCAAGCCTGAAGACGATGTGGCCGACCAGCCCGTTGTCCTGGCGGCCGAGGACGGAAACCGGATCTGTCTCGGCCCGACCCTGCTCACCGGCGACGCCCTCGAGACCGCAGGCGTCGACCTCGATCCCCTCGGGGCGTGGACGGTGAACCCCGTGTTCAAGAGCGGATCGGACGGTATCGACCGCTTCAACGAGGCCGCCACTTCATGCTACGTCAGCAACCCAGATCCCGATGTCTGCCCCGCTGGCCGACTGGCCATCGTGCTCGACCATGTCGTTGTCTCCAGTCCGACCATCAATGCCCCCATCTTCTCCCGCGATGGCATCGTGATCTCGGGCAGCTTCCTCGAAGAGGAAGCCCGCGATCTGGCCGCCGTGCTCCGCTTTGGGGCCCTGCCCGTTGAGTTGGAGACCCAACAGACCCGGACAGTATCGGCCTCGATCGGTGATGATGTGTTGAGGGCGGGTGTGGTCGCCGGCCTCATCGGTCTCGGTCTGGTCGCCATCTACCTGCTGGCCTACTACCGACTGGCTGGCCTGGTCGCTATCGGCGGACTGATCATCTCGGCCACCCTGTTGTGGGCCATCATCGCCTGGTTCGGTGAGAATCTGGGCTTGGCCCTCACACTGGCCGGTGTGGTCGGTCTCATTGTCGCTGTCGGCGTATCAGCCGACTCCAACATCGTCTATTTCGAGAATGTCAAGGACGCCTATCGGTCTGGGCGCAAGGTCTCGACGTCGGTCGAGCGGGCCTACCAGAGCGCCATCTCGACAATCGTCAA
>JAAETV010000451.1 GCA_024227975.1 Actinomycetes bacterium
CGCGAGTCGGGGCTGGAGACAGTACGGTCACGATCGTGATCGATCTGCGCCTCCTTCGTGACGACGAGACCTACCGCCAGGGAGCGATCAGCAAGGGGGCAACCCCCGACCTGATCGAACGTCTTGTGTCGGCTGACGCCTTCCGGCGAGAGGCCCGGTCGACAACCGAGGCCCTGCGGGCTGAGTCGAACGCGGCCTCCAAAGAGATTGGACGGGCCGCCCCCGACGAGCGCCAGGCCAAGATCGAAGCCGCTGGCGAGCTGAAGCAGAAACTGACGGCGGCCGAGGCTGAGCTGGGCGCAGCCGAGACGACTGTCAACGAGCTGGCTCTGATCGTGCCAAACCCGGCTCACCCCTCGGTCCCGGTTGGGGGCGAGGAAGACTTCGAGACCGTCAAGGTCGTCGGGGAGGCGGGGCCTCCGCCCGCCTATGGGCATGGTGAGGTCGGCGAACTGCTCGGCATCGTCGACACCGAACGAGCAGTGAGGATGTCGGGGTCGCGTTTCGCATACCTGCTGGGCGACGCCGTTCGGCTCCAGTTCGCCCTCATCCAGTGGGCGATGGCCAAGCTCGACGCCAAGGGCTTCGTCCCCGTCATCACCCCGGTGTTGGTACGCGAGGAGATGATGGAGCTGGCTGGGTTCTTCCCAACCGACCGCAGCCAGGTCTATGAGCTGGAAGAAGATGGGCTGTTCCTGATCGGCACGGCCGAGGTGGGCCTGGCCGGGCTGCACCGTCAAGAGCGTCTGGCTGAGGCCGAGCTACCAATGCGCTATGTCGGCTACTCGAGCTGTTTTCGTCGTGAGGCCGGTACCTACGGCAAGGACACCAGTGGGGTGTTCCGGGTCCATCAGTTCGACAAGGTCGAGATGTTCATCTACTGCCACCCCGAGCGGTCGTGGGAGGAGCTGGAGCTATTGCGCGAACTCCAGGAGGAGATAGTTGGCGAGCTTGGCCTGCCGTACCGGGTCATCAATGTGGCTACTGGCGACCTCGGAGCCTCAGCGGCCAAGAAGTATGATCTCGAGGTGTGGCTACCGTCGGAGCAGCGGTATCGGGAGATCACGTCATGCTCGAACTACACCGACTACTCGGCTCGTCGAATGAGCACGAGAATGACCTCCGACATTGGAAACGAGCTGGTCCACACCCTCAACGGCACAGCTTGTGCGATCGGACGGACCCTGCTCTACATCATGGAAAACCATCAGCAAGACGACGGGGCAGTGCTGGTACCAGAAGTCCTTCGCCCCTACTGCGGTGGCTTGGAGAAGATCGCTCCTCCATCGGCGTGATCCCCTGCCTAGCCTGACACGTGAAGTCCCTGGAGAGTCCCCAGGGAGCTGAGGCTTCATTCCATTGCACTTGGACCGACGAGGAACGTCATGAACGAAATGAGGCAGCGCAGCCTCCATGAGGTCGCCGTCGAGCAGTTCCTACGGGCTGCTGACCTGATCGATCTGAAGGACGAGTACCGGGAGATCCTCTCTCACGCCAAGAACGAGATCATCGTGAACTTTCCGGTGTGTCTCGATAACGGCAAGACCAAGGTCTTCACCGGGTACCGGATCCAGCACAACAACATTCTTGGCCCCTTCAAAGGCGGCCTCCGCTTCCACCCCGACGTCGATCTCGACGAGGTCAAGGCATTGGCGGCGTGGATGACGTTCAAGACTGCCCTGGTTGGCGTCCCCTTTGGGGGGGCCAAGGGAGGGGTCACCATCGACCCTCGGGCCTACTCTGAGGGCGAGATGCAGCGAGTGGTTCGCCGCTTCACCCATGGTCTCGGCTCCAATATCGGCCCCGACCACGACATCCCCGCTCCCGATGTTGGCACCTCCAGCCAGACCATGGACTGGGTGATGGACACCTACGCCAATATCTCACCTCCCGGCACCCGCCAGAGCGTCAAGGGTGTAGTGACGGGCAAGTCGCTCGACTGTGGCGGTTCGCTCGGTCGTGAAGAGGCGACAGGGCGAGGTGTGCTCTACAGCCTGCGTCACTGGTGTGGTGAGGTCGGTGAGCGGCTCGACTCGCTCAAGATCTCGGTCCAGGGATTCGGCAACGTCGGCGGCCACTTCTCTGAGTTGGCGGCCGAGGCCGGTTGTCAGGTGGTGGCCGTGGCCGATCACACCGGCACCATCCGGGCCGACGGTGGGCTCGATATTGACAAGCTCCGGGCCTGGGTGCGTGACACTGGAGGGGTTGCCGACTTCCCGGCGGCCGAAAGGGTCGACACCGAAGATCTGTTCAGCGAGGAGGTCGATGTGTTCGTTCCGGCCGCGCTCGAGAACCAGCTGACGGCTCCCCGGGCCAATGCGCTGACCGCCCGACTCGTCATCGAAGCAGCCAACGGGCCCACGACGACCGAGGCCGAAGTGATCCTGACCGATCGGGGGGTTGAGATCGTCCCCGACATCCTGGCCAACTCCGGTGGTGTGATCGTTTCCTACTTCGAGTGGCTGCAGAACAAGTCATCGCGAGCCTGGCCGGTGGAGGACGTCGACCAGCGCTTCCGGACCCTGGTGTGGAAAGCTCACGACGAGGTGGTCGAGAAGCGGAACGAGTTCAACTGCTCCCGCCGCGACGCCGCCTACATCGTCGCCCTGGCCCGCCTGGACGAGGTCTACAGCCGGCGCGGCATATTCCCGTAGGGAAGCCTCGTAGGGAAGCAGGGCACACCTAGTTGCTGGTGTCTTTCCAGCGGGATTGGCCGAGCTTGTAGCCGA
>JAAETV010000452.1 GCA_024227975.1 Actinomycetes bacterium
CTCGGAGTCCAGTCGAGCCCATCAAGGCCATCCAGGGCCTCGAAGATGGCATCGCAGTCCGCACTGAGGACGAACTCCTCGTCCAGAAACTCGTCGGCCTCCGCTGTGTCGAACATGTCGTTCGAGGACGGCACGGATTGGCTGCGCAGGGTGCCCGTGGTGGCTCCGGTCGGAGTCTCAGATGCTCCTGAGGGCAGGGTCAGCGAGGCGGTGCCGAGAGCGACAACCGTCAGCCCTCCGAGCAACAGACGTGTCTTCTTGAGTTCCATTGGGTGCTCCATTCAATCTGGGGTTGGAAGCACCGTACGAAAATGGCTGTGAAGGACTTGTGAAGAGCTTGTCAGATCGCGACTGTTTCTCTCGGGCGGATCCTTTCCCAGGTCAGGGCCGGCTACCGGCACCGGCATCGTGGTCGAGGTACGAGCGAATGATCTGCTCGTAGCTGGTCTCGGCTCGGAATCCCAAGGCATCGGCCCGCTCCGTTGCGAAGCGTCGGGGCCAACCCTCGATGATGGTGGACACGGTCGGATCGGGTCGCTCGATGATCAACTCGGTCACCTCTGGTCCGGCAACCTCGGCCAGAGCCGCAATCTGTTCGGCCACGGTCACCGACACACTGGGCATCGTGAGGTTCGGCCGTGAGCCGAGAGCGGATGGGTCCAGGCTGGCGGAATGCATCAGGAACCCGATAGCGGCTTGGGGACTGGCATGGACATGACGAATCGACGGATCTACCGGAAGTACGGCTTCTACTCCAGCCAGCGGTTCACGGATGATGGATGAGAAGAACCCTGATGCGGCCGCGTTGGGCTTGCCCGGTCTGACAGTGATGGTTGGCAGCCGGATACCAACCCCATCGATCAGACCGCGGCGGGTGTAGTCGGCCAACAGGGCTTCGGCCATGGCCTTCTGGGTTCCGTACGATGTGAGAGGGGTCAGGTGGAAGTTGTCGTCGATGATGTCGGGGAATGGGGCGCCGAAGACCGCTATCGATGAGGTGAACACCACACGGGGGGTACCAGGGGCCATGGCCAGGGCATCGAAGAGGTTCCGGGTCCCGTCCAGGTTGACTCGATAGCCCTTGGCCAGATCGGCCTCAGCCTCGCCCGACACCACCCCGGCCAGGTGGAACACGAGGTCAGGGCGGCGGGCCACGAGGTCGGCGGCTACCGAGGGCTCGGCCAGATCGCCGACAAGGCTGTGTTGGCGCTCGTCACTGGTTGGAGTGGCGACGACATCGGCCAGATCGAGTGCCGTCAACTCCCGACCAGCCACTGAACCGATCTCGAGTAGCCGGGTCGTCAGCTTGCGGCCGAGCATCCCGGCCGAGCCTGTCACGAGAACTCTCATCGATCTGCCTCCTGGAGGTATCCTCTCCGACTGTTACCACGTTTACACCAACGATTGCGATGTGGTACCAAACGGCGGAATTGATGACACGAGGTTCACCTGGCAACAAGGATGCATCTCGGGCTGACTTGATTGACGAGTCGGTCTTTTCCTCGATGCTGTCTGAGGCCAATCAGGGTCATGGTCTCGGTTTCGAGGGTCTTTACCGCTGGTTGGCCCCCCAGATCACCCGCTTCGCCGCCGCTCGTGATGCCGAGGATCCGGAGGGGATCACCAACGAGGTCTTCCTCCGCGCCTTCAGACAGCTCGAACGCTTCAGTGGGGACAGCAACGCCTTTCGGTCCTGGATCTTTGCCATCGCCCGCAACCAGCTGATCGATGCCCACCGGGCCAGCACCCGACGACCGCAAGTCTCTTCGTCGGAGATCCCCGAGCGGGCTGCTGCCGGCGCCGAGGTGGAGGCTCTCGATATTCTCGGCTCCCAGCGGGTGGCCCGACTGCTGGCTCGGCTCAGCGACGATCAGCGTGACGTCATCTTGTTGCGCATGATCGGTGACCTCAGCCTCCGCCAGGTGGCGGCCATCGTCGACAAACCGCTGACGGCGGTGAAGGCACTCCAACGTCGAGGGCTGCGTCGCCTCCATGATGAGATACTGGCTGAAGTGGTGGTCCCATGAACGGCGGATCGGACTTCGGGCGCTGGGCCCTGGAAGACGACCAGCTCGAGGCACTGCTGTCGGGAGTGTCGCCGGCTGCCGCTGGTCTTGTCGGCAATCCCGTTGCCGAGTTCTTCGCCGACGTCAACAAGGCTCGGGGTGTCGCCACGCCGACCCCGGACCCCTCCCTGCGGGAGCTGTTCGCTTCCGACGTGCCACTTGCGGCCCCGGCCGGCGCCGCTCTCGACCCAGCGGCCGAGATGACCGATGGGGAACCGGTACTTGATCTCTCCCAACCATTCGAAACAGGTGAGACGTTCGACTCAGCGCAGACCTTCGATGCGGGCGAGACGTTCGATGGGGCTCAGGCCTACGACCCGACCCAGGTCGTCTCCCCGACACCTTCGGTCCTTGGTGGCACCACGCCCAGCCCGGTCGAGCTCGAGGGGGTGCCTCCGGCCCAGACAGAAGCCCTTCCCTTCCGTCGGTCTTTGGCTGAGTTCGCGACGGCCGAGCCCAAGCGCCGCCGTGTCTACCGCTCGTCCCCGATCGGGACCGTCGCTGCTGTCCTGAGACCGACCGGGACGAAGCTCCTCATGGGAGTGGCAATGCTGGTTGTCAGCGCCGTGGCGGTCGAAGCCCTCGGACTCCATGACTTCCCGCTGCTATCAACGCGTGGCCCTGAAACCGAGATCAGCGACATAGCCGCCGATGGGGGAGGGGGGCTCGCCGAGGAAGCCCGACTCCCGACGACGGGCGGTCCTGGAGACTCGGGGGAAGCAACTCTCCTGGTCCCCCCGACCTCGACCGGCGATGAAGCTGGGGCTGAATTGCCTTCGTCGACCAGTCCCGCTCCCGCGACAACGACCAGGCGGGAGGCGACGACCTCGGTCTCTCTAGCAACCACTGAAGCTGAGACGACAACGACCGTCACCGACACAACGACCGTTGTCACCAATACATCGTCAACCGAGACCGTGGACCCCGACACGACCTCGGTTTCAACAACGGATGTCAGCACCGAGCCAACCGACAGCACAGCTAGCACTACCAGCTCCACCTTGGGCACGACGACGACAACGTTGGCCATCGCTATCACTCTCGGCCAGGTTCATGCTGTTCCCGGCGATGTCCCCGCTGGCGACTACGGGGCGATTGCTCCCCAGGGTGAGGGAGGATGCACGGTTCGGATCGCCCGCAGCAGTGGGTCGGACAGGACCTTCAACCGAGGAGCCGGGGCGTTCGTCTCGTTCACTCTGTTCGACAAGGACACGGTCTTGCTGAGTGATGGGTGCCCAACGGTGTTCGCTGTCTCCTAGAGACTCGCCGCCGGCGACGGACCTCGTCCCCCAACGGTGGTTGCCATGCACCCTTGGGCAACCACCGTATGGCCATTGGTGGCACGGCCCGTTGAGCTGGGCCATGATGCAGCTATGGGAGAGGCGTTGGAAGATGGGGTAGTCGGAGGTGCTCGGGCTTTGGCCCGGGTGGTGGAGCCGTTCCATGGAATCACCTACTACAGCCGTGAGCTGGCCGATATGCGCCCCCACGGCTATCGAGGGTGGTGGCATGCCTACTTCGGCTACCGGCCAGCTCCACTAGGACCAGTCGGGGCGGCCACGATAACCGCCATCTTCTATAACTTTGCTCCTCGCATGGTGGCCAAGGCTGTGCCCGACGTATGGGCCATCCGCTCGCCCGCTGACACGATTGAACTGCGCAACGAGTTGGTCGCCAAGACTCTGCATCGTCTCTATGGCGACGGTGCTCAGCGGCAAGCGATCTCGACCGCAGCCGATTTGATTCGCCGCGCTCTTGACGGTTGCGACGTTGCCGGTAGGCCTCTCTTCGCGGCCTGCACCGAACTGGAATGGCCAGACGATGATGCCCTCGCACTGTGGCACGGCTGCACCTTGTCACGAGAGCTACGGGGTGACAGTCACAATCTGGCCTTGGCCAGCGCTGAGGTAGATGGGGTCATGAGCCACATCCTCATGGCCGGACGAGGTCATGGCAATCGGCCTACCATTCTCGCCATACGCGGCTGGACCGAGCAGGAGTGGGAGGACGGGGTCAGGCGATTGACCGAGCGAGGTTGGACCAAGCCCGATGGTTCACTGACCGAGGCTGGGAACGAAGCACGATCGGCCATCGAGCGTCACACTGATGCTCTGGCTCTCGAACCGATTACGCGTCTCGGGGTTGACTCCTTCGATCGCCTCCTCGGAGTCATGAATCCTCTGGTCGAGAACCTCCGCCAGAGCGATGAAGTCTCCGGTCGTTGGCCTCCATCGCACCTCATCAAGCCCAGCGACGAATAGCCTCATGCAGATCGAGACGTCAGCGGGCAGCAGCCCCTCGCACCAATCATCCATCATCGTCTGGGTCGACGACCAGGGTTTTCACGGCTTGCACGGCCACACCATTGGTCGCGACGAGGTTGAGTCGATCACGGTCGACCATGCTCAGGTCTCGCGGCGTCATGCCATTCTGGAGCATGGGACCAGCGGTTGGTACATACGTGATCTCGATAGCACCAACGGACTCCACGACGGGACCGGCCGCCATGAACAGGTGTCCCTGCCCCCAGGTCGGACCCAGGTTTGGCTCGGCCCACCGGAGACATCCCCCTGCATCTACTTCGACGTCACCATGCCGGGGGGAACTGGTAGCTATGCGCCGGAACCGGAACCTCAGCCGGCGGTACCTCAACCCCAGCCGTCCGTCCCTCAGTCTCAGCCTTCGGCCCCCCAGCCCCAGCCGTCTGCCCCTCAGTCTCAACCCCAGCCTTCGGCCCGGCCAAGTCCGCCCGGTGCTTCCGATGCACCCCCGGCCCCCCACACCAGGAGCCTCTACACCCCGCCCCAACACGTCGGCGATCGGAGTCGATCAGCCGGGCCCCAGTCATCGGCTCCGGCCCAAGCCTCCCTGCCGCCCCCCCCGGTGCTCAACTCGGTGGCCCTGCAGGCCAGCGTCGGCCAACACAGCCAGGTCATCCGGGTCCAGACCCAAGATGAGCTGGTGATTGGTCGGGCCTCCGATTGTGATATCTCGATCCCCGATCCCCTCGTCTCACGTCGCCACGCCCGCTTGATCCTCCACGGTGGGTCAGGTCGGATCGTCGATCTCGGAAGCGACAATGGCACCTTCGTCAACGGCCAGCGGGTCAGCGAGAGCGAGGTTGCCGAGGGTGACCTCATCGAGATGGGAAAGGCCCAGTTCATTCTCACTGGGGGCCAGCTCCAACAACACGTCGCCCACGGTCTGCCCCTCCAAGCCGACGGGCTGACCGTCATCGTCGGAGGCGGTCTCCGCCTTCTCAACGAGGTCAGCTTCACCCTGCCCGCTGGATCGATGACGGCCATCGTCGGACCCAGTGGTAGTGGGAAGACCACCCTGCTCAACGCCATCACGGGACGCCGCAAGGCCGACACGGGACGGGTCTTCCTCGGGGGCCGTGATCTGTATGCCTCTGACGAGGGCTTGGGGCGACGGATCGGGTTCGTACCCCAAGACGATCCCGTCCACGCCTCGTTGAGTGTGCGTCATGCCCTGGTGGCGGCGACCAGGCTCCGTCTCCCCGCTGATGTTTCCAACGGGGAGATCAAGGCCAATGTCGAGCGGGTAGCGGCTGAGCTTGGTCTCTCTGAGCGGCTCGACACCAAGGTCCAAGCCCTGTCAGGGGGCCAACGCAAGCGGGTCAGCGTCGGCTACGAGCTGGTTGGAGAACCCCAGGCACTGATCCTCGACGAGCCGACGTCGGGCCTAGACCCCGGGCTGGAGCGGGAGTTGATGAACAACCTCCGCCAGCTGACTGACAAGGGGACGACCACTATCGTCGTGACCCACAGTGTCCAGAGCGTCGAGTTCTGCGACCTGGTCATGGTCCTCGCTCCAGGTGGTCGCCTGGCCTTTGTCGGGCCTCCTGATCGGGTGGCCCATCACTTCAGCTGTCCTGATCTGGCCAGCGTGTTCACCCTTCTCGGAAGTCGACCTCAAGCCGAGTGGGAGCAGGAGTTCGCCAGAACGACCTCCTATCTGAAGTTCGGGGCCCCGGTGGCCCAGGCTGAGGTCGGCCCGTCGGTCGCACTGCCCCCTCGGAGCTTCGTCCATGACCTCGGAGTCATGACAACCCGCTACGTGCGGTCACTGGTTGGCGACCGCAGGCGGTTCCTGTTGCTCCTGCTCCAGGCCCCTCTCCTTGGCCTTCTCCTGTCACTGGTGCTGTTCACCACTGCGTTCAGCCGCGGTCCAACGGCCGAGCCCGGTCCCTATCTCATTGCCACCGTCTTGGCCATGACGTGGCTCGGAGGATCGAACAGTATCCGCGAGATCGTACAAGACCGTGATGTGTTCCGCCGTGAGATGGCGGTCGGTGTCTCCACCTTCGGCTTTGTCCTCAGCCGCTGGATTGTGCTCTCGGTCGTCACCACCGTCCAGGCCGTGGTGCTTCATCTGATCGCCTCTAGTCGTCAGGAGCAATCTCTCAGGTCGGGGGTCCTCCTGGGCTCCGGCCACCTGGAGTTGATCTTGGCCCTGGCTGGTGTCGGCGTGGTCAGCGTTGGCATCGGCCTCTTGATCTCAGCCATTGTCAGCGACACGGCCAAGGCTCTTACCGTCCTACCCCTCGTGTTGATTCCGGTGCTGCTGTTGAGCGGGTTGGTAGTGGTGACCTGGGGTAGGCCTGGCATCCAGGAGGTGACCTACCTCAATCCGGTCCAATGGGGTGGTTCGGCTGGGGCCGTCACCCTCGACTTCCAGGCCTCCTGCAATCTGTTGGATGGCGCTAGGGAAGGCCGGCGGGATCAGGACAGGGCCGACCTCACCGATCAGGAGACGGAAGCGATCGACGACTTCCTCTCTGTTGTTGGTAGTGCTTGCACCAATCCCCGGTGGGACCGCGACGAGGCGACCCAGCTGATCAACCTCCTGGTGCTTGCCGGCTGGACCATCGTGTTCCTGCCCGTGACGGGCGTTGCGACCAGTTGGGCCCTCAACCGACCCATGCGCCGAGCCTGACTTCAGCCGGCCACACCAGTGGGGCTGTGTGCCTCTACAACCAGCCCAGGCTGAGGGCGGCGAAGGCAGCCAGTCCGATGACGATCCGGTAGTAGCCGAAGATGTCGAGGCCTCGCTCTTGGAGCCAGGCCACCATCCACCGGACTGAGGCCACGGCGGCGCCGAAGGCAACGACCAGACCGATCAGGGGGGTGGCCAGGCCGAACGTGTCGATCAACAGGTCGCCTTCCTGGACAGCCGTGAGCAGGGTGGCCGCCGACAGGGTGATGAGGCCAAGTAGGAAGCTGAACTCGACGGCGGCCCGCAGGCAGAGGCCGACAATGAGGGCGGCGATGATCGTGACCAGGCTGCGACTGACCCCGGGCCACAAGGCAATGGCCTGGCCGAACCCGATGAGCCCAGCCTGGGCCAGTGTGATCTCGTGGAGCTCAATCCCAGCCCGGTCGAGCAGGCCCATCCTGGTGATCATCACGATGGCGATCCCACCAACCAGCCAGGCGGTGGCAGTGGGAAGTACGCCGAACAGGTTTTCTCTGACCAGAGAACCGAAGGCGAGCCCGATGATGGCAGTAGGGACAAAAGCGGCGACGACAGCCAGCATGATCCGTCGTCCATCATCACTACGACCGAGGAGCCCGTCGACCATCTGGCGGATCCGCTGGTGATAGAGGAAGACCACGGCCAGGATTGCTCCGGCCTGTATGCAGATGGCGTACGCATCGAGGGCTGTCTCTTCAGCCTCGGTGCCCCCGAGGCCGAGCAGTTCGGTGGTGACCAGTAGATGGCCTGTCGAGCTGACGGGGAGGTACTCGGTCAATCCTTCGACCAGGCCGAGGACGATGGCCGACCAGACCGAGAGCCCGACGGCTGTTCCGTCGCCTTGGGCCGCGGCCGGCAGGGTCCACGCCCCCACAATCACGAGGAGGGCGAACGCCACAGGCACAAGCCCGGCTCGTTTCTGTCGCCAAGGCTTGTGTGTTTCAATCACTAGCGGCAGATGGTGCCATGGCTGGGAGGCGTTCCAAACCAGTCGTGCCCAAAATCAACGATAATCCGATCATACCGAACAGGTGTTCGATATGATCGGATTATGATTCCTCAGTCAGATCCACCAGAATCCCGTCCTCCGCCTGTGGCCCATGTCCCTATGGGCACGGCCGAAGACTGGGAGCAACTCCGACGCTCGGTGGCCATGCTCCCTCCGAGGGCGTGGGCCCTCCGCCGAGAGGAAGCCTTGCAGGCCCTCCAATCCCTGGTCAGCTGCCTCCGCCAATAGGTCGGTGGCCCATACCAAGAGCCCTAGGAGAGGTTTGCTACCAGCCAGTGGTGGACGTCGGCGCATTGTTCGAGTTGTTCGATGCAGTAGTCGACCAGACCAGGATCGTTGGCCGATGAGGGGAGTGGCTCGGCCCAGCGAGCCTGGAACATCTTGTGGCGGAACAGGTCGGCTCGGGGGTGGTCCTCGGCATAGGGCTTGGGCACCCGCTTGTATCCCTGCCCGGCGATGTCGAGGGTTCGCCCTTGGCCCAACTCGGTCAGGGCGTTGGCCAGTTCGGTCCCGGTGTCGTCATCATCGATCAAGTGCCGCCAGCGATCGAGATCGGGCAAGGCGGTTCCGGTTGCGAAACCGATTTCTTCGGCTGAGATGCGGACCATCAGGGTCGGTGCTGTCTTCTTGTTGTCGCCCTCCCAGAATCTGAGCAGGAGGTGGTCCTTGTAAGGGCTCTTGTCTGGGGAGAAGCGCAGGTCATTGTTGATGGGGGAGATCGAGCCGTTGGTCTTGGGCTGGGCCGTGATGCCAGGGGCCATCCCCGTGGCGAGGCGTTCCCCGATGGTGGCGACGAAGGCCTTTGTCGGGGCGACGATGGTGGTGTCGTAGGTCCTGCGATTGGCATCGAACCAGGCCTTGTCCTGTGTCCCCAGCTCACTCAGGAACTCGAGCCCCCCAGCTGAGAACCCTTCGAATGCACTGCTCATGGGGCCACCCCTCACTCGTGGATGCGTTTTGTGTTGGTCTTTCGACGAACTGGGTCGGCCACGATGGACTGACCTCACGACAAGTCTGCCCCCAACCTCAGGTGATGAGCGTTACCAGCACCGGAATGTCGCCGTCATCTCGTGGTCGATGGTCATGGGCTCCACGAGGCCGAACCCGAGTTCGTCCGACTCGATCCGACCCGACCTGAGTGGGTTAAGGTCACTGGCGTGGAACAGCCGACACCTGACCGCAAGGACTGGACGTGGGTCTTGGAACGGACCTGTGAGAGCTGCGGCCTCGATGCTGGCCAGCTCGATCGCTCCGACATGGGAACCCGCATCCGAGCCAATGCTGCCACCTGGCGGGCCCTGCTGGCCCGCGGATCCATGGTCGCAGCCAGGCCTCCGACCGCTCCAACCACCGCCCCGGTCTGGTCAGCGTTGGAATACGGCTGCCATGTTCGCGATGTCTATCGCCGCTTCCATGACCGGATCGGTCGCATGCTGACCGAGGACGCTCCCTCGTTTGCTGATTGGGATCAGAACCATGCGGCCGTCGAAGGTGGCTATGGCGAGCAGGATCCGGGTCGGGTCAGCTACGACCTGGCCCTGATCGCCGGTCAAACCGCAGACATGGTCGATCGGATCATGGGTGACCAATGGGAGCGGACGGGAACCCGTTCCGACGGAACACCGTTCACCATCGAGTCCCTCGTTCGCTACCTCCTCCACGATGTGGTCCATCATGCCTGGGATGTCGACCAGGGCTTCGAGGCCCTGCTGGCCGGCCCCTACGCTGAGGAAGCCGAAGAAGGCACGGACGACACCGACCGCGCTGGCGGGGACTCGTAGCGCGGGTGAGGTTTCCAATCGACGATCATCGAGATGACGTCACCGCCCTGATCCAAGCGGCCAGCCGGCGATCACTGGACTGGTTCCGCCGGCCAATGGCCGTCGAGAACAAGCTCGAGCAGGGGTTCGACCCCGTCACCGAGGCTGATCGAGCGGTCGAGGACGAGATCAGGGCCGGTCTCGAGCGGCGCTTCGCCGACCACGCCATCATGGGCGAGGAAGGCGGCGAGACCGGGGAGGGCCCCTATCGATGGGTGATCGATCCCATCGATGGGACGAGAGCCTTCATCTCCGGCCAGCCTATGTGGGGCACCCTGGTCGGCTTCCAGATCGAGGGGGAGCCGGTGGCGGGCTGGATGCACCAACCGGTCCTCGATGAGACCCATGTAGCCACACCAAGCGGGGGATGGCTCACCCGCAACGGAGAGACGCGCCCTCTGGGCACCAGCAGGGTGACAGAGCTGGGTGATGCCATCGTGTTGTGCACCCATCCCGAGATGTTCGTCACCGAACGTGAGCGTGAAGGGTTCGGACGGATCGATCAGGCGGCCCGCCTAGTGCGCTACTCGGGCGATTGTGTCAACTACGGGCTCTTAGCCGCTGGTCATGCCGACCTGGTGGTTGAGAACCAGCTGAAGCCATACGACATCATCCCCCTGATCCCGATTGTCGAGGCCGCGGGCGGGGTCATCACCGACATTGCCGGTCGAATACCAGTGGATGGAGGCTATGTAGTAGCGGCCGCATCCCGCGAACTGCATGAGGCTGCACTGGCCATGCTCAGCTGAGAACCCCCTGATCAGAGTAAGAAACCAGGATTAGGCTGTTCTGCCCAGGGGTCGTCTGAGGCAATGACGGGCGAGTGCTACGCCAACATGATTGTCCGTTCGCGTGACCCCTGCCACCAGGGCTGGTTACGATGGGCTCTGCTCCGGGATGAGTTGTGTTGGTCACAGGCGGATTTGACCTCACACTTGAGCAAGCATTCCCTCCCGGCGCCCCAAGACTTCTTGTCGTCACACCAAGGGGGACGCGTGGAGAACTACGAAGAGTATCCAGACGATCAGGCTGGGTTGTCCGATGAAGAGTTCGAGAACCTGCTCCTGGCCCGCAGCGAGCTGTCTCACGCACTGAGGACCGAACATGACCCGCAGCGCCGCCAAGCGTTGCTGTCCCGACTGAGTGAGAACCGAGCAGAGATCCTGCGTATGCAGCGCGAGCTCGGTATCGATAGTCCCCAGTCGGCGGCCCTGCGAACCTCCAGGAGCTATCTGGTCGATCCGTGGACCTCAGACACATCAGAGCAGCCTGCCACTCAGGGGCCATACGACTATGGGGTTGGAGCGGTCACCGATCCGCCTATGGCCAATCGGCGCATACGGCCTGAGTCTTCATTCCGGGGTGCGGGTCCGGTCTATGAGGGAGGGGGTGGTGGCGGGGCATCACGCATGAGTCGTTCGATGATCGCCTTCGCCCTGACCGCCGTCCTCGGCGTCCTGGCCGCCACCCTCGCCTTTCGCCTCTTCAGCAGCAGCTCCGACACAACAGCGACACCGGATGATTCGACAGATGCAGCTACGGGCGAGCCTTCAGGTGCCGTCGAACAGATCCAAGCGGTCATCGCTGGAATGGGTATCAGTGGGATCGTCGTTGAAGACGTGGACGGGGTTATCCACCTGATCGGGGTCGTTTCCTCCGAGGCTGAGAAGACTGCCATCGTAGGTGGAGCCGAAGCGTTGGCCAGCGGTATCCCCGTCGACGGCACCCAGCTCATCGTCGATAGTGCCAGTGGAACCGATGACACGCCGACTGGTGATCCAGAAGAAGGGAGTCGAGAAGCAACCCTCCAGACCGAGATCAACCGGGTGGTTGCTGCAACCCCGATCCTCTTCGAGGTCGGCGAGACCGACCTGGGCGAGCTCCAGCTGCGAATTCTCAACAACATCGCGACGATCCTGCTCGCCTACCCGGATTCTCAAGTCATCGTCCGGGGCTTCACCGACGATCAGGGTAGTGAGGAGGCCAACCGGGCGGTCAGCCTAGCTCGGGCCGAGAGCGTGAAGTCCTATCTGGTCTCCAAGGGCGTGGCCGAAGGGGTCTTGGACGTCGAGGCCGTAGGCGAGGATACGTCCTCCCAATCGGAAGCACTGGCCAACCTGGAGCGTCGAGTCGAGTTCAAGGTCGTGCCGGGCCCTGGCGGAGCACTCGCCCCCAACGATTCCGCCTTCCGCGTCGCCATCGTGGCCCCCAGCGCCCGCAATGACCTGGCCTTCACCCAGAGCATGGTCGATGCGATGAACGTCATCGCGGCCGAACGAGGCAATGTCGAGGTCGACGTCACTGACGGCACGTTCGTAGTCGATGAGGCGGTCGCGGCTATTCGCGGCTACGCCGATCAGGGCTACGACCTCGTGATCGCTCACGGCTCCCAATATGGGGGCCCACTCAAGGACTTGGCGCCGGACTATCCCGATGTTGCATTCGCCTGGGGTACAGCCAGCGACACCTTCGACCTGCCCAATGTCTATGCCTACGATGCCGCCGCCGAGCAGGGAGGCTATGTGATGGGGGCCATCGCCGGCCTCCTGAGCAACGGCACCATCGGCGTGGTCGGTCCCATCGAGGTTGGTGACGCTGCGCGCTACGTCAACGGCTTCAAGGCCGGTGCAGAGACTGAAGCCAGAGCCACGGTGCGGGTCACCTATATCGACTCGTTCTCCGATACCAGCTTGGCCGCGGCGGCTGCTCAGGAGCATGTCGATGCGGGGGCTGATGTGATGACCGGATCGGCCCAGATGGTGGTCGGTGCAGTCTCGGTGGCCGAGGCCAACAATGTCCAGTGGTTCGGGACCCAGGCCAATCAGTCGTCGCTGGCGCCCTCCCTCGTCGTCGCCTCCCAGGTGTACCACTGGGAAGTGATCCTGCGGCAGATTGTTACCGACATCGACTCCGGGACCCCGAGTGGGCAGGCCTACTCGGCCAATCTGGCCAACGGCGGCCTCGTGATCGAGTACAACCCGACGGTCACCATCGACCCTGCCATCAAACAGAGGGCAGACGAGCTGATTACGGCCGTCTCCGACGGCTCCATCATTCCTCCAACCAACTAGCGGCTCAACCGAGCCAACCCAAGAGGCCGATAGAGCCTTGCTCCGGTACCGTCCTACGACAGGTCGATGCGGTACCGGAGCACGGGTTCGGGCCCATGCCAAGGTGAGTCGTCGACCTGGCCGACCATCACGCCTCCATTGGCCTCGATGATCTTGCGGGAAGCGATGTTGCCAAGGTCGGTGGACAGCTCGACATGGTCGAGCCCTTCGGCCTTTACCATCGGTAGGAGCAGGCTCAGGGCTCGCTTCGCGTACCCTCGGCGTTCCTTCCAGGGGACAACGCTGTAGCCGATATGGCCGAGGACATAGGGTGGTAGGGCGGAGCTACCAGGTTGCCAGCGAAATGAGATCGAGCCGCAGAAGGCGCCGTCCCACATCCACATGCGGTAGCCAGGCAGCCTGGCGGCTTGGGTCCCATCGGGGAGCGTGATGGGATCGCCGGTGGCCTCCCGGTCGACCAGCGAGGCCAAGAAGGCCACCGCGTCAACCCTGATCTGCTCCAGTTCCTCGGCGGTAGCCTCGGGCCGAAGGGTGTTCGGTGACCAAGAACGCCGTAGGGCGTCGACGTAGCTTTCCAGCATCTCCCGTTCTGGCCAGCACAGCTCCATGGCCTCAAACGTAGTCAGTGTCGGGGAGCCGACGTCAGCGATTTTCTGGTCGGCCTCGTCTCCCAACTACAGGGTGCGCAGGTGCTCGTCGGTCACATAGGTGTAGACCACCGTGGCCAGGGCTACGAGACCGGCAGCGCTGATGGTAGCGGCGAGGCCGACCTGGGTGGCGATGACGCCGAGCAGCAACGCTCCGATGGGCATGAAGCCGAGCTGGACAAGGCTGAACATGGCCATGACCCGGCCCATCAGCCGCTCTGGGGTATTGGCCTGGACCAGGCCCTGGTTCATGTTGATGTAGAAGCCGCCGGCCAAGCCCATCACCAGCATGAGAGGGATGAGGAAGCCATAGGACGTGGTCCGCCCCATCAAGAAGACCATCGTCGAGCCCGTCATCATGGCCCGTTGGAACAAGGCACCTTTGCGAGCCATGTTTCCTTTGCGCATGATGATGATCGAGGTGGCGGCAATCCCAAGGCCCATCACGGCCAGAAGGGGGGCCACATCGCCCCCGTCGCCCCCTAGATCCTGTTTGACGAAGGCCTGGAGGGTGACCATTACAGCCGGGTTGACCGATAGGGAGGCCACCATCAACAAGACGAAGAGCTTGGCGACATGGGGTTCACTTCGGATGTGGTGCACAGCCTCGCTGATCTGCGACCAGATCGAGGCGGGCCCATCGGTGGGAGGGTTGACGGGAACCTCGAGCCGGATCAGGGCCAGAAGGCCGACAGCCAACAGGAGGGCTTGGGAGCCGAAGGCGCCCTCGAAACCGTAGGTGTTGCCAATGACCTGGAATAGGACCGGACCTCCGATCATCGACATGGTCATGGCGATGGCGTTCACCGCGATGGCGTTGAATAGCTGTTCGGGGGCGACCAGGGCCGGGATCAGTGAGCTTCGTACTGGCTGGCTGATGGCCTGGGCCGCTCCGAAGGCGACAGCGAGGGTGATGAGAAGGCCCGGGTTGATCAGATCGGTGAATACCAGCGCAGTCGTGGTGCCCAACACGGTCAGACTCATGACCTGCCCCGCTACGAGCAGGGTCTTGCGGTTGTGGCGGTCGGCCCAGACTCCAGCGTGGAGGATGAGTAGGGCCAGAGGGATGCCAAGAGCAAAGGTGACGAGGCCTTGCCATAGCTCGTCGCGTCCGAGTCCGTCGAGCATCAACCAGCCGAACGTGAATCGCTGGGCGTTGACGACCACCATGTAGATGGCATTGTTGATCCACAGGTGCCGGAAGGCGGGGACGGACAGTGCCCCCGCCGGGCGTGCTGCCGGTTCGTCGGATCGCGAGGTTTCGATCTCTGCGTCGGTCATCGCCGAGTCGCCTTCATCGTCAGACTATAGGTAGCTCGTGGGCAGCCACTGCCAATTGGCGACCCGGAGCGATGATCCGAGCCTTCCCCCGGCCTATTGATCTAGCCGCGGGCCGCGATCCCGGTGATGGCACCGATGATCTGAGGCCAGAGCAGTAGCGGCATGTCATGACCCATGGCTGCCAGGACCAGAAGGTCGGCTCCTGGTACCGCGGCCGCGGTTGCGTAGCCGCCCGAGACATCGATAAGGGAGTCGACCGCGCCATGTATCACTTGAAAAGGTACCTCAACGGCCTCCAAGCCCCGAGTGCGGTCACCGGAGGCGAGGATGGCTGCGAGCTGGAAAGGGGAGCCCTCGGGGTAGAACATCCGGTCGTAGGACTCGACTGCTCTGGCTCTGGCATCGGCCTCGTTCCACAGGGGACCGCTAATGATCTGGCTGTTGGCTACGCCTCGGGCAATATTCGCCTCGCGATCGGTCGGCGCCGGGGTCAGCAGGGCGCCAATGGCCTCGTCGGTGGGCTGGCCGACCGACGATTCGCCGGTAGTCGACATGATCGAGGTGGCCGAGCGGAGCCGCTCCGGATGCTCGACGGCCAAATGCTGGGCGATCATGCCTCCCATCGAAGCCCCCACGACATGAGCCGAGTCGACCGACAGGGCATCGAGAAGGCCAATGGCGTCGTCCGCCATGTCGGAAAGGGTGTACGGCACGTCGTCC
The DNA here is from genome assembly GCA_024227975.1 of Actinomycetes bacterium. The sequence continues at coordinate 15,613 of JAAETV010000452.1, forward strand.
CGTTCGATGGTCTCGCCCGCCTGTGCCTTGGCCATGAGGGCTATGGCATCGGGAGGCTGGCCGTCGGTCTTGGTTGACAGGCCGACGTCGCGATTGTCGAAGCGGATGATGTGGAACCCGTGATCTGCGAGGGCGTGACAGAACTCGATTGGCCACACCGTCATCTGGGCCGTGAACCCCATCACCAGGAGCAAAGTCGGATTGGATGGGTCTCCGAGGGTCTCGAAGCAGAGCTCGATGTCGTTCGCTTTGGTTGTTTGCTGTGTCATCACGCTTCGAGGCCTCTGAGGCCGCTCCAGGCCAGGGTGTAGAGATCGTTGACCAGATCGTCGCGATCGAGATCAGCCGCACCCCCCGTTTGCCAGAAGCGCATCATGCCTTCGGCCAGGCCCAAGATGCCACAGGCCAGAGCTTGGCGATGAGGAGGTGTGATCTCGGGGACATCGATCAGCTGGGCAACACCGGCTGCGATCGAGTGCTCGACGTCACGGGTGATGTCGGCCCATTCCTCATCTTGACGTGAGGTTCCGCTGAAGAAGATCTGGAAGCCCTCGGGGTCGTTCTCGACGAAGTGCACATAGGCGTCGAACCCGGCGAAGACCTGCTGTCTCGGGGTCTCGGCATGAGCCGTTGCTGCCGATAGCACCGAGGTTCGGAGCCTGGCCCCGATGTCTTGGAGCACGGCGGTGTACAGGTCACGTTTGGAGGCAAAGTGCTGGTAGAGGACGGGCTTGGTCACCCCGGCCGAATCTGCGATCTCGGCCATGGTGGTCTCGTAGAAACCTTGTCTGGCCAGCACATGGCGGGCTACTTCTAGTAACTGCTCCCGTCGTTGGGCCGCGGGTAGCCGGACAGGTGAGGGATTCGTACCCGCCATGACCTCGCCGTCAGGTGGGCCATTGATGGCCGTAAGGTCCTTCGACTCTCCAACTACCACGTACCATCCCTGTCTGCGCGACTTGCTGCCTTGATTGCATAACTGAACACGAGGGAAGGAGCCAGAATAGCCGATCCGACGAGCAGGCAGAAGGTCATTGCTCCAGTCGTCAGCCTGGTCAAGTCGAAGATCGTGCTGGCGAAGAAGATGATCATGGCCAGGCCGAACAGCCCGTACCCCGTGCGCAAGCCAAGGGAAACCCAGCCGGCGATGCGGGCTCGGGAGGCTAGAACCGGGTCATCGTCGATGGTCATGGTTTCAAGCCTGCCGTGTTGGGCAATCGCTTCGCACGCTCGGTCGTCTTCGCAATGGACAACTCGACTCTGCTCAGGCGTCGAAATCGATGGCACAGACGGTCTGGCGGTTGACTCGGTCGGCTGAATCTGGTGTCGCGTGTCGCGCCCAGGCCGTTGGTTCCGGTCAGAAGGCAGGCAGCAGTCGGTCGAGGTGGACGAAGAAGAGGAACAGCGGAACGATGGCCACCGGTGCCGTGGCCAGGTAAGCAGC
>JAAETV010000453.1 GCA_024227975.1 Actinomycetes bacterium
CCCCTCGACATCGAGTGGGAAACCGATGTGGTGCTGAAGCCGACCCCCAAGGTGAGCCCCATCCCTCAGGCCATCAGCCCCGATCCCGACGCTCTCGATGTGGCCGTCGGCATCCTGGCCACCGCCACCAGACCAATCGTGTTGGCCGGACGGGGAGCCGTTCTCTCCGGCGCCCATGATGCCCTCATCGCCCTGGCCCACCGGCTCGGGGCTCCGACGACAACCACCCTTCTGGGCAGCGGCTATCTGGTCGATGACGACTGCAACCTCGGCTACTGCGGCACCCTGTCCAGCCCGGTCGGAGCGGAGGCCATCGCCAGCGCCGACTGTGTCATCAGCTTCGGGGCCAGCCTCAACCGGTTCACGACAGATGAGGGCCGCTTCTTCCATGACAAGCAGATCATCCAGTGCGATCTCGACCCATCACGCATCGGGTCGACAGTGCCGATCGCAGCCGGCGTAGTCGGGGACGCGACGAAGGTGGCCGAAACCATCGTGGCCTGGCTCGATGAGGCTGGCCATACTCCGGGCGGTTTCCGTTCCCCCGAACTGGCCAACCGGTTGGCCGAGTTCGATCCCTACGCAACCTTCACCGATCTCAGCCGCCAGGGAGCGGTTGACCCTAGGACGTTCACCCTCCGCCTCGACGAAATCCTGCCCGACGATCGAACCGTCGTCGTCGATGCTGGCCGCTTCATGCTCCAGGCCCTGACCCTGCCCGTTCCCGATCCCCTCTCGCTGATCACCAGCCATGGCTTCGGGGCCATCGGACTGGGGATGAGCAACGCCATCGGGGCCGCGATCGCCCGTCCGAGCTGCCCGACCGTGCTGATGGCTGGTGACGGCGGGTTCATGATGGGCGGACTGACCGAGTTTCACACGGCCGTCGAGCACAACCTCGACCTGATCGTGGTCGTCTACAACGACGGTAGCTACGGGGCCGAGCACATCCAGCTCTACCGCAAGAACATGGACACCAAGGCGTCACTCCACCACTGGCCCGATCTTCCCGCCGTCATGAGCTCACTAGGAGCGAGGTCGGTACAGGTAGCCAGCCTCGATCAGCTAGACCTGGTGGCTGAGGCCGTCGAGGCCCGTGAACCTGGTCAGCCGATCTTCATCGAGGTCGTACTCGACCCCGACATGGTCAGTGCCATCATGGACCCGTAGTCGAAACCTGATCCGACTTGGGTCCTTGCCCTACCCTGAGGTCCAGGTCCTCTGTCAGATCCACCTCAACTGTCACCGGCGTGTCGGCCGCGGCCGAGGTCGAAGCGGAATCTGGGCTCGAGATCGACGAGGCCTTCTTGCGGGCCAGGGCAGGGCGCTCGATGAGACGCCATGAGATCTGACCAGCCACACCTGCACCCACGATCACCAGTCCGGCACCGAGCCAGCCGGTGGCCACCTCCCAGTGGACCAGGGCATTGAGGATTACCAGGTGCCAGACGTAGACGCCGTAGGAGATGTCGTCGGGAGGATGGAGGCGGCGCACCAGGGGGGCAGCACTGAAGGCGAGGGCAAAGGCAGGGGCCAGCAACACCAGATTGGCCAGACCGAGCACAGCCAGGGGCACCTCGGCTCCTGAGCCCTGACCGGCCTCGAAGGCGAGCCAGACTGCGCCTCGCACGGCGAGGAATAGGACCAGCCAGCGGCCGGCCCGCCCGACCAGGAGTCGTTTGACGGTTGCTTCATGGCGATAGAGGAGGACTCCCGCGATGAACAACCAGATGAAGGGGGCCGGCGAGTTGACTACCAGCCGCCCCAGCAGGGGGAAGGTGCTGTCGTCGACGGTGGGGTCGCCCCACTGGGAGTAGAGGACATAGGACACCACCGCCGCCGTTATCAGGCCAACGTCGAGCCGACGGGCCGAACCCAAGAGACGTCTTCCTCCCAATAGGAGGAAGGGCAGCGCCAGGTAGAACCCGATCTCAACCCGGATCGTCCACAGGGCTGGGTTCGGAGTATTGGGACTACCAAGGCCATAGTCGCTGATGGGGAAGGGGGCCCAGAATTGGCCGACCGTCAGCTGAGCTACCACGAAGGCCACCAGACGTCCCGGTGAGAGGTCGAACAGCAGGCCGGCAGCGGCCAACAACACGAGGGTGCCGATGATGCAACCCCAGAGGCCGGGGAAAATCCGCAGGGCCCGGTTTCGGGCGTAGTTGCGGAGGTCGGGATTCCTGGTCAGTGATCGAGCCAGGAGGTACCCGCTGATCCCGAAGAACACCGGTACGCCAGGGAACCAGCGAATGACGGTATAGAGCTGTTCGAGGCCGACCGGGAGATCAACTCCCATGAAGTCGACGGCGTGCCCGATAACCACCTGGAAGGCGGCCATGAGCCGCAAGAGGTCAAAGTTGTTCTTGGGCCGCACCAGACAGGAACCTAACGCCTCTATAGCGCCGCTCCAACAGCTGTCTTGGTGGAGTGAGGCTCGGATCAGCCTGACCAGCTGGTCAGGCTGATGGGTCGGTCCGCAGGATTCCCGCCTCGACCAGGTCCTGGTAACGCTGGGAGCTGATCCCGGCCAGTTCGGTAGCGACATAATGGTTGTGCTCCCCCATGGTGGGAGCGGGGAGCCGCATGGTGGCCGGCGTAGCCGACAACCGGACCGGGAACCGGGGCCACGGGTGGGTCCCGGCATCGGGATGATCGAGCTCGACGAAGAACTCGACCGCGTCCAGCTGGGGATCAGCCATGACCTCATCGGCCCCCAGACAGGCACCGGCCGGCACCCCGACGGCTTGGAGCTGGCGCATCAACTCGATGTCATCGGCCTCGGCGGTCAGGGCTGAGATCCACTCGTCGAGCTCATCGTGACGCTCCCAGCGGGACCTCGAATCGAGGCCAGCCGCATCATCCCATCCAGCAAAGGCACAGAGGGCTCGCCATCCGTCGTCGTCGATGATGGAGATGGCGATCCAGCGATCAAGGCCGGCACAAGGGTAGACGCCTTGGGGAGCCCGACCCGGGCGCCGATTGCCCCAACGTTGGGGATTGCCGTTGGTCTGGGCCGCCACCACATGCTGACCGATCATGTTGATGGCCGACTCGACTTGGGCCACCTCGACCGTCTGGCCACCCAGATCGGGCTCGACGAACCGGTCGAGCAGGCCGATCAGGGCTCCGGCGGCCCCATGGAGGCCGCCAATGGGATCGGGCCAGGCGATCCCACACTTCCAAGGGTCTTCACCCCGATAGCCGGTGAGAGCGGTATGGCCGACATGACCGTCGAGGGTGGGGCCGTAGGCAACCCAGTCAGTGTTGGGCCCCGACCGGCCATAGCCGGGCATGGTGACGTAGACGAGGTCAGGGTTGAGCTGGTGGATGGTGTCGGCGTCGAACCCGAAGCTGGGCATCACCCGAGGGGAGTAGTTCTCGACCAGCACATCAGCTCTGGGTACGAGGGATGCGAACAGGTCACGGCCCTGCTCCTTGTCGAGCTCGATGACAGCCGACGCCTTGTTGATGGCGTACTTGTTGTGGAACCCGCTCCGGTTCCAGGGACGCTCGCCGGCCTCGTTGTCGGGGAAGAAGCGGGTGGCATCGACAAAGGTCTGAGGTACCTCTCGACCGGTGCGAGTCCAGGGGACCTCGGTCATGACGACCTCGGCCCCGAGGTCAGCCAGGATCCTGGCGGCCAGGGGGCCGGCCCACACCCTGGTCATGTCGATCACCCTCAGTCCGGTGAGCGGACCATCGGCCAGGTGGGGGCCATTACCACCAGACCCAGCGGCGGATGAGAGGACGGGGAGAGCCCCGGTTCTGGGCTTGGGGGCCGGGGACCAGGCGTGGTCACTCATCCGGAATGGTGGGCCAGGGAGCTGGACACCAAGGGTCTCGTCGAAGTGCCAGAATCGACGGGCTCGGAGGTGCTCGTCGGCCGGGAGAGCATCGACGTCGGTGATGGGAGCGCAGGGAAGGCGTAGGGCCTGGAACAGCTCCACGGTCTCATCCCGCCCCTGGGCCCGCAGATAGGGCACCAGCTCGCGGTTCAGCAGCTCGATGTCCGTCATCAGGTGGACGACAGATTCAACATCGTCACGTTCCAACATGGCGACCAGTCCCGTGACTTCGAGCATCCGCTCGACCTGGTCCTCCTGGGAGAGGGCAAGACCGATCCAGCCATCGGCACAGGCATAGGCGCCAATGGCCGAACCAGGTCCGGCGTAGCGGTTCCCGTGGCGCTGGAGGACGGCGCCAGCGTGGGTATAGCGCAATAGGGTGAACTGGTGGAGGGCGGCCAACACCTCCTGGTGAGAGGTCTCGACCAACTGGCCTCGTCCCGTCCGGACCAGGGAGATGAGGGCGGCAACAGCTCCGACAAAAGCGGCAACCCCGACAGCATGACAGACGATGTCTGGCACCCCCTGGAGGGGTTCACGATCGGGGTCGCCACTGAGGCGGAGGTGGCCCCCAATGGCGGCGTCGACAAGGTCGGTGGCCTTCCAGTGAGCGTAGGGTCCAGTGGTGGCGAAGGGTGAGATCCGCACCACGATCTGGGTCGCTCCGGCGGGCTCGACGAGGTGGGCGATCGGGTCAGGTGAGCTCGACTGGATGATGACATCGGCCCGGGCCAGCAGGTCACGGGCTGCCTCCGAGCCATGGGGTGTGCTCAGGTGGTGCTTGGACGTGCGGTAGAAGTCTGAGCCAGACCCTGTCGGCCCTCCCTCGCGCCCGGGGCCAGCGGTGACCACTCGGGCCCCATAGTCGGCGAACAGTTTGGCGCAGTAGGCACCGGCGGCGGAGGGGGGCCCGACGCTCGGGCCATCGTCGCCAACCTCGGCCACCAAGAGCCGACCGAACGATCGAGCCCCTTCGGTACTCGTCACCACTCCTCTGAGCCCCCTTCTTCGGACAGGCCGGAGAACCGGTTCTCAGCCACTGGGCGCCAGATTACGGTAGCTAGCCCTGAACTGGATAGTCTCAGGGGCACGACCCAGGGGCCACACGACGATCATGACGACGACCACCGCCTGGCCTCTTCATTGGCCGCGGCTGCCGGTCAAGCGCTTCTCGAACTTCGGGAGCGGCATCTACCCGACGCTTTCAACCCTTGGCTATTGCGGGATCAGGGCGACCAGTTGGCCCATGATCTTCTGGTCGAGCGGCTGGCCCGGCACCGGCCGACCGACATCGTGTTCTCCGAGGAGGGGACTGAGGATCGCCGCCGGCTGGGAGCCGACCGGACATGGATCATCGACCCCTTGGACGGGACCCATGATTTCCCCTTCCGGGATTCGTTCGAGTGGGCCGTTCATGTGGCTCTGGTCGAGGAGGATCGGGCCACAGCCGCCGCCGTCTCGGTCCCAGGTCTCGACAAGATCTTCGCCACCGATGACGTCACCCTGGCCGAACCCCACGACCGTGATCATCCTCTGATCGTATGTGGACGCTCGAATGTCTACTTCGCCTCCGAAGTCGCCGAGGCTGTCGGTGGGCAAGTCACGGCCTGCGGATCATCG
>JAAETV010000454.1 GCA_024227975.1 Actinomycetes bacterium
ACGGCCATCGGCGCCCTGGATGTCTCCATCTCGTTGGAGATGTGCGGCCAGTACTTCCATGGCCAGCGCAGCTACCACACCGATCAAGCGGCCTCCGAAGCACTCGGCTTCACCGAGGTTGTCGTCGGCGGTCGGATGACAATGTCCTATGTCGGACACATCCTCGAACGCCACTTCGGCGACCGGTGGTGGCGGAGCGGCCACCTGGACCTGAAGTTCACCAATCCCGTCTGGCCTGACGATCATCTCACCGTGACCGGCGTCGAGACCGGCCCGGCTGACGACGGACCAGACCGTCGTGCCGTCTTTGCCTGGATCGAGAAGCAGGGCGGCACGGTCGCCGCGGTGGCCAACGCCACCTGCTCGGCCAGAGACTAGAGACCCCGCGACCAGCAGGACCCTGACGCTGGTAGTCAGATGTCGATGAGCACGGCCCCCTGGTCATCGACATCGAGGTGGAGAACCTTGCCGTCGGCTGGCAGGGCATCGACTACGACATCGGCCCGGTCCGCTTCGACGATGATGGCGATGGCGGGCCCCGACCCGCTCAACCAAGCAGCCGCCGCCCCATGGTCGAGGGCGGCCTCCAGGGCACGTCGAGCGGGGGCGCAGTGGGCCAACCGGTGGGGCTGGTGGAGCCGGTCTTGGGTGGCTTGGCGCAACAAGGACAGGTCGCCCTCATAGATGGCGGCAATCAGCAGTCCGACCCGGCCCAGATTGAACACGGCATCGGCCCGGTCGATGGACGAGGAGAGCTCCAGCCGGGAGTCGTCGGTCACCGTCTCGAATTCCGGTACCCAGCACAGGAGCTGGCCGGGAAGGGGAGCCTGAATGCGATGCTGACGATCGCCGGCGATGACATGCATCCCACCAAAGACTGACGGGGCGGCATTGTCACCATGGCCTTCGATGCTGGCCACCACCGGGTAGGCCAAGCGTTGGGCTTCGGCCAGGCCATGACCTTGCTGGATCTTGGCCAGTACCGCTCCGGCAGCGCGGGCGGCACCTGAAAACCCAAGCCCTCGACCGGGCTCGATATCGAACCCGAACCAGATATCACCCTGGCCACCGGCCTCCTCATAGGCGATCCGAGCAATGTGATCCGGCCCACAATGATCTCCCCCGGGCTGATCGCAAGCCCATGCGTAGCGAGAGAAGGCAACGCCCAAGACGTCGAATCCTGGCCCCAGGTTGGCCGACGAGCCGGGTGCACGCACACAAGTCACCATATGAGCGTAGAGGCCAAGGGCACCGTTCGATCTCTACTCCCACCAGGTCGAACTCTGGATCAGACCCGCTGGTAGCCGGGGTCAGGGAAGGTCAAGGGGGACGGGTCGAGAATATCGGTGACCACGGTCTGGGCACTAGGGTCGCCCCCGGGGGCCACTCCAGGCTCGCCACCGGCCCGAGATTGGAAGAGGTAGCGATGGAATTCGACATCATGACTGGTAGCGCCCGCTGGGCCGATATCGCTGAACGAGCCCGCCAGGTCGAGGGGGCTGGGTTCTCAGGCATGTTGTTCACCGAGACAAGCGCCACCCCCTGGATGACGATCGCAGCCGCCGCCATGGCCGCCCCGACGTTGACCTTCAGCACCGGGATCGCCGTCGCCTTCCCTCGCTCCCCCATGGTCAGCGCTGCTATCGCATGGGAACTGGCCGAGAACACCGAGGGACGGTTCCGGCTCGGGCTCGGCAGCCAGGTCCGAGCCCACATCGACCGGCGCTACAGCTCGGAGTTCGATCCCCCCGGGCCACGCTTGAAGGACTATGTGGAGGCGGTCAAGGCTTGCTTCCGGGCCTTTCGGGGCGAAGAGAAGCTGGCTCACGACGGGCCGTACTACCAGCTCAGCCTCCTCCCGGCCGCGTGGCGACCCAGGGGCCATGACCATGGCGACATCAAGGTCGATATCTCCGCCGTCGGGCCCTACATGACCCGGGCCGCCGGCGAGGTGGCCGACGGCATCCACGTCCACCCCTTCCACTCGATCCCCTATCTCAACGAGGTGCTCGATCCCAAGGTCGAGGAGGGAGCGAAGCGGACCGGCCGGCAAGCCAGTGACGTCGATCTGATCATCCCTGTGTTCACCATCGTTGGCGATACCGAGGAGGAACGGGAAGTCCACAAACGCACGGCCAAGGCTCAGATCGCTTTCTATGGCTCAACCAAGAACTATGGCTTCCAGTTCGACATGTTGGGCTTCGAGGGGACGTCGGGCCGGCTGAACGAGCGGCTCAAGGCGGGCGACATTGCCGGCATGGCTGACCTCATCACCGATGAGATGTTGGAGCACTATGCCATCACCGCCAGCTGGGACGAGCTCGGCCCCAAGCTGGTGGATCGCTATCAGGGTAAGGCGGCTCGCCTTGTCACGTACCAGGCTGAGGAATCCCTACGACGCGATCCGTCCAAGATCGACCGTTGGGCTGCGGTCGCCGAAGCCGTCCGCTCGGCCTAGATACCCCAGGGTCAGGGGAAGTACTGGAAGTGGAGTCGGTGGTTTGTGGCCTAAAATGCCGTTCTGCCGATGCTCATACAAGGTCTCAAGTCAACGGTGTGGCGTGGAATCTCGCTCGCTCAGCGAGCAGTTCAACTGCCCGCGCTTGTTGCCAAGCGTTCTCTGAGAGACGTCCCAGCGGGTGAACGGATAGTCACCTACCTGATGAAGCGGCGCTTGCATAGCGGGAAGTCTGTGCTGCTGTCGTCCCCAGCTGAGATCGGTCCATTCTACGAGAAGGCAATTGCCGACCTGACCGGTGAGGGTGCCACGCGGATCAACTACTTCGAGGCCGGTGTCTATGCCGGCAACTCAATGGCCGCCTGGTCCAGCCGATGTGAGGCGGCCGGCGTCGAGACGACGATGGTCGGCGCCGATTCGTTTGCCGGCCTCCCCGATTCGGCGACCAAGGACGAGGGCTCCTGGTTCGCCGGCGAGTTCTACTGCCCGATCGAGGTCACCCGGTGGAACCTCGAGCGGCTCGGCGTCCCGGCCGAAAACGTGAGGTTGGTCAAGGGCTGGTTCGATGAGAGCCTGAGCTCTGAGCTGGCGGCCGAGGTCGGCTCGGTCGACGTGGCGATGCTTGACGCGGACACCTACCTGAGCACCGTTCCCGTCCTCAACTTCCTCGGACCACTGCTGGCCGATCGGGCCTGGCTCATCTTCGACGACTGGTACAGCGGTGGGAATCTAGGGGCCGACGGTGAGACCCTCGGTGAAGGCGTCGAGCGAGCATTCAAGGAGTGGCTGGCCGGCCCTGGCCAGCGCTGGACAATTGAGGCCATCGGCGACTACCAGGTCGAGCACAAGAAGGGCAGTTATCGTATGGCCGGCCACGTGCTGCGCCTCGACGCCACGGCCAACTGACCGGATCAACGGAGTACGAACCCATGACGCAGGCCCAGCCCGGCCCTTCATCGATCGCGGTCTACGTATGCACCCACCGCCGCAACGGGCCCCTCCAGCAGATGCTCGAGTCGCTCGACGCCGCGGCGCAGCGCGTCCAGCCGTCGGTCGAGATCGCTGTCGTCGTCGTCGATGACAATCCTGACGGTCGGGCCCTTGGGGTGGTCGAGGGATTCGATGACCGATTCGCCCGCGGCCTCCACTACCGGTACAGCGGCACTCAGAACATCTCGTTGGCTCGCAACACGGGAGTCGAAGCTGCGTTGGAGCTGGCTGACTGGGTGGCGATGACCGACGACGATCAGGTCGTCACCGAAGGCTGGTTCGAGGCCATGGTCGACGTCCAACGTCGGACCGGGGCCGACGCCGTAACCGGACCGGTCAAGGTGCGCTACCCCGAAGGCAGCGCTTCATGGATGACCGATCAGCCTTTCATCGAAATCCTGGAGGCAACACCTGTCGATGACGGAGCCAAGGTCGGCACCTGCTCGACCGGCAACTCGATGATCCGGGGCTCATTCCTGACCGAACACAACGAGATCCGGTTTCGCCCTGACCTGGGCAAGACCGGCGGTGAGGACATGGTGTTCTACAAAGCGGCCGTCGCCGCCGGCCTCGACAGCCGCTATTCGAAGGGGGCCTTGTGCTATACCGATCTACCGCCAGAACGGTTGACCTATCGCTACCATCTGCGGGCGTGCTACTGGATCGGCAATACCGAGTTCCTGACCAACTTCGAGAGCGGTGACTCGAGCCGATTGCGCCTCACCGCTCGGGGTACCCGGCGGTTCGTCGAAGCGATCGTCCGGCCTTTTCGGCGCGTGGCCACCGGTCGTGATCCTCATTGGCGCTTCGCCGGCGGTGCCCTCGCCCGCTCGCTTGGAACCCTCGTCGGAGTGGTCGGGATCAGGGTCGACCATCAGTGAATCCCACCAAGGGCAACTAGATCCAAGCGAGCGGACCGGGTCGGATCAGCTCATTTCTTCGGCCATGGCAATCACGTTGAAGGCTGCCCCGGCCGGATCACAGACCGTGGCGAAGCGCCCAGGTTCGATGTCGGTGGCCGGCATCAACACCTGACCGCCGAGCTCGATCACCTTGGCCACGGTGGCGTCGGTATCCTCGACGGCGAAGTAGACACCCCAATGGGGTGGGATTTCGGCCGGCATCATCGGGGGCTTGAGCATCATCCCGGCGATCGACCGGTCGCTGAGCTTGAACTCGGTATAGGGCATCTCACCCTCGTGAGTCGTCGCCGACCAGCCGAACACCGCCTGATAGAAGGTCTTCGACCCTTCCACATCAGTGGTCAACAGCTCATTCCAGGAGAGGGTCCCGGGCTCGTTCACGATGCCCGCCCCAGCGTGGGCCCGAGCCTGCCAGACCGAGAAGGCGGCTCCGGAAGGATCGGCGAAGACGGCCATACGGCCAGCATCGAGGACGTCCATTGGCTCCATGAGCGTCTGGCCTCCAGCTTCGGCTACCGCCGCCGTCGTTTTGTCGACATCGTCAACGGCCACATAGGTGGTCCAGAACGGTGGGCCCGGGTTCATCTGCGGTCCTAGACCGGCTACCGCCCGGCCTCGAAGGGTGCACATGCGGTAGCCACCAGCATCGGGTGGGCCTTCGTCATCGACCGTCCAGCCGAAGAGGCTGCTGTAGAACTCGGCGGCGGCACCTATGTCCGGAGTCCCCAGATCGACCCACGACGGAACACCATGTTCGAAACTATCAATCTCCATCGTTGTCCCTTGTCTCTCTACCTCAGGGGTGCCTCGGCGAGGCCCCTCCGTCGATTTGTACCAGCAATCAGGCCAATTCGCGTCGATCGGCAAAGAGATCGAGGGCTTCGGGGTTGGCCAACGCTTCGAGGTTGCGAACCTGGCGGCCGTGCACCACCTCGGCGACAGCCAATTCGACGATCTTGCCCGACCGGGTGCGGGGGATGTCTGCCACCTCGACTACCACCGCTGGCACATGACGAGGTGAACACTTGGCCCGTAGATCGGTCTTGATCCTGGCCACCAGGTCACCATCGAGCACACCCCCCTCAGCCAGGCGTACGAACAGCACGACCCGGGTGTCGTCGTCCCACTCCTGACCGATGGCGATGGCCTCGACGACCTCGTCGAGCTGTTCCACCACCCGGTAGATCTCGGCTGTACCGATCCTGACTCCCGAGGCATTGAGAGTGGCGTCGGAACGGCCATGGATGACCATTCCTCCATGCTCGGTCCAGGAGGCGAAGTCGCCGTGGGCCCATACTCCGTCGAAGCGCTCGAAGTATGCGGCCCGGTAACGGCTGCCATCGTCATCACCCCAGAACCCGAGGGGCATGGAGGGGAAAGGCTGGGTGCAGACCAGTTCCCCCTTGGTGTCGACGGGGGCAGGCTGGCCCCTGTCGTCGAACACATCGACCGCGACCCCGAGGGCCTTGGCTTGGATCTCACCGGCATACACGGGACGGGTTGGATCACCAATGACGAGGCAACCGCAGAGGTCGGTACCACCCGAGATCGAGGCCAGGTGGACATCAGTGGCAACGGCGTCGTAGATCCAGGCGAACCCTTCCGGGCTGAGGGGTGAACCGGTCGAACAGATCGTCTTCAACCGGGCCAGCTCCAGCTCATCGGCTGGTCGCTGGCCCGTCTTCATGACGGCGTCGATGTACTTGGCCGATACCCCGAGCAGACTGGCATGAGACTGGTCGGCGATATCGAACAGGGCCGTAGGGCGGGGATGGAGGGGGTTGCCGTCGTATAGAACGATAGTCGCCCCGGCTCCTAGGGCTGACACCAGCCAGTTCCACATCATCCAACCGCAGGTGGTGAAGAAGAAGACCCGGTCACCGGGGAAGATGTCACTGTGCAGGCGTTGTTCGGAGAGGTGCTTCAACAACACCCCGGCACTCCGGTGGACGATGCATTTCGGCTTTCCCGTCGTTCCCGACGAGTAGAGGATGTAGAGGGGATGATCACCCGGCAGCTGGGCGTAGGTGGTGTCGGCCCCCATGTTGGCGGCCAGAGCCTCGGTCCATGACTGGGTGTTGGCTCCCTCGATGGTTGGGTCGGAGTCGAGATTGGCGACCACATAGGTCTTGATCAGGGTTGGCAACTGGTCCTGGATCTCGCCCAGACGGTCGAGGCAGTCGAAGCGGCGGCCCCCGTAGTAGTAGCCGTCGGCTGCGACCAGGACCTTGGGCTCGGTCTGGCCGAATCGGTCGACGACCCCATCGGGCCCGAAGTCAGCTGAGGTCGAGGTGAACACGGCTCCGATGGAGGCAGCGGCCAGGAAGGCGACCACGGTCTCGGGCATATGGGGCATCCAGGCTGCGACCCGGTCACCGGCCTCGACCCCGTCGGCCCGGAGGGCGGCGGCCATGGCCGCTACCTGTCGACGCAGCTCAGCCCAGCTCAGGGTTCGTTCCTGGCCGTCGTCCCGGTAGAAGAGGATGGCTGGCTCATCGTCGGCACCACCGTTCCGATCGGCCAGAAGGTTCTGAGCAATGTTCAAGCGAGCCTCGGGCAAGAACCTGGTCTCGGCGAAGGTCTGGCCTGGGGCGACATCGACCGGACCGGGATCACCAATGATCTCGCACCACTCCCACAGGGCCCGCCAGAAGAGCCCTGGTTCATCGATCGACCACCGCCACAGTTCATCGGTCGAGGTGCTGTTCGGTAGGTAGCGGCAGCGGAACTGGTCGATGGCCGTAGAGGCGATCCGGTCCGCTGATGGGGTCCAAAGCGGAGCGGGGCTGGGCTCTGATCCCTCCCCTGGCGATGGTGAGCTCGGCTCGGTCATGGCCGTTGATGCTACGTCCTCTCGACCCCGAAGGCCCGACCGGCGACTCCGATCTAGACTGGCTCAAGGCCCACTCGATTGGATGGCGCCAAGGAGGGAAGATCATGAGCGATCCGAGCCCCGAAGGGGGCCACCAGTCATTGGGCGCCGGCCACGACCCTCACCACAGGGTAGCTGCCGGCTGGTTCCCGGCCGGCAATGGGATCGTCCGCTACTGGGACGGAGCGAACTGGACCGAACACGTCGCCCCCGACCCAAACTCATCCATGGGCCGCACCAACGACGACAACACCATGGCCATCCTGTGTCACGCTGGTGGGGCCTTCTTCAGCGTTCTGGTACCCCTGATCATCTTCCTGGTCAAGCGAGACGAGTCGCCCTATGTCCGGCATCACGCCCTGGAAGCGCTGAACTTCCACGTCACGGTGTTCTTGGCCTCAATCGTGGCGGGCGTGCTGATCCTGGTCGTCATCGGGATATTCCTCTTGCTGGGCATCATCGTCGCCTTCTATGTGCTCAGCATCGTCGCCTCGATCGCCGCATCGAGGGGGGAGTGGTACCAGTACCCGATGTCGCTCCGCCTCTTCACCTGAGCCTGGGGCCAGGCTCCTCTAGCGCCGGTCCCAGACCAGATCGCCGGCCACCATCGTCAGCACCACATTGGCCTCATCGTCGAGACCGACCAGGTCAGCCCGGCATCCGACCTCGATCCGCCCCCGGTCGCTGAGGCCGAGAGAACGGGCGGGTACCAGACTGGCGGCAGAGACAGCGTCAGCTAGATCGCAACCGGTGAAGCTCATCAGGTTGCGGACAGCGGCGTCGACCCCAATTGTGGACCCGGCCAGGGTGCCGTCATAAAGTCGAAGGGCACTACCGGTGGCGGAGGCGGCTGCCGTTCCCATGAAAGCGACGGCATCGCTGATGGCGATGAGGCGATGACTTGCCAGCCGCCAAGCCAGCTTCACCATGTCGGGGTCGACGTGCTCACCGTCGATGATCATGGTGACGAAGGTGGAATCGGTCAGGAGTAGGGCGGCCGCAAGCCCGACCTCGCGGTGGTTGAGGCCCGACATGGCGTTGAACAGGTGGGTGCCGATCGTGATCCCACTCTCGAAGCCGGCGACGGCCTGGGCTGATGTCGCCTCACTGTGGCCGCAGGCCACAACCACCCCATGCCGCTTCAGCTCAGCGATCATGGGCAAGGCCCCGTTCAGCTCGGGGGCCAGAGTGACCAACCTCAATCCCAGGTCGGGGGTGTAGTCCGCGGGGGCAGCCCGGGGAACCGGCTGGAGCAGTTCACGGCTATGGGCCCCGTGACGCGACGGAGCCAACCATGGTCCTTCGAAGTGCCAGCCGATGGGATCGGCTCCCCGGTGGCCTTCGCTGTCGACGGGTCCGGCTTGCCAGAGGCTGAGTGCCTCTCGACGACGGCTGTAGCCATTGGTGGTCAGGGTGGGGAGAAATGAGGTGACTCCAATCTCGACCAGCCGCTCGGACAGAGGCCAGATGGACGCCGGGTCGCGCCCTAGGTCGTGGCCCCAGCCACCATTGACCTGCAGGTCGATGTAGCCGGGTACGATCTTCAGCCCCGAGACGTCGAGTACCTCGCTCTGCCCCGTCGACTCATCGCGAATGACACCGTCGACCACGTTCAGGTCGAACTCCTGCCACCCCGTCGGGGTGAGCACGTCACCACCACACAACAGATGAGAGCGCGCCATCAATTCCGCCACCCAGCGTGCTCCTTTTCCTACACCGGCGTCACGCCATTGTGGCGGTCGGTGAAATGTCGTGATTTGCTCTGAGCCAGTCCAATACGGCGGATGAGATCTTCACGAAGATCCTCGGGATGGACGACAGCTTCGAACACGAGATCGGAGGCTAGACGAAGAAGGTCGACGTCTGCTTCATACTCAGCCCGGCGTTCATTCACATAGGCCGCCCGCTCCTCGGGATCCTCGATGGCCTGGATCTTGTTGTAGAAGACGGCGTTGACGGCGGGTTCGGGGCCCATGATGGCGATCTGAGCCGTCGGCAACACGATTGTCGCATCTGGTTCGAAGGCAGGGCCGCACATGGCATAGAGACCGGCGCCATAGCACTTGCGGAGAACGACACAGATCTTGGGAACGGTTGCCTCCGAAACGGCGGAGATCATCTTGGCCCCATGGCGGATGATCCCCTCCCGCTCGACTTGGGTTCCGATCATGAAGCCGGGCACGTCGGCCAGGAACACGAGGGGGACGTTGAAGGCGTTGCACAGGGTAATGAATCGGGTCGCCTTGTCAGCGGTATCAGTGAACAGAACCCCGCCCTTCACAGCCGGATTGTTGGCAACGATCCCGACCGACTGGCCTTCCAAGCGAGCCAGCCCAACGACCAGTTCGGCGGCGTACAGCGGTTTGATCTCGAAGAACGAATCAGCGTCGACCAGCCCGTTGATGACGTGGTGGACGTCGTAGCCGAGCTTGTCGTCATCGGGCACGATCCCGGTGATGAGAGGTGTCTCCGGCGTAGCCCACTCCTCCCACGGTGGTTGGTGGTGGAAGTTGGTCGGCAGGTATGAGAGGTAGAGGCGAGCCAGGTCGATGACGGCCTCGTCGTCCGAGCCGAGATTATCGCCGACCCCGGAGACCGAGACGTGCATCTTGGCTCCGCCCATCTCGTTGAGTGAGACGACCTCGCCGATCACCTCCTCGGCCATACGGGGCGAGCCGAGGTACATCGAAGCGTTGCCGTCGACCATGAACACCACATCACAGAAGGCCGGGATGTAGGCACCGCCGGCCGCGGAGGGGCCGAACAGGCAGCACACCTGGGGTACACGACCCGAGAGCCTGACCTGGTTGTAGAAGATCCGACCCGCACCCCGGCGACCGGGAAACAGTTCGACCTGATCGGTGATTCGCCCGCCGGCCGAGTCAACGAGCCAGGCGATCGGCAGCTCCTCCTTGAGGGCCAGTTCAGTCAGGCGGACGATCTTCTCGACCGTCCTCGCCCCCCAGGAACCGGCTTTGACCGTTGGATCGTTGGCCATGATGGCGACCGGGCGCCCGTCGACGAGGCCTCGTCCGGTGACAACACCGTCGGCCGGAAGGTCATCAGTCGGGGCGTTGGCGTTGGCCAGCAACCCGTCCTCGACAAAGCTGCCCTCGTCGATCAGGAGATCGATACGGTCGCGAACGAAGAGCTTGTTCTGGCCAGCCAGTTTCTCACCCTGGGTCGCAAGGTTCCCCTGCAACGCTCGCTGTATAGCCGTTTTGAAGTCGTCAGCGCTCACGGATGGATTCTGCCACATCCAGCACCGAAGACCCCCACACCCCTCACCCGGTCATCTCAAACCAGCGCTCGCTCCATGACTTGAGCGATCGTGTCCGGCTGTTGAGCCCCTGGTACTGCGACCTTGCGGTTGAAGACGAAAGTCGGAACACTTGTCAGTCCATTGCTGGCGGCGAACTCGAGCTGGTCAGCCACCTCGTCTCGGCCTCGGCCGCTATCCAACCACTGGCGGGCATCGGCGGGATCGATGCCGACCTCAGCCGCTAGCTCGATCAACACCTCGATTTCGCCAATGGCCATACCTTCGGTGAAATAGGCAGCCAGGAACCGCTCCTTGAGCCGGGCCTGGAGATCAGGGGTGGGGACAGCCTGGGATTCGTTGGCCCCGACCTCACCAGTGGAGGGTGCCGGCTGGTGACTGAGATGGTCGGCCAGAACCAACAAACAGTGAGCCAGCAAGGTATTGGAGCGTAGGGCGATGTCCATGTTGAACTCGATTCCCTCCCCTGCTGCTTCGTTGGTGACATGGGCCAGGATCTTGTCAGCGGCTTCCAGACCACCGAACTTGCGGGCGTATGCCTCGCGAACGGGCTGCGACTCACCGACTGGTGCCGTTGGGTCGAGCATGAAAGCCCGGTAGTGGATCTCCAGCTCCTCTTCGGGGTTTGCTGCCTTGAACTGCTCGACGGCGGACTCGAAGCGACGTTTGCCGATATAGCACCAAGGGCACACCACATCCGACCAGATCTCAACTATCACGCCGTCTCTATCCCGGCCGCGTCGTGGAGGTCGAAGCGCTCGATGGCGGAATCTCGCAACTTGAACTTCTGGATCTTGCCCGTGACGGTCATGGGAAACTCATCGATCACGGCTACATAGCGGGGAATCTTGTAGTGGGCGATCTTTCCCTGGCAGAACTCCCGGATCTCCTCGACGCTCAGCTCGACCCCGCCCTCGGTCTGAATCCAGGCCATGGTCTCCTCCCCGTACTTGGTATCGGGAACGCCGACGACCTGTACGTCCTGAATCTGAGGGTGAGAGTAGAGGAACTCCTCGACCTCTCGGGGGTAGACGTTCTCGCCGCCCCTGATGATCATGTCCTTGGACCGGCCAACGATGTTGACATAGCCCTCGGCGTCCATCTCGGCCAAGTCACCGGTGTGCATCCAGCCTCCGTCGTCGATGGCTTCGGTCGTGCGCTCGGGATTGTTCCAGTAGCCGATCATGACTGAGTAGCCCCGGGTGCAGAACTCCCCGGGCTGGCCCCGCTCGACAGTCTCACCCGTGTCGGGGTCCACGATCTTGATCTCAACGTGAGGGTGGACCCTCCCCACCGAGCCGACCCGCTTGTCGATCGGATCATCGGTTGCGGTCTGGGTCGAGACCGGTGAGGTCTCGGTCATCCCGTAGGCGATGGTGACCTCATCCATGTTCATCCGCTCGATGCACTGCTTCATGACCTCGACCGGGCAGGGCGAGCCGGCCATTATCCCGGTCCGCAGGGCCCCGAGGTCGTAACTCTCGAAGTCGGCCATGGCCAGCATGGCGATGAACATCGTCGGGACACCGTAGAGGCTGGTACAGCTCTCTTCGGCCACGGCGGCCAGGGTTGCAGCGGGATCGAAGGCGTCGGCTGGCACCACGATGGTCGAGCCGTGGGTCGAGCAGCCGAGCACCCCCATCACCATGCCGAAGCAGTGGTAGAAGGGGACGGGAACGCAGACCCGATCTTCGGGGGTGTAGCGGCAACCCTCGGCCACGAAAAAGGCGTTGTTCAAGATATTGCGGTGGCTGAGGGTGGCCCCCTTCGGGTAGCCGGTGGTGCCCGACGTGTATTGGATATTGATGGCATCGGTCGGGTCGAGCTGGCTGGTCAGAGCATCGAGCTCTTCGGCCGAGACTTGGGGGGCAGCGGTTAGCAGTTCGGTCCAATCGTCGGTGCCGATGTAGATCACCTGCTCCAGTTGGGGGAGCTCGCCACGGACCTCGTCGACCATGGCTCGGTAGTCACTCGTCTTGAAGAT
>JAAETV010000455.1 GCA_024227975.1 Actinomycetes bacterium
AGTACGTCATAGGGCGGCAGGCCGAGGCGGGCATGGATGTAGAGGGAGATGCCGAGCCCGATCAGGATCGAACCGGTCGCAACCAGGGCCAGCTTCGTCGCCGGCGGTTTGGCCCGCGATGCCTGCATCGATCTGGCCGCGATGAGGGCGCCATGGCGCGTAACAACCCAGCTGGTCAGGATCGGCCGCTGGAGGTAGGAGAAGGAGCGTCGTAGTCGTTCAGCCATTTCACTAGCCAGTGTGCAGCCTTTCGGCTGCGGCCGGCGGTCAAGGGCTGGTGTCGTTGGTCACCCCCTTCCGCACCCTCCCCGACCAAGTCGGGTATGGACCCAGTCGCTGATAGGACGGACCCTTGGCCGGACGCAGACCCTTCGACCCCGGCCGCGTGCCCTTCTACTACGGCTGGGTGGTCCTGGGGGTTGGGACCCTGGGCATGCTGGCCAGCTTTCCCGGCCAGACCGCCGGGGTCAGCGTCTTCACCGAACACCTCAGCGACGCCACCGGCCTCAGTCGGCTCCAGTTGGCCACCGCCTACCTGATCGGTACGACCACCAGCGGTCTGTTCCTGCCCTTGGGGGGCAAGTGGATCGACCTGCTCGGTTCGCGAGTGGTGGCCTTCGGAGCCTCCGTCGGCCTGGCGGCAACGATCACCTCACTCAGCTTCGTCGGGCCAATGGAGGAGACCACCGGCCTGGTGGTGATGTCCATCGGCTTCGGCTTCCTCCGGTTCTGCGGCCAGGGCCTGCTGACCCTGTCGTCGAGGACCATGATCGCCCAGTGGTTCGACCGCCGCCGTGGGCTGGTGTCGTCCGGCTCCAGTGCCGCCTTCGCCTTCATCTTCTCGCTCACCCCGACGATGCTGTTCGCCCTCGTCGAGTTGTCCGGCTTTCGTTGGGCGTGGCGCCAGCTCGCCATCGGGCTGGTGTTCGGGCTCGGCACCATCATCCTCATCTTCTTCCGCAACACTCCTGAGGAGAGTGGACTACT
>JAAETV010000456.1 GCA_024227975.1 Actinomycetes bacterium
TACCCAGATCGTCCACGACCCAGACGAGATCGACGAGTGGCGCCTGGTCGCCACCATCGACGCCGACGCCTCCAGAGAAGAGGGCAAAGCGGTCCTCATCTTCGCCGGCCTCCGCCGAGCCGGCACCCAACCCAACTAGCCAACTAGCCAACTAGCCGCCAGATTCAGCTGGTCTCACTGGGGAGGGCGGAGGCTTCGGTTTCGACCCCGAGGATCATATTGATCCTGGTCGATGAGTCAGCCTTCTCAACGCCGCCAGCGCCGTAGACCATCTCGATGCCGTACTGCTCGCACACCTCAGCCTCAGGAACGAATCCAGGAGCCCGATCACCACCGTTGGCGAACACCAGGCGGTGATCGGCCCCGTACTTCTCAGCTATCTGGACCAGGGAGGCCGAAACCGTCCGGTCCTCGTCAACGGCGATGAGGGCTTCGTCGACCACGCGGAGGGCTTGGACGATTCGCAAGCGAGCCTGTTCATCCATGATCAGCTGACCCTTCTTGGCCAGCTGCTGGGTGTTGTTGTTGACGATGACGATCAGCTTGTCCCCATTTGCGGCGGCAGCCTCGATCATGTCGAGGTGGCCGTCGTGGAGGGGGCTGAAGAAGCCACTCACGATGACTGCGGTTGGTTGATCCATTGTCCTACTCACGGCGCTGAGATTCCGTCACCCTAGTCGCCGCCGATAACCCATTCGGTGACCCAATCAGGGTGGCGAACAGGGAGTCGTAGCGTTCGGCCTGTTCCTGGGGTGTCATGCAACGCTCCACATAGGCCCGGGCATCACGGCCCATTGTTTCCAGCCGTGAGGGATCGTCGACCATGGCCCCCAGGGCCTTCTGGAAGGCGTCATGGTCTTCGGGCGGTACTGAAACCCCAGCCCCGGCTGCGGCCAGGGTGGTGGCCACCTCGCTGCCCTCGTCGATCGAGGCCAGAACCGGTCTACCGGCGGCCAGGTTTGCATACATCTTTGACGGGGTGCTGGAGCGGGCCAGGCCCCGCTTGAGCAGGATCAGCTGCACATCGGCAGCTCCCAACACCTGGCTGACCTGATCCCGAGGGGCGAAGTCGACCACGGTCACATTGTCGAGAGCCGAAGCCCAGCGATCGACCTCGGGGCGGGCCGCCCCCTCCCCGTTGATGACGAACTGGATATCCGAGCGCAGCTGCCACTGCTCGGCCGCGACCCGGATCAGATCGAACGACTGGGAGAGACCGACATTGCCCGAGTACATGACCACCGTCTTATGACCGAGACCATGGCGACGGCGGTAGTCATTGTTCTTGTCGACGACCTGGATCCGATCCCGATCGACGAAGTTCTGGATGATGTGCACTTTCTGCCCGGTCGAGCCTCGATCGCTGCCATCGAGGTCGAGCTTGGCCGTGACATTGTCGGCCTGGTCCTGACTGAGGACGGTGACAGCATCGGCCAGACGGTACAGGCGGCGTTCGTGGCGCTCGGCGGCGGCGATCACTCTCGGATTGGACAGGGCGCCCAGGTCGACGGCGACATCAGGAAAGATGTCCTGGACATTGAGCACGAACGGAACTCGCCAACGGCGAGCGGCCAGTAGACCAGCGTCACCGAGCACAATGGGGGGCGACATGGCCAGCACCGCGTCATGACGTCCGAGGGCGAGGGCGGCTGCGCTGGCCAGGGCAGTGAAACCACCGAACCCGAGCGCCCGGGCCGCGATGTTGGTTTTGTCAGTCGGGAACGGCCAGACCCGAACCACCTTCCCCCACTCGGTCCGCTCGACCCGCCACGGCCGTCCCTTCCACTCAGGATCGACCCGGTGGCCCTTGTACCAGGGCAAGGCGGTGACGACATTGGCCTCGTGGCCCCGGTCGGCCAGACCCTCGACGAGCTTGGTCATGACCTCGCCGGTTGCGGCGTGGAGGTCAGGGGTGAAATGGGGGCAGAGAAAGAGAAGGCGCATGCGTTCCGTCTGATCAACCCGCCTGGCGAACGGCTCGACGATAGCACTCAGCGAGGCAACTCCCGGCTGCATCCCAGGAGAACTGGGTGGCTCTCTCTACTCCGGCCCATCTCAGGTTGTCGGCCAGATCTGGTTCCTCCAAGACCCGGGCCACGGCCGCCGCCAGGGCCTCGGGTCGGCCAACGGGAACGGTCAGGCCAGCATCTCCGACCACCTCGGGTAGCGCCGTTGCATCGGTTGTGATCACTGGACAGCCCCGGGCCATGGCCTCGACCACGGGGTTGCCGAAGCCCTCGTATTCCGATGGGAAGACCAGGGCCGCAGCCGAGCGGTAGAGGTTGTCGAGCTCTTCTTCGGGGATACGCCCCAGGACGTGAACTCGATGATCGAGTCCCAATTCGGCCGCCTGGGCCGCTAGAGCTTCAGACTCCGGCCCTGGGGTCCCCGTCAATACGACCGAGAGGTCATCGAAACGATCGCGGAGTCGGTCGAGGGCCAATAGCAGGTCACGGTGGCGCTTGTGGGCGTAGGCAATGCCGGGGAGTAGCAGATAGCGACCAAACCGCTCCCCCAACGCCCGATCGACATCTCGATCGAGCACCCCGGCCTCCACCTCAGCGTGGCCGTGGCGGACCACCTCCACCTTCGACGCCGGAGCCCCGAGCGTTGTGCAGATGCTCTGGGCCGTGAACTCGCTGGGACAGAGGACCAGGCGAGCGGCCCGGACCGAGGGAGGCAGCATGGTCGAGAGCCAGCGGCGCTTGAGGGGCGAGAACCGCTCGGGCATCTCCAGCGGTTGGAGGTCGTGGATGGTGACCACGGTGGGGCACGAGCGCAGCGCCGGCACCACCCCGCCGGCGTGGTGAACGAGATCGTCGTGGCGGGAGACAGCGGCCAGCCAGCTGTGTTCTAGACCAACGCGGGCCACCTTCGACCGGACACCAGGTCCGATCCTCACCTCGAATCGGTTCACCAGGTCGGGGTGGGCGTCGAATAGGTCCTGTTGGCCGTAGAGGCGGAGCCACAGATCATCGCAGCGAAGTTTGTCGACCGCTCTCAACAGTCGGAGTGTGTATTCCTCAGAGCCTCCGACCACACCCGGCACCAGCCACATCAGGTTGACGCCGATCGTGGTCATCCGCTGCGCCCCTTGGCCGCCGCTTCGCACAACACCGAAGCATAGTGCTCAGCGGTGCGGGCCCACGTCAGCTCCTTGGCCCGGCGGCGCCCCTGGGCTACCAGTTGCTTGGTGATCTCCGGTTCAGCCAGGGTTGCCTCTATAGCGGCGGCGATGGCCTCCGGGTCGTTGGGATCGACGAGGCGGGCAGTCCCCGCCGCAACCTCGGCCGTCGCTGTCGCTTCAGCAGTGACGACGGGGGTGCCGTGAGCCATGGCTTCGAGCACCGGCAGCCCGAAGCCTTCCAGAATCGAAGGGTAGGCAAAGACCGAAGCAGCCCGATAGAGGGCGCTGAGGTCATGATCGTCGACAAAACCGAGGCGGTGGGCCCTGCCACCCAGGGGGGCCAAGACGTCGGTCCCGTCGACATTCCAGCCTCGGGGGCCGACGACGGCGAGATGGAGGTCCGGGATACGTTCCATGGCCTCGACCAGGCGGTGGAGGTTCTTCCGCGGCTCCAAGGTCCCGACCCATAGCACGAAGCACTCAGGAAGGCCCTTGGACCGACGAATCGACTCCGTAGCTTCGCATCCGCTGATCGGAGCGGAAACACCCCAGGGGATGACACGTAGCCGCTCGGAGCTCACCCCGCGTCGTTGGCAGTCGTCGGCCACGACCTGGGAGGGACATACGATGATCTCGGCCTGGTCACGAATGGCGGCCCAGGCCCGGGGAAAGAAGCTGCGGCCGCGTCGAGATGTGTGCTCGGGCCGGTCCAGAAAGCCAAGATCATGAACCGTCGCCACCATCGGTGCCTCCGATGGCACCGGGATCATCGACGATGCCCATACCACGTCGACCGGACCGATATGGCGCTCGACCCGGGGCCACCCGAAACGCAACCAGCTCTCGTAGAGAAGGCGTCGTGGGACGGGGAGATAGGTGATGGACCCGACCCCAGAGGCGACTGCTCGCTCCCCCCTCCGATGCCAGGCCGCCACCCCCTGGATATTCAGCCCTGCCGTGGCCTCGAAGGCGGCCAGCGTCTCAGTGGTGGCCCGTCCAGTTCCTCCCGGCACCCGGTGCCACAGCTGCTCAACGGGTACCGCGACCCGGATCGAATCCTTGGATCGGGCGCGGCTAGGAGGCACCGGCGAGTACGCGTTCGAAGTACTCCGCCGTACGGGCAACACCTTCGGCCAACGACACCGTCGGCCTCCACGAGAGCTTCTGGGTAGCCTCGCTCAGATCAGGACGGCGGCGGGTGGGATCGTCCTTGGGGAGGGGGGCAAACTCGACCGAGCTGTCGCTGTTTGTGACCTCGAGCACGATCTTGGCCAGCTCCAGCATGGTGTGTTCGACATCGCTTCCGATGTTGATGGGGCCGGTGTGCTCCCCGTCCAACAAGGCCAATTGACCACGGACCTGGTCATCGACGTAGCAGAAGCTCCTGGTCTGGGAGCCGTCGCCATACATCGTGATCGGCTCACCCTGGAGAGCTTGGGTGATGAAGTTCGACACCACTCGACCATCATCTGGCCTCATGCGAGGACCATAGGTGTTGAAGATTCGCACAATGCGGACGGCCAACCCATGATGGCGGTGGTACGCCATGGCCAGCGCCTCACCGAAACGCTTGGCTTCGTCGTAGACCCCGCGGGGTCCGATCGGATTGACGTTGCCCCAATAGGTCTCGGGCTGGGGGTGGACAGCAGGGTCGCCATAAACCTCGCTCGTAGAGGCAAAGAAGAAGGTGGCACCCTTCTCCTTGGCCAAGCCGAGGCAATTGTGAGCACCGAGGCTCCCCACCTTGAGTATCTGTATGGGGATCCGAGCAAAGTCGACAGGTGACGCCGGCGAAGCCAGGTGCATCACCTGATCGACCGGACCCGGGACCCAGATGTGATTGGAGACATCGTGGCTGATGAAGGTGAACCCATCCCGACCGAAGAGATGCTCGACATTGTCGATGCTGCCCGTGCAGAGATTGTCGAGACAAACAACCTCGTCACCCCGATCGAGGAGTGATTCGCACAGATGGGAGCCGAGGAAACCTGCTCCCCCGGTAACAACAACACGCGACACGAACCAAGTCCTCCGGACGGCTAGCGATCAGCGGCCGATGCCGCGGTACTCGAAGCCCCGCCGACGAGGAATCTGAGGTTCGAGGAGATTGCGGGCGTCGACGATCGACTTGGCTGCCATGATCTCGGCCAGCTTGTCGAAATCGAGTTCGGTGAACTCATCCCACTCGGTCAAGATCGCCAGCACCGAGGCACCCTCGGCCGCGGCATAGGGATCAGGTACCAACTCGATGTCGATATCAGGGTAGGTAGCGGCGAAACGGTTGTCGTGGACCATGACGGCTGGGTCATAGGCCTTGACCTTGACCCCAGCTTCGATCACCCTGCTGAGCACCTCGACGGCGGGTGACTGGCGAAGGTCGTCGGTACCGGCCTTGAACGTGAGGCCGAGGGCGGCGACGTGGGTGGCGGCAGCATCGCCGTTGACAGCATCGAGCACCTTCTGGGCTGTCCGGTCGAACTGATCGTCGTTGACCCGCATCACCTCGTCGAGAAAGCGAAAGTCGTAGCCAGCTTCGCGAGCGATGCTACCTAGGGCCAGGGTGTCCTTCGGGAAGCAGCTACCACCCCAACCGGGGCCCGGGCGGAGGAATTCACGCCCGATGCGGGAGTCGTAGCCCATACCAAGTACTACATCATTGACATCGGCCCCGACAGCTTCACAAAGGGTGGCGATGGCGTTGACGAACGACAACTTGGAAGCGAGGAAGGCATTCGAGGCGTACTTGATGGTCTCGGCCGAAACGGGATCGGTGACCATGATCGGGGCTGCGATGCGCGAATAGAGTGCAGCCACCCGGATGGCAGCCTCGGTGTCGAGCGAGCCGATGACCACCCGATCGGGCTGGAGGAAATCGGCGACGGCAGTGCCCTCCCGCAGGAACTCGGGGTTGGAGACCACCGAGACGTCTGAGCGGCCGAGGACCCGGGACACGACCCGGGTCGAGCCAACGGGGACCGTCGACTTGTTGACAACAACGCTGCTCGGGGGGAGAACGTGCTTGATCTGGTCGGCTGCCTGCTCGAGGTAGGTCAGGTCAGCAGCTCCGTCTTCACCCTGGGGGGTTGGAACGCATAGGTAATGGAACTCAGCTTCCTTCGAGGCCTCAGCCGCACCGACCACGAACCGCAGTTTCTCGGAACGGATACCTTCGTCAACCAGGCGATCGAGGCCTTTCTCGACGATGGGTATTACCCCAGCCCGTAGCTGGGCCACCTTGACTTCGTCGATATCGGCGCATATCACATCGTGCCCAAGATGGGCGAAGCATGCGCCTGTGGTGAGACCGACATAGCCGGTACCAACAATTGCGATGGTTGCCACTAGATCCTCCTAGAGGGTGCCCTTGCCCCGGCCAAGTCAGTTCCTAGTGTACTCACCAACCCACGCCAATCTCACAGGTGATGTTCCAGGTCGGCACTAGTCGCAAGGCCTAGGCACCCCAACGGCCTCGGGTCCAGCCACCAGCTGGGGCTCGATCAGTTCAGATGGCATCTGGGTCAAACCCAGAGGCTGTTCGGCACCAGCGGCCATTTCCCCGTTGCCAACAGGGCCAGGTTCGGCTTCGGGGGGTGAGTCGACGGCCCATGCGGGACCCGTTAGTGCGGAGACGACGATGTTCTCGCTAACGCCGGGTCCGAGGGCGACAACAACGTTGCGTCCGCTGAGGCCACCGACTTCCTCGCGCTTCAGGGGCGCTGACAGCTCAATACCGGTCGAGGTCGACCAACGGATCGACGGTCCGAGGGCGGCTTCGACGACTTCCGCAGCGCGGTCACCATTGGAACCGTGGCGGATGAAGAGCCCGGCCTCGGTGGTCGCAGGCCGAGGTTCGCCAACGTCGAAGCCAGCATCAGCCAACGATGAGGCGATGGTCGACACCAGCGGAGGGAGTCTGGTGGGGCCTTCGGCTGTGGCCACAAGACTTGGATCGTAGACGAGGTCGAGACCGACGGTTTCGGGGTCTTCGAATCGTTCCCCTCGAAACAGTTCCAGCAGGGGCTCGGCGTCACCCATCTGCGGGATCAGGACCCGGTTGGATCCCACCGTGCCGTCGGTAACAGGGAAGGTGTGGGTTTCCAGGTCGCCGGGCTCGAAGCCCCGGTAGGTAGCACTGAGGTCGATGAGGAGCGAGGGGGTGAGCTCCTGGTCTATGGCCACGTTCTGGATACCGGTGTCTATGAGATCGGCCAGGACCAGGGGGTTGCGGGCCCCGAGCTCGATGGCTTGCTGGAGGAGGCGTTGGAGAAAGTCCTGCTGACGGCGGATGCGGCCGAGGTCACTGGTCGGGTCGGTAACCCAGGCGCCGTCTTGGCGCTGGGTTTGGTAGTAGCGGGACCGGACGTAGGCCAAGGCCTCGTCGGGGTCAAGAGCATGGCAACCGGCGGTCGTCACCTGGAAACCGGTCTGGCTTCGGGGCTCGGGCTTGGCGCTGATATTCCAATCGCGGGCCGGGGTCTCGAAATAGACATCGACGGTGCCGACTGCCTCGACCAGTCCCTGGAAGCCAGCAAAGTCAACGTTCACATAGTGATGGATGGGGACGTCGAATGCTTCTTCAATCGTGTCGATGAGGGTTGCGGCCCCGCCGACCAGGAAGGCTCGGTTGATCCGGTCGTCTCGCTCAGTTCCGGCCAGAGGGATCCACAGGTCACGGGGAAGCGACAGAAGGGCGATCCTTCCGGACCGCTCGTCTAGATGGGCCACGATGATGACATCGCCCAGGCGCTCCCCATGGCGTCCGATCTGAATCGGGTCGTCTTTGGCCAGATTGGCCGACGAATCGGATCCGACGAGCAGGATATTGATCACCCGCGATCCCGCTTCGGCTGCCGGCAGTTCGGTCAGGGAGCGGTCGAGGGCGACCCGGTTGACCGATGAGGCACGTTCGTTTGCATAGTTGAGCAGGCCGGCCACAGTCAGGCTGGCACCAATCAGGCTCAGATTGAACAACAACACTATTCGTTGGCCCCAGCTGCGGCGGGCGCTGGTGAGGGGACGTTGGCCGAGGAACGGGTTCATGGCCCTCCGGGATTGGAATCGAGTCGGTCTGGCTGGATAGCCAACAACGCGCCCCCGCTCAGCGAGACCGTTGCTTCGGTGGCGGCGAAGACATTGCTCACTCCCCGGCTCGATCCGCCTCGGAGGGTTTCATCATCGAGCCTGTACTGGAGGCCCTCGGTCGCCACGCCGGTGGCATCACCGTGCATCGGTAGCAACGAGATCAGCTCTCCGATGGTGCCAGCCAGGAGGCGGGTGGTCGTCACGACCGAGATCAGGGCAGTGCCGACCAACCCGTCGATGTCGACGCTTCGGTAGCGGTGATGGGCCAGAACAGCGAAATTGGCCAGGAGATGATCGAGGCGACCACCTCCGATACCGACAACGACGATCCGATCAGGATTGGTGGTCATGGCCAGGTCGAGGGCCAACTCGAGATCGGTCTGATCCTTGTCGGGAGGGTGGGTCCTGATCTCGGCTCCTAGGCCGCGAGCCCAATCGAGAGCGTCATCGGAAGCGGAATCGAGATCGCCAATGACGACGTCGGGCTCGAGCCCGAGCGTGCGGACATGATCAATTCCTGAGTCGGCGGCTATGCACATGGCGGCGGGGGGTAGTGCGCGTTGCACCTGGGGGGTGGGCGTCTCGCCACCGGCCACGATAAGCACGGTTTCGGACATCCGCGGCCAGCGTAGGGCATGGTTGGCGTACATGGTCACCATTGGGTCGATCGGAGTACTGTCGAGGCGAATCCGCTCACCAGCGAGCCCTCTGGAGTGACCCCTGATGTTGTCTCGGACGCTATTCGAAAGCGACCATGATCTGTTCCGCGACGCGGTACGGGCGTTCATCGACAAGGAGGTCACGCCGTACGCTGATGAGTGGGAGAAGACCGGCGTCGTCGACAAGGCCATGTTCCGCAAGGCAGGGGCTGCTGGCTTTCTCGGCATGGAAATCCCCGAGGAGCATGGAGGGGGCGGGGTCGACGACTTCCGCTTCAATGTCATCATCAGTGAGGAGATCCAGCGGGCGGGGGTGATGGCGTCGGGGATGTGCATCACCCTCCACAACGACATCTGCCTCCCCTACTTCACCAGGCTGACGAACGAGGAGCAGAAGGCTCGCTGGCTTCCCGGCATCGCCTCGGGCGAGAAGATGACGGCGGTAGCCATGACCGAACCGACGACGGGCTCGGACCTGGCCGGGATCCGGACTACGGCCACTCGCGATGGTGACAGCTATGTGATCAATGGCTCGAAGACGTTCATCACCAATGGCATGAACTCAGACCTGGTGATCGTGGCAGCCAAGACCGACCCGTCACAGGCTCACCGCGGCATGAGCCTGCTGATCGTCGAGGAAGGGATGGAGGGCTTCAGCCGGGGTCGGAACCTGGAGAAGATCGGGATGCACGCCCAGGACACGGCCGAGTTGATCTTCGAGGACGTCAGGGTGCCGGCTGAGAACCTGTTGGGTGATGTCGAGGGCCAGGGCTTCTTCCATCTCGTCGACAACCTGCCCCGTGAGCGGTTGTCGCTCGCGGTCGGTGCCGTCGCCCACGCCAAGACCGCCTTCGACTGGACGGTTGAGTACTGCCGTGACCGCAAGGCCTTCGACCAGCCGATCGGGTCGTTCCAGGCCTCCAAGTTCACCCTGGCCGAGATGAAGACCGAGCTCGACATCGCCCAGGTCTTCGTCGACCGTCAGACCGAGGCCTACCTCGACGGCGAGCTGACGGCCGATGACGCGGCCGAGGCGAAGTGGTGGTGCAGCGACTTGGAGTTCCGAGTCGTCGATCACTGCCTCCAGCTTCACGGTGGCTACGGCTATATGGAGGAGTACCCGATCGCCCGCGCCTGGCGCGACGCACGAGTGCAACGCATCTATGGCGGCACCAACGAGATCATGAAGGAGATCATCGGCCGCTCTCTCGGCTTCTAGCCGTTTGGGCTGACCGACCGAACCGTCGAGACGTCTCTATCACTCAGCCTTCGGTGTCGACCTGGCCGCTATCGAGGCTTGGTTGTACGCTCGCTGGCGACGGCCGGAGCGATCTGACCGGGGACGCGACGGCACCCAGTGAACGGAGATGGCACCCGTGACCGAGATGCAGGAGCTATACGAAACACGTCGTACCCGAATCGCGAAGGCGATCGCCTTGGAACCTGTGGATCGCATCCCCACCGCCTACATGGGGATGGCTTTTGCTCCCCGATACATGGGAATGTCCATCGCTGACTACTGCGAGATTCCAGAGAACTGCACCGAAGTCACGTTGGCAGCCATGGACCAGCTCGGCGCCGATGTGTGGGACGGCATCAACGCTCTCCCGTGCGGGAGGATCGTACCTTCGCTCACCAGCCTCTGGCTGTCGCGTATTGCTGTTCCGGGCCGAGAGCTACCAGATGACAGCCTGTGGCAGGTTCAGGAAGCCGAGGTCATGCTGCCCGAGGACTACGACACGATCCTGGACCAGGGATGGCCCGCGTTCGTGAAGCAGTACTACCCGCGAGTCATCGATCCGGAGGAGCTGGCAGAGAGCCGAAGCTGGGATCGTCGAAACCTGGAGTGGGCGAAGCAGCTTTGTCGTGAACACGGCTATGTGCCCATCTCCTATGGCACCACGTCCATACCCTTCGAGTACCTGTGTGGAGGGAGGTCGATGGGTCGGTTCTTCATCGACTTGTACCGCGACGAGGCCAAGATCAAAGAGGTCATGGACGTGATGATGCCCCACATGATCCAGACCGGGCTGAATATCGCCGAGAGATCTGACATCCGGGCGGTGTGGGTTGGTGGCTGGCGTTCTGCCAGCTCGCTGCTCGCCCCGAAGATCTGGGATTCGGTGGTGTTCCCGTACCTGCTCGAGCTAACCGAGGCTCTTGCCGCAGACGGTGTGATCTCGGTACTACATCTGGATCAGGACTGGACTCGCGATCTCGAGCGCTTCAGAGAGCTCCCCGCGAAGATGTGCCTTCTCAATACGGATGGATTCACCGATTTGCGCAAGGCAAAGGAAGCACTCGGCGACCACATGGCGATCATGGGTGACGTTCCCTCTGGGTTGTTGGCTTCTGGCACTCCCGATGATGTCTTCCAGTATGTGGTCGACCTGCTCCGCGACATCGGACCGACTGGTCTGATTCTGGCCCCGGGCTGCGATGCCCCCATAAACGCCAAGCCTGAGAACATGGCGGCGATGGTCGCGGCCAGCCGAGAATTCGCGGGCACCGGCGCGGGAACAGCCGAGTAGCGATGCCTCCTGTCAAGATCCTCGCGTGCGAGGTCGTGCTCGATGCGATGCGACCGTTCTTGTCAGAGGACATCGTGACAGAGACAGTGCCGATGAGCCTGCACGTCAACCCGAAGGCGCTCCGTGATGACCTTCAGGTCCGCATTGACGCAGCGGATGGGCAATTCGATCCAATCGTGTTGGGATTCGGGCTGTGTTCCCAGGCGACGGTCGGCCTGCGGGCCGCATGCTCTCGCTTGGTCGTAGCGCGCACCGACGACTGCATCGGTATCTTTCTCGGCTCTCGTGACGCCTACCGGTCGCAGCTCGCCGAGGAGCCTGGCACCTATTTCCTGACCCGTGGCTGGGCGGGTGCAGATATTCCGACCCCTTTCACCGAGTACGACCGGGCCAAGAAGCGCTGGGGTGCTGAGCGCGCCAAACGCCTGCTGGATTCCATGCTGAAGCACTACCGGCGCCTGGTCTACATCAACACGCCGGGTGAGGATCTCGTTGATGAGAGACATGACTTCGCAAAGGATGCGTCGGAGAGGTTCTCGCTTCGCTACGAGGAACTTCCCGGCGACACCGCCCTCATTGAAGAGCTGGTCCGAGGTCCTTGGGGTGAGCGGTGTGTTGTCGTTGAACCAGGAGAGAAAGTGGTCCTGGGGAGTTTCTTCGAGAACAAGACCGAATCACGAGATGAAGACGGAAGGAACGCCTGATGCTGGAACGACTCGCGGCTCTGCTTGCCGACCTGGAGGAGGACGCAGTACTGGAGATGGTGCGAAGTGAGCTAGCCAACGGCACGGAACCGCTGAGTATTCTGCGAGCCTGCCAGAACGGGATGACGGTAGTTGGTGATCGGTTCGAGAACAGCGAGTACTTCGTCTCTGATCTGATGATGTCCGGTGAGATATTCAAACAGGTCGGCGAGCTCCTTGATCCCGTGCTGAAGTCGGAGTCTCGAGTCGACGGTGGGGCCGTAGTGATCGGAACCGTTCAAGGCGACATCCATGACATTGGCAAGGACATCGTCGTGAACATGCTGAAGTCGGCGAATCTCGACGTGACTGACCTTGGCGTCGATGTTCCCCCGGCCCAGTTTGTCGAAGCACTCCGCGAGACAGGAGCCACCGTGCTCGGTGTCTCGGGTCTGTTGACCTTGGCCTTCGACTCGATGAAGGACACCGTCGCTGCTGTCAACGATGCCGGTCTCAGGGATACCGTCAGAATCATGATCGGAGGGGGGCCTGTCGACGCAGGGGTTTGCGATTTTGTTGGCGCCGACGACTGGGGTGCCGACGCTCAGGCTGCGGTCAGACTGGCCAAGACGTGGCTGGAAGGCGATGTTCAGGCCTGAAATGCCAGCCGACTCCCTCAAGGTCACCTTTGGTCCGCCAGGTATCCAGGTAGATGTGGCCGAGGGCGCCTCGATCCTCGAAGCCGGCCGGCAAGCCGGTCTGATCCTTGTTGCGAGTTGTGGCGGCAACGGCATTTGTGGTCGGTGCCGTGTCACGCTGGTAGGAGATGCGGTTTCTGAGCCGGAAGACGCGGAGCGTCGCTTCCTCGGTCAAGACGAGATCGACGCTGGTCAGCGGCTCGCCTGTCGGGCGATCCTGCTGGGCGATTGCAGCGTGCACGTGCCACGAACGACGCTGGGCAACCAGCGCCGATTGGTGCTCGATGGTGACGACCACAGAATCAGTGTGGACGCTCCCGTGAAGCGCCACGCCATCGAGATGCTCGCGCCGAGCTCGCGCCGAAGTGACTCTGACTTCGACCATCTGAGCCGCCTCCTCAACTCTGAGCTGGGCGAAGGCACACGCTGGCGAGCAACCGAAGAGACCCGAGCCAACGTGTCCCGAATGGCTGAGGACTCAGAGGGGCGGTTCACCGCGATCACCAGAGACGATGAGGTGATCGGGGTCATGGAGGCCGGCCGACGAATACTCGGTGTAGCCATAGACCTCGGCTGCACGAAGATTGCGGCCTATCTACTCGACCTGGAGAGTGGAGAGGAACTCGGTGTCTGCGGTATCCCCAACCCACAGATCACCTATGGCGAGGACGTGATTACTCGACTGGACTTTGCCAGTAGATCGCCCCTCAATGCCCGTGAGCTCAGTCACTGTGTACAGGCTGGTTTGAGCACGATGATCAGCGATCTGACAGATCGGGCCGGTGTGGATGGCAACCAGATCGGTGATGTTTGTCTCGTGGGGAACACGGCGATGATGCACCTGTTCGAGGAGCTTCCCATCGACGGGCTTCTGGCCGCTCCATTCTCCGCCACTCGAACCACCGCAACCGACGTTCGTTGCGCAGACATCGGGATCGACCTTCCCGGCGACGTCCACGTGCACATACTTCCTGGCATCGGCTCATTCGTCGGCGCCGACCACGTAGCGATGATCCTGGCCAACGGCCTCCATAGTTGTAGCCATACGGCCTTGGGGATCGATATCGGTACCAACACCGAGATAGTGCTTCACAAACCTGACGATGGGTTGTTGTTGACGGCGTCGTGTCCGGCGGGCCCGGCGTTCGAGGGTGGTCATATCGGTCAGGGGATGGGGGCTTCCCCTGGGGCCATCGAGGGGGTCAGATCCACGCCGAACGGCCCAGTGTTGAAAACCATTGGGGATCAGCTTCCGGTCGGCCTTTGCGGATCGGGCATCGTCGATGTGGTGGCATGCCTCCGGCGGTCCGGTGCGATCGACCGCCGAGGGCACCTGCAAGCAGCGTTTCCTGGCGTCCGTCAAGGTGATTCTGGCCGAGAGTATCTGCTGGTCGAGGCTGGGGGCACCGGCCATGGCAGAGACATCGTCGTCAGTCAGCAGGACATCAGCGAGATCCAACTGGCAAAGGCGGCGGTCTCAGCAAGTATCAAGACGCTGCTCATTGCATCGAACACAGATGAGGATGAGATCTTGGAGCTCGTACTGGCAGGCGCCTTCGGATCCCATCTTGACCTTCAAAGCTCATTCGACATCGGGCTGCTACCACCCCTCGAGAACGCCACCTATCTCCAGGCCGGCAACTCGGCAGGAGCGGGGGCCAAGATGGCACTGGTGTCTCGCGAGGCACGCCGCCAGGCGGTCGAGATTGCTCGTCGTGCTACGAGAATCGATCTCACGGGCCAGAAGGGATTCAATCGACTGCTGGCGTTGGAGACCAAGTTCAACCTGATGTCGGGCCAGGACCCGGGTTTGGAGGCAGGATCAGGATGTTGATCATCGGCGAGAAGATCAACGGCACCCGCGCAGAGGTGGGAAAGGCCGTCAGAGAACGAAACGGGGCGGTCATCGAACACCTGGCCCGCCAGCAGGTCGATGCCGGCGCGGCCTACCTCGATGTCAATGCCGGAAGTGGGTCCGATACCGAAGCCGACGACCTGATCTGGCTGATCCGGACAGTCCAGAGTCATGTGAGCGTCCCGCTGTGCCTCGATAGCCCAAACGCAGCAACCCTCGCTGCCGCCATCGAGGTGGTCGAACAACAGCCGATGGTCAACTCAATCAGCGGTGAGTCAGACCGTCTCAACCATGTTCTGCCTTTGGTTGTCGAACATCAATGCCCGGTGATCTTGGTGGCCCTCGATGACACTGGTATCCCAAAGACCGTGGATGACAGATTGGCCATCATCGACAGGCTGATCGACACCACCCGTGCGTCCGGTATCGCCGACAACTTGCTGTACGTCGACCCCCTGATCATGGCTGTGTCCACCGGCGACGATGCGGGCGTCGTCGCCTGCGAGACCATTCGCGGCGTGCGTGAGAGGTATCCCGACGCCCACATCACTGGGGGGCTCAGCAACATCTCATTTGGTGCACCGGCGAGGCAGTACCTCAATCAGGCTTTCCTGGTTCTGGCCATGGAGGCCGGGATGGACTCGGCAATCATGAACCCATCGGCACCTGGTATGGGCCAACTACTGCTGGCTGTCGAGGCGGTTCTGGGCCGCGACCGGTTCTGCAACAAGTACAACCGTGCCTACAGGAACGGCAAGCTCGACTGAACGGCCGTGGTGACCGATAGCCGGATCACTAGGGTCTCCGGATCCGCCCGCCACTTCAGATCGGCCAGTTGAGGTTAGGTACTCCTAATGCATCCGGTTAGACTCGCATTATGGATCTGGCCATGGGCAGCGAACCCACCAACGAGACGGATTCACGGCGTCTCACGTCGCTCGCAGACCTGGATGCGGGCGTGAGAGCACGCATCGTCGAGATCAGAGCTGGCAACCGTATGACTCGGCGTTGCCTGGCTCTCGGGCTCAGGGTTGGTGCTGAGCTGACGGTCTCGCACAAGCGCGGCCGGGGTGTTGTCGCGGCCAGCGACGGCAACCGCGTCGCTCTCGGCGCCGACACGGCTGAACGGCTGCTGGTCGAGCGTCTCGACTGATGGGTTGTGCCGACTGTGGTGGACGCCTAGCGGTTGCGATCGACGATCACGAGCTCACCGTGGCGCTGGGCGGCAACCCAAACTGTGGCAAGACAGCTCTCTTCAACGCGCTCACCGGCGTCCGCCAACGCACCGGCAATTGGCCCGGCGTGACCGTCGACCGCAAGGAAGGTCGATTCGAGACCAACGACCGCAGGATCAATGTGGTCGACCTGCCGGGCACCTATTCCCTCGATGCGGCGACGTTGGACCAGCAGATCGCTCGGGACTACCTGCTCTCCCACGACGCGGATGTGCTGGTCAACGTGGTCGACGCGTCGAATCTCGAGCGCCACCTCTACCTGACGGTACAGCTCCTCGAGATGAACCTCCCCCTTCTGGTGGCGCTCAACATGGTCGATGTGGCGGCCAAGCGAGGTATCACGATCGATGCAGACGAACTGAGCTCGGCTCTGGGATGCCCGGTCGTTCCAGTGGTGGCGGTCAGCGGCCACGGCACCGATCAGCTCAAGGCTCAGATCGACATCACGGCAACTTCACACTGCCACTGCGGTTTTTCGCTAGCCCACAGTGAGCCCGTCGAGGAAGCTGTCGCCGCCCTTGAACCGCTGGTGGCAGCCCATGCCGACGAGGTTGACGCCCGCTGGCTCACCCTCAAACTGCTCGAGAACGACCCTTGGGCCCATGACATCGTCGGTCCAGAGGTTGGGGCAGCGGCGGCGGCCTGGCAGGTCTCGATCGAGGCAGAGGCAGGTGAAGAGGTCGACATTCGGATTGCCGACGAGCGCTACAGCCACGCTCATGCCTTGGCCCAACGGGCCACCAGGCGGACGAGCTCTCCTGCTGGCAACCTCTCCGACCGCGTCGACCGCTTCGTGCTTGACCGTTTCTGGGGCGTACCCATCTTCTTGGCTGTGATGTACGCCATGTTCATGTTCACCATCAACATCGGTGGTGCATTCATCGACTTCTTCGATGGTGTCGCCGGGGCCGTCTTCGTTGACGGCTTCGGCAACGCTCTCGATTCAATCGGTGCAGGGGGATGGCCTCGGGTCCTACTGGCAGACGGCGTCGGCGGTGGCATGCAAGTGGTGGCCACTTTCATCCCCATCATCGCCGCGCTCTACCTGTTTCTGTCCATCCTCGAAGACAGTGGCTACATGGCCCGGGCAGCGTGGGTGATGGACCGGTTCATGCGCTCCATCGGCCTACCGGGCAAGGCGTTCGTACCCATGATCGTCGGCTTCGGCTGCAACGTACCTGCGGTGATGGCCACGCGGACGCTGGAATCCGAGCGCGAGCGAAAGCTCACGATCCTGATGAACCCGTTCATGTCATGCGGCGCCCGCCTTCCCGTGTACGCCCTCTTCGCCGCTGCGTTCTTCCCCAGAAACGGCCAGAACGTTGTCTTCGCGCTGTACCTGATCGGCATCTTGGCCGCCGTCGTCACGGGCATGATCATGAAGCGCAGCCTGCTGTCCGGTGAGAGCGAGGGCTTCATGATGGAGCTCCCCTCGTATCACCGGCCGACCCTCAGGGACATCGCCCTGCACACGTGGGACAGGGTGAGGTTGTTCGTGCGTGAGGCCGGCAAGGTCATCGTGGTCATGGTCCTCGCCCTGGCCGTATTGAACTCGGTCGGCACCGACGGCTCATTGGGCAACGGGAACACCGACGCCTCAGCGTTGAGTGCCGTGGGACGCTCCATCTCGCCCGCGTTCTCACCCATGGGGATCGAGGAGGACAACTGGCCGGCCACGGTTGGAATCTTCTCAGGCGTACTGGCCAAGGAGGTCGTCGTCGGCACCCTCGACGCCGTCTACACCAATCTCGCCGCCCAGGACGCGGGCGAGGCCATCGACGACGAGTCCTTCAGCTTCTGGGCTGCGATCGGCGACGCAGTCGCCACCGTTCCGACCAATCTGCGTGAGGTTGCCGGCAGCATCGCCGACCCCCTCGGTCTTGGGGTCGGCGACGTCGACAGCACCGAGGTGGCGGCAGATGAACAGCAGGTCAGCGAGGGCACCTTCGGCGCCATGGCTGCCCGCTTCGACGGCCGCATCGGCGCCTTCGCCTACCTGCTGTTCATCCTGCTCTACTTCCCCTGTGTAGCCACGATCGGTGCCATTGTGCGAGAAGCCGGAAGGGGATGGGCGCTGTTCGTGGCGCTCTGGAC
This sequence comes from Actinomycetes bacterium, assembly GCA_024227975.1. Next base: position 17,965 of record JAAETV010000456.1, read on the forward strand.
CAGTGGTGTCGCCTACTACGTAGCGACGGTCTTCTACCAAGGAGCGACCTTCAGCCAACACCCTCTCGGATCAGCACTCTGGATCGGGGCTCTGACTACCGGAGCAGTTGCCGTTGTCCTCGGACTCCGGGTGTGGGCTGGCCAGAGAGATCCATCGGCCGCGCAGAACGAGCTCGTGGGAGTGGACCGCTGATGCTGTCGACGATCAGGCAGTACCTCGAACAGCGGCAGACTGCCAGCCTGGCCGACATCGCCCGTCACCTGGACGCGGATCCAGATGCCGTCCGCGGCATGATCGATCACTGGGTCCAGAAGGGCAAGGTCAGCGAGATACCGGTTGCTTGCGGTACCTGCACCCAGTGCGACCCCACCACCATCGCGACCTACCGCTGGTTGGGCTCCGTAGGCTCGTCGAGATGACAGATACCATCGGCCGGCCAACCGGCGGCTGTCTGTGCGGTGGCGTGACCTACGAGACACACCATCCGCTCCACCGGGTCCTCCAGTGCCACTGCTCGAACTGTCGACGGACATCGGGCAACTTCGTCGCCGCAGTCCGTTCAGCAAGCGACGAACTCGTGATCAACGATCCAGCTGACCATCTCCGCTGGTACGACCTCGAGTACGCCAGCTACGGGTTCTGTGGAAGGTGCGGCTCCACACTGTTCTTCCGGTCTGCCGAGCGTCAGGACATCACGAGCGTGATGACCGGGACCCTGGACGATGCCACAGATCTGATGGTCCATGGAGTCTGGTTCGCCGCCGATGCCCAGCCCCACAACACGCTGCCGCCCAACGTCCCCCACTACGACGGCAACGGCTAGCTCGGTCGGATGAGTCCACCGCGCAAGGATCGTTCACCACGGGTTGTGGCTGCCTCCTTCTTCCCTCTGACTCAACCGTCGTCAGCCGGCGTCGAGCGCTCGACGGCCTCTCGGAGCTCTGGTCCGAAGAAGTTGAGCAACTCCAAGGCGCCTGAGTAGTCCATAGCGGTGATGCCACCGAGGCGGAGCCATTGGTTCAGGGCCTTCTTGGTGTAGCGGATTGCGTAGGCCGGGCCGGTCGCCAGCCTCCGGGCATAGTCCATTGCGGTTGGGAGTACGTCGGCGCTGGGAACAGACAGGCTGACGAGTCCGATTCGTTCGGCTTCTGATCCGGTGACGGGGTCGGAGGTGAGTAGGTAGAGCTTCGACTTGGCCATGCCGCAGAGCAACGGCCAGATCATGGCTGCGTGATCGCCGGCGGCCAGGCCCATGGCAACATGCGGGTCGACAAGCTCAGCGTCATGGGCCGCGATGGAGATATCGGCCAGGAGAGCGATAGCGAGCCCGCCTCCCGAGGCTGGCCCGTTTATGGCTGCGACGATGGGCTTGTCGAGCTCAACCATCCGATAGACGATGTCGAGCCCCTCTTTGGACAACCGTTGAATGAGCTCAAAGGTTGTTTCCTTGTCGATACCAGGGAATGCCTTCAACCCCTGGATGTCGGCGCTGCAATAGAACTCGTCGCCTGCTCCGGTAACCAGGATGGCCTTCACGTCGTCGTCATCGCCGAGTCGAGTCCAGATGGTCGAGACCTCTTTGTGGACCTCGGCCTGGCGCCTCCCGGCCGATCCAGCAACGGGGATCTCGACGACCGCGACCCCTTCTTGATCAACGGTGATACCTAGACTCGTGTAGTCGCTGTAGTCAGCCATACCACTCGCAGCCATCGCTCAGTTCTCGATCACCCACCACCGCGAGAATAGTAGGCATTCCCTTGGTAACCCCACCGCGGCCGGTGCCCTATTCGGTGAGGGTCGAAACGCTGTCGGGGGTAGGGATCGACGAGTCGATGATCTCCGCTCCAGGCGCATCACCATCCCAGCTGGTCCAGGTGGTGATGCGGTCTCGGCCGGCCCGCTTCGCTTCGAGGAGGGCCTGGTCGGCGTGGCCGACCAGTTCGTCGAAGTCGATGGCGGAACCGGAGCCCGCTACTCCGAAGCTGATCGTGAATGGTGGCGTGGTGCCTTCGGCCAGCATCTTCTGCAGTGATTCGCGTACGCGTTTCAACGATTGGACGGCATCGGTGACCGAGCTCTCAGAGAAGAAGATCACGAACTCCTCACCGCCCCAGCGGGCAATCAGATCGGTGTCGCGAACCGCCGACTGAAATGCCTTGGCCAGAATGCGCAGGGCTCGGTCGCCTGAGTCATGGCCATGGGAGTCGTTGAGCCTCTTGAAGTGATCGATGTCGCCGTAGGCGACAACGGACCGGGATTCCCGGTGGAACCGCTTCGATGCTTCGTTCTCGAAGCTCCGGCGATTCCTGAGTCCCGTGAGTGGATCCGTGGCCGCTTGTGACTGGGATTGTGCGAACGCTCGGATTACTCCAAGCCGATCACCGGTCTGGGATCCGATCGCTTCGAGGGTGGCGACGACGGGCGAAGTCGGGGGTTCATCAGCCAGTCCTGTCGCATGGAGCACGCCGACGGTCTGGCCTGTGATGCTGACCGGGACGCATGCCGCGCTACACCGCTCGAGCCCGGGCCTGTCGCGGAGATAGGGACAGGCCCAGAACGCGCCACTGTCTTCGAACACGAGGCTCGTGCCACGTCGAACCGCAGCGCAGTCACTAGGCTGCATGACGTTGCATCCGGGGCGCTTGTCGTTGGGCTGAACGGCAACA
>JAAETV010000457.1 GCA_024227975.1 Actinomycetes bacterium
TCCCACCATCACCGCCTACGCCGATGATGAGGCCGAGGCCGACGGCATCGCCCAACGAGTCCGAGAGGCCCACTCGGTAGCGGGCTCATGGTCGGATCAGGCCGTCTTGGTTCGCACCAACGCCCAACTCCTCCAGATTGAGCAAGCTCTGCGGGAAGCAGCTGTACCGACCAGGCTGCGAGGCAACGCGGGCCCCCTGAACACCCCCGAGGTGCGGGCCCAGCTGAACCGCCTATCCCAACTCGAGATCAACTTCGTCAGCGCGGTCACCGAGTTGGAGGGGGAGCTTTCGGAATCGATCGAGGGCTTGTCGGTGGCCGATATCGAGAGGAGAGCGAATCTGGGCGCCTTCGTTCGACTCGTCGGCGACTATGTGGCCATCGACAACAATCCGACTGGGCCTGGCCTTGCAGCATGGATGGCCACTCTCGGAGCTGGCGACATCGACGCCGACACCGACGCAGTCGAGCTCACCACGTTCCATGGAGCAAAGGGCCTCGAATGGCCCGTCGTCCATGTTGCCGGCCTCGAAGAGGGGTTCGTACCGATCGCCTATGCCTCGACGGGAGCCCAGTTGGCTGAGGAGAGGCGCCTACTGTACGTGGCCATCACCCGAGCTGAGGAGGAGCTCAGTCTCTCGTGGGCGGCAGCCCGGACATTCACCAGCCGCCCGATCAAACGCCAAGCGTCACCCCATCTGGCACCGCTAGCAGCTGCCATCGACCGACTCGGCGTTGGTCGAGCCCAACGGGTCGACTGGCGGGCCAAGCTCGAACAATCACGCCGCCAGCTCGACGAGGCAACCAGTGCTTCAGCTTCCAGCGCTACCGACCGACCGGCCCGAGGCCGAGGTCGCCACCGATCAACGGGGGGGCCGAAGCCGATCTCCGATCCGACGGACGAGGCCGTCTACCAAGCCCTCCAGTCGTGGCGTCAACGGCGAGCCCGGGCCGCGGACGTACCACCCTATGTGGTGTTCGACGATCGAACCCTGAGGGCAATCGCCAGTGCGAGACCGGCTTCGAAAGCAGGGCTGGCTGCCATGCCAGGCATGCGCCCCATGAAACTCGAGCGCTATGGCGACGACCTGCTGAGGGTCATCACAACTGGGGGCAGAACCTGACAACA